>NZ_CP017174.1:9140000-9316447 GCF_006402735.1 Myxococcus xanthus | reverse complement strand
AAAACCGCCGTAGCCTCAAGGGTTTTTCCCAACACGGATGATCCGCGGCGGTCATGCCAGCCCGGCCCGGTTGTGGATCATCCCCTCCCCTACCCCAAGGACTGGGGGACACCATCGGGCTGTTCACTCGTAGTGAATAGCCCGACGGTCCCCTGCCCTGGTCACGTCTCGAGCAGGCCGCGGATGCGCGTGTGGAGCTGCGCGTCTGGCGCGTCCATGGTGAGCAGGTGCTGGAGGAGCTGGCGCACCTCGGGCGCTTGTTGGAGGTAGGGCTCCACCACCGTCACGAGGGTGTGGTGGTTCTCCACGGGCACTCGGCCGGAGAGGACCAGGTCGCGCAGTTGGCGCAGGACCGAGTCGTCCAGGTCCCGGCGGCCCAGCGCCGTCAGCGCGGAGGACTGCACGGGTGCGTCGGTGTCCTCGGTCATGGAGAGGAGCGTGCGCATGGCCTGGGGTGTCTGAATCTTCCGCAGCGCGCGGGCCGAGGCCCGGCGCACCTGTGCGTCCGCGTCCTGGGCGTAGTGGGCGATGACGTCCACCTGCTCCTCCAGGCCCGCGTTGCCCAGCGCGAGCAGCAGGTGGGCCTTGTCCTCGGGCGTGCGCGCGGCGCGCAGCTCGGCCCCGAGCTGCTGGACGGCGGCCAGGGACTCCGCGTCCTGCTGCTGCCGGTAGAGCGCGCCGGCGGTGGCGCCCAGGGCGTAGGCGGTGGCCACGCGGGTGTCGTCACGGGCCGTGCGGTGGGTGCGCTCGATGAAGCGCACCGTGTCGGGGGTGGGGCTGGTCAGCAGCGACAGGCGGCTGAGCAACATGCCGTAGCCGGGCTCGGCCAGCGCCTGGGGGCTGGACAGGGCGCGCACCAGCGCCGTCTGCGCCTCCGGCGTGCCCGCGCCCGCCAGCAGGTCCAGCACCAGCGCCCGGCCACGCGGCTTCAGGGTGGACTGCTGGAAGAAGTCGGCCAGCCGCGCGCACAATTCGGGCTGCTGCTCCAGCAGGCCCGTGGCCTGGAGGAGGAAGTGGTTGTGCTCCGGGAAGGTGCCGCCGTTGGCGTACTTCTCCATCAGCTCGAAGAAGCGCTCCGGGGTGAGTCCATCCACCTGCTGCGCCAGCATCCGCTCCCGCGCGTGGGCGTCCGTCACCAGTTCACCCGGCGCGAGCCGCTGGAGCTGCGCGGCTGGCGCGGCGGAGGCCTGCGCCACCACGAAGCGCTCTCGCTTGCCGGGCTCCAGGCGGAGCTGGATGTGCGAGGTGGCGGTGGGCTCGCCGCCACCGGTCGGGCGGCGGAGTACCCGCTCTTCACCTGAGAGACGCTCCAGGACGCCGTCCGCGTCCAGCGTCATCTCGAAGCGTGAGTCCACCTCCACGGCGCCGCTGCCCGTGCCCATGCCGCGGGGCTCCGGGTAGGCCAGGCGCCGCTTGAGGATGCGCGCGGGCAGGGCGCCTTCGTCCAGCCGCGCGTACTCCGTGAGCGCCGTGCCTCGCGACGTCAACTCCTCCACTTGCCAGGTGGCGCCGTCGCGCAGCACCCACTGGAGCTCGCCGGCCAGCGTCTGCACGGTGTTCTTGAAGAGGGAGGGGTCTTCCTCCTGGAAGGAGACGGCGCGCAGGGTGCCGTCGGCGTCCAGGTCCAGCAGGGCCTCGCGGCCGGTGAAGGTGGCCGCGACGGCCGCGGCGTCCGGCAGCAGCGCGTGGCCAAACAGCTCGAGCGTGTGCTCGCGGAGGTTCTCCAGGCTCAGCCCCACGCGCAGGGCGGTGCCCTGCGCGGGGTGGCCGCGGAGGACCAGGTCTCCAACGAAGTGGGCCCGGCCCCCCATGGCGGTGGGTTTCTGTTGCGACCCGGCGAGGCGCACCTCGGTGCGGGCCGTGTAGTCCATGCGGTACGTCCGGCGCTCCCCCACGGGGAAGTGGACGCGGAGGGGCGTCGCCGCTGGATGCGCCCCGGTGACGGGGGCCTGGGTGTGGAAGACCCAGGCGGCTCCCAGGAGCAGCAGTGCCAGCAGTGCACCGCCAGTGATGACCTTGCGTGCGTTCATGGGGCGTCTCCAGCGGGTACGGGGATTACAGCAGGGAGCGCAGGTCGACGAGGTTGACGTTGAACGCGTGGTCGAACAGCTTCACGTTCTCCTGGATGCCGTTCCAGCTCACGAGCGTCTCCTCGAACTCCGCCTCGAAGGGCCAGACGCCCACCTCCACGTAGGCGGCGATGCTGCCGGACAGGAAGGTGAACTTCAGGTCGGAGCTCCCCTCCATGCGCAGCTTCAACTGGCCCCCGGACGACGCCAGCCAGACGCGGCCGTCGAGCGGGACGGCGGCGTGGACCAACTGGAGGCGGCCCTTCACGCCCGCCTCGATGATGAAGAGGTCGACGCTCGCGTACAGCTCACCGTCCACCTGCGCGTAGGGCTTGATGTGTCCGGCGACGCCCAGATTCGTCACGCTGCACGCCGTGGTGCCCGTCACCGTGTGCTCCGCCGTCAGCGCGTATTCGAGCCCCACCACGCCGGCCACCTTGGCGCCGAGCGTGACGGGGACCACGACGACGACGAAGGTCGCCTGCGCGTTCACCAGCGTGGCCTTCTTCTCCTGTTTGCCGGACACGATGTTGAACTGGCCCAGCGTCAGGTTTTGATGGATGTCCACCAGCGGGATGGTGTTGTCGAGCACGTCCAGGTCGATGTCCGCGCGCTTCTGCGTCACCTGCACCTGGGCGTTGATGAGGTTGGCGCTGATGCCCAGGGCGCTGCCGGTGGCGTTGAAGCTGCCCGTCACCTCCGGGGAGAGGCCGCAGTCGGGCGTGTTCTTCACGTTGTTGATGGCCACGGCCACCTGGTAGTTCGCGGTGGCGCCGAAGGTGTCATTGCCCAGGCTGTAGCTGTCACCGGACTCCCAGCGCAGACGGGGCTGCGCCGTCTTCGGGTCCAGCATGGGCCCCACGGTGGCGGACAGGGCGCGCATGTACTGGTCCCGCCGGGTGAAGTACGTCTCCAGGCGCGAGGGGCTCGTCGTGTAGTCCTGCGAGGGGTAGTTGACGGTGCCAATCTGCAGGGGCTTCGCCTTGAGGTCCGCGAAGTCGTCGCGGGTGTAGGTCGCGCACTTCTGGAAGTCCTGCTCACGCGCGCCCTGGTAGAGGTTCATCACCCTGCGCGCGAAGCGCTTGGGCGACCAGTCGCAGGGAGCGGGCGCCTTGCCAGTCTGGAAGTTGAGGCAGCCTTGCGACTGGGCCTGCTGGAGCGCCGCTTCGATGACGGCATCCAGCGAGGCCAGCGCGTAGAGCTGGGGGATGAGCGGGTCCTGGGGCTCGTCGTCGTCCGTCAGGTTGCTGGACGTTTCTGGATCGGCCTTCAGCATCCCTGGGAGGGGGCGGTAGCGGCGGGCCAGCTCCGACGTGATGGAGGTGACCAGCTCTTTGCGCTGCTGGACGAGCGCGGCGAACTCCTCCTGGAGCCGGTCCAACTCGTACATCCGCTCATCCAGGACGTTGGCGTTGCGAGTGACGCTCATGCTGCGGTGCCACGCCCAGCTCTCGTTGTAGTAGCTGGCGCCGTTCGCCAGGGTGGACAGCGTCGCCTCGGGCAGGATGGTGCCGTAGAGGTTCAGCGGACGGTCCAGGTCCTTGAGATGGATGATGGCCGCGCCCATCAAGCCAGGAAGCATCACCACCCGGTCCTCGGAGCCTGTTCCGATGGTGACCCTGCCCTCGGCGGGGGGCGGCACGGTGAAGAACTCGTTCTTCGGCGCGCCGGCGGGGAACTGGATGGCGGGCTGGATGGGGGTGCCGTCCTTGCCGCGCTGCACCGGGTCCGCAATCGAGCGGGTGCCAATGGCGGAGGCGGGCACGCTGCCGCCACCGGGCGCCTGGGCGTAGGCGATGTTGAAGATTTTGCGGTAGTCGGTGCCCGAGGAGGAGATGGCGTCCTCGAAGACGCTGTAGTCGTAGTACTTCTCGTGGACGTACTCGCGGCAGGAGTCGACGATGTTGCCGGAGTTGTTCCACGCATTTCGCTGGGTGAAGCGCGCGGCGCGCATGAGGCTGGCGGCCTTGGTCGACGCGGGGAAGTAGGTCCGGTCGCGGTGCGCGGTGCCCAGCATGAAGCTGGAGAGGCCGCTCATGTAGCGGGCGTTCGGGTTCTCCTGGACGAAGGCCACGCTCTTGGTGGCGGCGTCTGGCGCAATCTCCTGGCCGCTCGCGTTGCGGGTGACGGGCACCAGCACGGTGCGCTCGGGCAGGCTCGCTACGGCGTTCAGCGCGGCGTCGCGCACCAGGACGTTGCAGGCGGCGTTCGGGTTGGTCTTCGCCGCGTTCCGGGCCAGGTTCGCGCAGAAGGTGACGGGGTTCTGGCAGTCCGCGAGCGTGGGGACGTAGGCATTACAGAGGAGGATGGGGCTCGGCACCGTGATGATGGGGGGAATCAATTGGGCCAGGGCGGGCGCGGAGGACATGACAAGTCCGAGCACGACGACCTGAGGCCGCGTGAGCAACGACATGTGGACACCTTTGTCTGGAGTTTGCGAAAGAACGGGCCTTCAAAAGGTCCTTCGCAAAAAATGATGGTGTCTCTGGATGGGTATCCGCGGCCCCCAGCGCTCTCAGTTGTTGCGAGTCTGAGCCCGTTGGGCGCCCGGGCTGGCAGGCCCTCGCTGGAAAGAAGCGCCAGGGAAACAGACGCCCACGCTGTTCGCGGTTAGACTCCCGCCGCCGTGCGTTGGGCGGTGGTCGGCACCGTCAGCATCACCTAGACCTTCATGGCCCTACCTCAGGCGGTCCGATCGGGCCTCCGGGCGGGGCTTCCAGGGTGAGCCAGGGTGATCCAACGTTGACTTACCCTGGAAATGGGGGTACGGACCCGCCCCTTTCCCTAGTTCAGGTCGCGCCGGAGCGGTAGGAGGCGCCGCCGTCATCACCAAGGAGTAAGAGCCGTGTCCAAGCGCACGTACCAGCCGTCGAAGGTCCGCCGCAATCGCGCCCACGGGTTCCGCAAGCGGAACGCCACCAAGGGCGGCCGGGATGTCCTCAAGCGCCGTCGTGCGAAGGGTCGCAAGCGGCTCGTCGTGTCCGCTCCCAAGAAGTAAGCGAGTCTGCGTGTGAGGGCCGAGGGTGCGACGCCGGGCCAGTCCCGCCCGGCAGACCAGCGCTTCCCCAAGGCCCTGCGCCTGCTTCAACGGCGCGAGTTCCTCGAGGTCCAGGAAGGCGGGCAGAAAGTCCCTTCGGACTGCCTCCTGGCCCTCGTGAAGCGCAATGGCCGGCCGTACTCGCGTGTTGGCCTGACCGTGTCGAGCAAAGTGGGCAACGCCGTCGTCCGAGCGCGCTTGAGGCGCGTCTTGCGGGAGCTTTTTCGTAAGCGCCGCATGCAATGGCCGTCAGGCCTGGACGTCGTCCTGGTGGCACGCTCCTCCGCGAAGGATGCTTCCTTTCCGGCGCTGTCGCGTGCCTTTGACGGTGTCACCCGTAAGCTGCAGCGGCTGCCCCGCGCGGAGACGAAGCCGAAGGAGCCGCCCAGATGAGCCCGCTGGCCTTCGTCATCTCGCTGCCCATCCGCTTCTACCGGAAGTTCCTTGGACCGCTGCTCCCTCGGGTGTGCCGGTTCCATCCCTCGTGCTCCACGTACGCCATGGAGGCGCTGGAGAAGCACGGCGGCCTCAAGGGGTCGTGGCTCACTCTCTGGCGGCTCGTGCGCTGCCAGCCCTTCCACCCCGGCGGTATCGACCCGGTGCCGTGACGAGGGGTTCCACCCATTGCCGCCCTCTCCCCCGTGGAGGGGGGAGTCTATGAACGATCCGCTCTCGCCCCAGTCGAACGATTCGCAGAAGCGACTGTTGGCGGCCCTGGCCCTCTCGTTCGCGGCCACTGCCGTCTACACCTTCTTCTTCGCGCCCACTCCGCCTCCGCCCGACTCGGGAATTCCCGACGCAGGCGTGGTGGCCACGGCGCCCGCCGATGCCGGCACCCCCCCGGCCGTCCAGCCTCCCGAAGGCGGTACCGGGACGGGCGCCACCGCGGAGGCCCCGCCGCCTCCGGCGCGCAAGGTGGAGCTGCAGCGCGACGAGGCCACCTACGCCTTCTCCTCCGAGGGCGCCGGCCTCACCGCCGCCGTGCTCAAGGGCGCGAAGATGCGGGAGCAGCAGGAGCTCAGCGTCGCCCAGGGCTTCCAGAAGCTGTTCGGCAAGGAGATTCCTCCCGCGCCGCAGATGGACCTGGCGCGCCCCACCCCGGGCCAACCGCTGCCGCTGGCCGTGTCCATCACCGGCGCCAGCCCGTTGCCCGCGGACCTGAACTACGCCCTGGATGAAGGCGCCCCCGGCAACGCGGACGGCGTCACCTTCACTGGCCGCCGCGGTCCGTGGGAGGTCGTGAAGACGCTCAAGTGGCCCCAGGACGGGTTCGAGCTGAGCTACACCCTCCAGGTGCGCAACACCTCCGGCCAGCCGCAGAGCGGCGAACTGCAGGTGCACCACAACCGCGCCATCGACCCCAACTTCGAGCACGCACCGTCCTTCTTCGGCGGCGTGGGCAACCTGAGCCGTTCCGCCTGTTGGGTGGGTGACAAGCTCCAGAAGATGAGCCCGGGTGATGACGCTCCGGACGCCGAGGACGCCCGCGGCCCGGTGCAGTTCTTCGGCATCGACCAGCAGTACTTCCTGTCCGCGCTCTACCCGCTGGAAGGGCCGCGCGCCGGCTCGTGCTCCTTCGAGGCCACGCCCACCCTGCGCAAGGTGACGGCGTCCTTCCCGATTACGGCGGCCCCGGGCGAGACGGTGACGCTGCGCTTCGGCGGCTACTTCGGCCCCAAGGACCCGGACATCCTGTCCCTGGTGCCCGGCGCCTCGCTGCGCGCGTCCACCGGCCTGGGCGAGGCCGCCTTCCACCCGCCGCTGGCGGAGACGGTGGACTTCGGCATCTGGGCCGTCATCTGCAAGGTCCTGCTGACCGTCATGAAGTTCTTCTACGGCCTCACCGGCAACTGGGGCGTGGCCATCATCCTGCTCACGGTGGTGGTGAAGCTCTTCCTGCTGCCCCTCACCTACCGCTCCATGGTCAGCATGGAAGAGGTGAAGAAGCTCCAGCCGCGCATGGAGGAGATCCGCAAGAAGCACGCGGACAACCGCGAGCAGCAGAACCTCGAAATCATGAAGCTGTACCAGGAGGCCAAGGTGAACCCGCTGGGCGGGTGTCTCCCCCTCCTCATCCAGATGCCGGTGTGGATTGCCCTGTTCACCGCGCTGCGCAACAGCTTCGACATCTACGGCGAGCCCTTCGTCGGTCCCATCTGGCGTGACCTGACCTACAAGGACCCCACGTACCTGTTGCCGCTGGCGCTGGGCGTGTCCATGGTCATCACCCAGAAGATGCAGCCGCAGATGATGGATGCGGCCCAGGCGAAGATCATGACCTGGTTCCTGCCCATCATCTTCACGCTGACGCTGCTCCAGTACCCGGCCGGCCTTTCGCTCTACATCTTCACGAACAACATCCTCTCCATCGCCCAGCAGTACGGCCTGCGGAAGTGGCTGGACCGGAACAAGCCCCAGACGGGCGGTGGGACGCCGGCGGTGGCCGGTGCGGGAGGCAGGCGCAAGTGAGCGAGCAGGTTCCCCAGCAGACGCCGTCCACCCCGGCCTCCGGCGATTCGTCCGGAGAGTTCCGGGGCCGTGTGGAGAAGCTCCTCGGCGACATCCTCGGGCTGATGGGCTTCCCGGCGCGGCTGGACATGAAGGACGCCGCCGACGGCAGCCTGTCGGTGGCGCTCCACTTCGAGCCCGCACCGCCTCCTGGCGTGGAGGTGGGACGGCGCAGTCAGGTGGTGGACTCGCTCCAGTTCCTGTTGAACAAGATGCTGCATCGCCCTGGCGCTGACCGGCGCTGGGTGA
Organism: Myxococcus xanthus; assembly: GCF_006402735.1. Classification (NCBI taxonomy): domain Bacteria; kingdom Pseudomonadati; phylum Myxococcota; class Myxococcia; order Myxococcales; family Myxococcaceae; genus Myxococcus; species Myxococcus xanthus. The sequence goes on along the minus strand of NZ_CP017174.1, from coordinate 9,308,584 downwards.
TGCTGGGTGCGGGTGTGCATCCGGAGCCCCGGCAGCGCCGTGAGCCCCAGGCCGCGGCGGCTCAAGCCGCGGCTCCGGCCGCGCCCGCCCCCTCCCCCGCCGCGCCCCGTGCCGCGGCGGCCCAGGCGCCAGCGCCTGCTCCGGCGAAGGGAGGCCAGCGAGGTGCGCAGGCGTCCGCCGCCAAGGCTGCTCCCGCCAGCAAGGGCGAGGGGGATGAGCGCTCGGTGGCGGTGGAAGAGGATGCCGCGCTGATGGCGGCCGTCAGACAGCTCGCGGAGAAGTCGGGCAGCCTGGGCCGCTTCTACGCGATTGCCGCCATGAAGCTTGAAGACCGCGCGCGCGTCCTCACGTCAGTAGAAGGAGTGGGTGGCGTGAAGGTGGCGGCGGAAGGCGAGGGCCGAAACCGCCGCGTGGTGTTCACTCCGGACAAGCCCGCCCCGCTTCCCAAGCGGAGCATGCTGCCGGACGATGAGGACGACTTCGACGCGTGAGCCGCTGGGCGCGCCGCGCGCGCCGAGGCTCCCGAAGCGAGACGAGGGATGGGCAAGGCGAAAGCTCTCAAGGACAAGCTGTACGGCGCGGCGGTGCTCAAGATGAGCTTCCGCCTTCGCGGGGACGAGGAGTCCCCCGCGTTCCGTTTCGTCTACCCGGGCGTCCTGCGAGATTTGGAGCTCGAGGACGAGGCGGTGGAGCGGTACATCGAGGAGAACCGTGAGGCCGTGGAGAAGGCCGCCCGCGGCTCCACGCCTCCCATGGGCGCCCGCTGAATCAGCGGGGCCCGCGCTGTTCAGGGTGGATGCGCTCCACCGGCCGCGTATGACGTCTTCTTCCATGACCATCGCCGCCCTGGCCACCGCACCTGCCGCGGGCGCCGTGGGCATCCTCCGGCTGTCGGGCCCCGAGGCCCTGGATGTGGGCCGGCTGCTGGCCCCGGGTGTGCCCGCGCAGCCCACGCCGCGCCATGCGTACCTCGCGTCCTTCGTGGACGCGGAGGGCCGCTCGCTCGATGAGGGCCTCTTCCTCTACTTCCGTGGGCCTCAGTCCTTCACGGGCGAGGACGTGGTGGAGCTGCAGGCGCACGGCAGTCCGCGGCTCTTGCGGTTGCTGCTGGCTCGGGCGCTGGAGGACGCGCGTGTGCGCCACGCCGCGCCGGGTGAGTTCACGCGTCGCGCGTTCCTCAACGGGCGGTTGGACCTCACGCGCGCGGAGGCGGTGGCGGACCTGGTGGCGGCGGACTCGGAGGCCGCGGTGCGTGCTGCTGCCGCGGGACTCTCCGGTGTGCTCGCCTCGCGTGTGCAGGCGCTGGAGGATCCGCTGCGCGCGCTGCATGCGGACATGGAGGGCGTGCTCAGCTTCCCCGATGAAGCAGAGGGCGCGGATGAGGACGTGGGTGAGCGCGTCACCGCGCTGCGCGCTCAGGCGGAGACGCTGTTGTCCGAGGCCGGGCGGGGCCGGTTGGTGCGCCGGGGCGCGCGTGTGGCGCTGTTCGGTCCCGTCAACGCGGGCAAGTCCACGCTGTTCAACCGGCTGGTGGGCGAGTCCCGCGCGCTGGTGGATGACGAGCCGGGCACCACGCGCGATGCGCTAGAGGCCCGTGTCGAATGGGACGGGCTGGCGGTGACGCTCTTCGACACGGCGGGACTGCGGGAGACGCCGGGGCGCGTCGAGGCGCTGGGCATTGCCCGCACGCGTGAGCTGCTCTCCGGCGTGGACCTGGCCGTGCTCGTGCTGCCGCCGGGTGTCACGCAAGCGGACGCCGACGCGTGGACGCGTGACGCGGGTGGCACGCCCGTGCTGGTGGTGGACGGCAAGTGCGACGTGACGGAAGCGCCAAGCTCACCGCGCCAGCGCGTGAGTGGCCTCACCGGTGAAGGTGTGGACGCGCTTCGTTCCGACATGCTCGGGCGACTGTGGGGCGGTGGCACGCCCTCCGCGGTGGCGCTCGTCTCCGAGCGTCACGCCGATGCCCTGCGTCGCGCGTCCGAGGCGCTGGGCCGCGCGGTGAGTGCCTCGCGCGTGTCCACCCTGGAAGTCGTCTCTGGTGAAGTGGGACTCGCGCTGGAGGCGCTCGGCGAAGTGTCCGGTACCGTGGTTTCGGAGGCCCTGCTGGACGCAATCTTCCAGCGTTTCTGCATCGGGAAATGACGCCTTCCGTCGAGCGGAGGACGTGTCAGACGGCCCCCTAGAATGCCCGCCTCAACCGGTGATTCTCGGAGGCGCTGTGATTGAAGGCATCATCCCCCTGGCGAACCATTCGATGCTCTCGGCCCTGCCCTCGGGCTGGGTGGGGGAGATTCTGGACGAGGAGCTGGTCGCCTCGCCTCGTCCCACTGCCGCGCAGACGCGCGCGGCCTTCATGCTGGGCGTGGAGCTGGGGGAGCAGCTCGACAAGCGTCGTGGCGGCAGTGGCCGCTGGTGCTTCCTGCGCGCGCCCGAGCTGCACCTCGGTCACGACATGCTCGTTCCGGACATGGCCGGCTGGCGCCGCGAGCGCGTGGACGTCCCCTTCGAGCCGGACGTCCCCTTCCTCACGCTGGTGCCAGACTGGGTCTGCGAGGTGCTGACGCCCTCCACCGCCGCGTTGGACCGCGCGCGCAAGCTGCCGCTCTACGCTCGAGCGGGCGTGTCTCACGTGTGGCTGGTGGACCCCGCCGCGCGCACGCTGGAGGTGTACCAGCGCGTCAAGCGGGGCTGGCTGCTGACGGGAAGCTACGAGGATGACTCGCTGGTGCGTGCCGACCCCTTCCCGTCCTCGACGCTGGAGCTGGGCTCGTTGTGGCTGCCCGAGGGCTCCGAGAAGCCCTCTCTGCTGGCGGCTGTTCCGTGATGCGCGTTGGCGCCCGCGCTGGGTTCACGGGCGATGTCGCGGGCATCGTCCGTCATTGCGTCACGCGGCGGCTGCCACCACCGGATTGAGGATGTAGCGGCCGTACGCCACGAAGGCGATCAGCACACCCATCACGAGCGACCAGAGCATCGGGTTCTCGGGCGTCATCTTCGTTGAATGACGCGCGTACAGCACGGCGAGCGCGAACGTCTCGAACGTGAGCACCGCGGCCGCGTGCGCGGTGAGGCTGGGCATCCACTTGAACGCCGCCGGGATGATGAGCAGCACGCCACCGGCCATCTCAAGGAAGCCGAGCGCCCGCCAGGCCCCGAGGGGGACCTCGCTGAACTGGCTCGAGAGCTGCTGGAACGAGAACGCCTTGTACGACCCGCCCGCGAGAAACAGCAGCGCGAGGACGGCCTGAAGAATCCAGAAGACGATGTTCATGGGTGGGGGCTCGGTGTTCAGGCCTTGAGGGCCGGGTTGTTCGACGCCTTCTCGAGTGTCTTGGCGAGCTTTCCGTGCATCATCTTCCAGCCGTACTCGGCGCCGTGGAACGCCTGGTCCTCCTTGAAGCCGGAGTGCTCGAAGAGCACGCGCGTCCCATCGCCATCGGCTTCGAGGCGGTAGCTGACGCGGGTATCCAGCCAGCCTTCGCCAACGACCCACGTGAACTCGAGCTCGGACGGAGGCGCGCACCGGAGCACCTCGCATTGCACGACGAGTCCATCGAATTGGGCCCGAGGGTCCGGAGGCACGCGGAAGGTGAAGCGATGCCCGACGCGCGGCTCGAAGTCGTTCGGGTACATCCAGTCAGCGAGCGCCTCGCTGGTCGCGAGCGCGCGCCACACGACGGCGGGCGACTGGGTGAACTTCAGCTCCCGTCGGATTGTCTTTGTCGTCATTGCTGCTTGTCGCCTTTCTCAAGGTGCCGCCGCAGGCGGGCGAAGTTGTCGTCCCAGAACCGCTCGTAGTGAGCAATCCAGTCGCGTACCGGCTCCAGTCGCTCCGGCACGAGGCGGTACCGCCGTTCCCTGCCGTGCCGTTGCTCGGTGACGAGGCCCGCATCGAGCAGCACGCGCAGGTGCTGTGACACCGCCGGGCGGCTCATCTCGAAGTTCTCGGCGATTGAATTCACCGGGCGGTCGCCGTCGACCAGCAGGTCGAGCATGCGGCGCCGCGCCGGATGGCTGATCGCTCCGAACACCCCTGGCTCGGTGTGCATCATCGTGTACTGATAATGCGTAAGGAGATGCTTACCTGTCAAGCGGCTGGATGAAGGTGGTGCGGCGCGATGACTTGTTCACTCAGTGCCTGCGGATGTCGTCCGAGCCGTCGTTCACCGTCGCGGAGCTGGGGCGAAGCGGTTGAAACGAGGCATCTGTTCGCCGTGTCCCGTGCCGGTGCAGGCCTGACCTGGCAGGGGAGTCTGGCGGGCGCGAATGTCTGTCCTGGCTCTGGGGGAGCGTGACGGCTTCCGGGTTCTGAATGGCAGCCAGCGCAGCACGCTGGATGTCGTGGCCCGGCTCTTCGCCGCGCAGGCGTGCCGTCTCGATGAGCGAGTAGAAGAGCGCCGCCACCTCGGCGCCCCGCTTCGACTTGCTGCCGTGGTGGTTCTTCCTGTCCCTCAGCTGGCGCGCTTGAGGTCCGCGTCACCAGCGGGGCGCGCCAGCCGCCGCACCGCGCGCAGGAGGAGATCCGGATCCACCGGAGCGGCGAGGAAGCCGCGGGCCCCCACCGCCTGGGCGCGAGGCAGGTCCTGTTCCGGCATCTTGCCCGCGACCAGTACCTGCGCGTGGACCTGACGCGGCAGCGCCTCCATCGACGGCAGCGGCGCTACCACGACCTGGGCCGCGTTCGCCGCGAGTAGCTCCTCCGTGCTTGTGACTCGAGCCCGCAGGCCCGCCTCGGACATCACTCGCACCAGCCCGGTGGTGGCCTCCTCACCCCAGCCGTACACCAGGACCTGAGCCATGGGCACCGGCTGCGCGGCCGTGAGCACGGGCAACGCCGTGGGGACGTGGTTCCGCGTTCCGACCGTGAGCTGCATGGCGCGCGCGGAGAACGGCGCCTTCGTGGACCCAGGCCGCGAGACATGCGCCAGGTGCAAGCCCTCCGTCGTGGCGGGCGTCGCGGCTTGTTCGGAGCGCCCTGCCTCCAGGGGCAGCGGTTGCGCGACAGCGGCCAGCGGCTCGGGCATGGTGCGGATGGCCTGCACCAGCCGCCTCATCTCCGCGGGCACCGCCTGCGCCTGGACGACAACCTCCTCCAGCGAGCCCAGCAGCGGCAGCCCATCCTCACCGCCAGGAGCCTCCATGTTCGTCAGCTCCGCCATGCTGCCGCCGAGCACCATGGGCATGCTCTCGTCCGCCTCCGGCAGCGAGAAGCTCTCCATACCGGCCCGCCGGGGCGCCGCGTCACCCGTCTCCCCTCGGTAGAGCCGCCCAATGGCCCTGCGGATGGCCACATCCGACGCCAGCTTCGCCACCACGCGCGGCTTGCCGGACACGCTCTTCACCGCGTCCAGGGACGCCAGACTGGCGGGTGCGGCGATGGCTACCACCAGCACCGAGTCCCGGCCCCCCTGCCCTTCCAGCTTCAGCGGCACCACCCGGTGCGCCTCCGCTACGCGCTCCGGAATCAGCCAGGTCAGGCTCGCGTCCGGCGGCTGGACGTCCAGGTCCACCGTCTGCATCCCCGCCTGGAAGGCCAGGGCCTCCAACACCTGCTGCGCGGTGCTGAAGCGCTGGTCCACCACCACCTGCCCCAACGGCACGCCCCACTTGCGCTGGTACGCCAGCGCCGAGTGGAGCTGCAACGCGTCCACCACACCCCGCTCCAGCAGGATGTCACCCAGTCGCTTCTTCATCTCGTCCCCCTCACGCCTTCCGCCCTGGCCGCCAGCCCCGTGGGGCAGCCCGAGTCCAGGAAAGTCACAATGTCTTCTACGCTTCCATTCGCCTGGGAGCTTCCCGGCAGGCGACAGACGCTTCCGTCGCCGCGCCACCTGCAAGGTGGGGACCGAGCCCCATCCCCCTCGCCGGGCGCGGGCGTCTGCTACTCGATGGTCGACCTGTCCTCACGTGCGCTGCGACGCGTCGAGCCGTCCTCCGCCCGACAAGCCGGAAAGCACCGTGTCGGAGCGTTGCCTAGCTTCACTCCCATGAACGCCATGTGCCTGGGCGAATGGGTGGAGCTTCTTCGGGAGAAGGCGGGCGGGATGCCGGGCCTGGAGGGCGTGGGAGAAGGCCTGGCGGGCCTGGTGCTGGAGCCGGCCAGCCTCCAGCCCTACCTGCACTTCCGGCGAGGGCGCTACACGCGCAACCTCATCTACCGGGATGCCAGGTTGGAGGTGCTGCTGAACTGCTGGGACGCGGGCACCTTCTCCCCCATCCACGACCATGACGGGCAGGAGTGCTGGTTCAGCGTCCAGTCCGGGGGCTTCGTGTTGGAGAACTACACCCTGGAAGACGGGGGCCTGGGACCGGGGCCGGCCCGGCTGGGGCCTCCCGTCATGGTGGGCCCCGTGGGCGCGGGCTTCGTCGACTTCCGTTGCCCGGAGGCCCCCATCCACCGCGTCACCGCGGCGAGAGGCCCCGCCGTCTCACTGCACGTCTACGCGGGGCCGGTGGACCGGTGCCTCGTCTTCGACACGCGGAGGCAGCGCTGTGTCTCCCGGGAGCTGCGCTACCACTCCATGTTCGGCCGCCCGCTCACCCAGCTGCCGGACGTGCCGCAACCGCCGGCGTCAGTCTGAGTCGTCCCCGGAGGGACGCCGCGAGCAGCGCGGCGTGGCACCGAAGCGTCCCGGTGCCACGCGTCCGCGTCCTGGGAGGACGCGCTACCAGCTTGCCTCGGGGAGAGGGGCGTAGAGCTCGCCGCGCGTGCCCTCGAAGAGACCCATCCGCGCACCCACGGCGTACACCTTGCGCACGCCCGCCACCAGGGTGGTCCAGGGGGACAGGACGCTGATGGAGGCGGCGTCGTCCTCGCTGTTGTCGCCCGTCTGGCCCAGCAGCTCGGAGAGGACCGCGGACGCGGGCTTCTTGCGCGGGTACACCTCCACGTTGACGCGGGCATCGGCCGGCAGCTTCGCGGCCTCCTTCGCCAGCTCGAGCGCCTTCGGATAGCCGCCCAGCGCATCCACCAGCCCGTGCTCCAGGGCGTCCTCGCCCGTCCACACGCGGCCCTTGGCCAGCGACTGCAGCTTCTCCAACGGGAGCTTCCGGCTGGCCGCCGCGCGCGTCGTGAAGTCCGCGTAGATGCGGTCCAGCGACGCGTCCATGCGGGCCTGCTGCTCCGGCGTGTAGTCCGCGTCCGAGCCGAACATCTCCGCGTTCTTCCCCACGGCCACGCTGTCGAAGTTCACACCCAGCTTCTCCCAGAAGCCCGCCGTGACGAACTTGCCCGCGTACACGCCGATGCTGCCGGTGAGCGTGCCCGGATGCGCGACGATGCGGTCCGCCTCCATGGCGACGAAGTAGCCACCGCTGGCGGCGTAGCTGCCCATGGTGACGATGACGGGCTTGCCCGCCTCCTTCGCGCGCTGCACCTCGCGGCGCACGGTGTCGCTGGCCACGTAGCTGCCGCCCGGGCTGTCCACGCGGAAGACAATGGCCTTCACGCGCGAGTCCTCGGTGGCCTTGCGCAGCGCCGCGGCGACGCTCTCCGCGCCCATGGACTGTCCACCCGACAGCGGGTTGGACTGGTTCTTCCCGCGCATCACCTCGCCCACGCCGTACACCAGGGCAATGGTGTTCCCGGACACGTTCGGCCTGCCGGCGCGCTCCAGGTACTTCTTCACGTAGAGGAAGCGCGCGCCCTCGCCGGCCTGCTCCTTCAGCCCGCCGAGTACCTCGTCCCGGTAGCGCAGGCCCGTCACCAGCTTCGCCTCCACCGCCTCCTGCGCCATCAGCGGCGCCTTGTCGATGAGGCCGCGCACGACGTCCTCCGTCAGCCCGCGGTCCGCGGCGATGCCGCGCACAATCTGGCCGAAGAGGCTGTTCGTGAAGCCCTCGGTGGCCTCGCGGTGCGGCGCGGTGTAGTCCTGCTCCGTGTAGGAGTTGATGGCGTTCTTGTACTCGTAGCGGGCGAAGTAGTGAGGCGTCACGCCCAGCTTGGCGAAGGCCTCGCGCGCGAAGGGCAGCTCGAAGGCGAGCCCGTTGATGTTCACGTCGCCCGACGGCTGGATGTAGATTTCGTCGAAGGCGGACGCCAGGTAGTAGCCCAGCGTGCTGTTGCCCAGCTCGCCGAAGGTGTCGGAGTACGCCACCGCCTTCTTGCCCTTGGCGCGGAAGGCCTTCACCGCGTCGCGCAGCTCCTGCGTGGCGGCCGGCGTCCCCGGATGGCCGATGCGCACCAGCAGGGACTTCACGCGCGCGTCGTCTCCGGCCTTCTCCAGCGCCTCCACCACGTCACGCACCGTGGTGGGTTCCTCGCCAAAGGCCCCCACCAGCGAGTCCCCTCCCCCGTGCTCCGACAGCGGGTCTTCCAGGTCCAGCTCGAGCACGAGGTTGGAGGGCACCCCGGGCTTGCTCGCGGACGCGAGCAGCATCAGGCCCACGAGGCCCACCACGAAGAGGACAGACAGCGCGCCCACGAAGGCCAGCGCGCCGATGAAGAATCGTTTCATCCGAAGGGACTCCTGATGCCCGGGAGAGACAGGGTACGGCCCTGGCAAGGGGTGCTTACTACTAACGCGCGCGGGCGACGATGCTTGCGCGTCCCCGTGCTTTCCCTGCGTGACGGTACGTCCGCGACGCCGGGTTGCTCGGAGTGCCACCGTTCGGGATGGCCCGGGGGACATCTCGGGTTAGAAGCCGGTGCACTCCCAGACGACCCGCGAGGACCGCATGAAGCGTCGTACCCCGCTCTCCCTGGTGGCGGCCCTGATGATGGTGGCCGGCACTCCAGTGTGGGCCCAGACTCCCGCCGCCGCCAACAAGGCCCCCGCCACCCAGTCCGCTGTCACGCAGAACAAGGCGAAGGGCCGCGCGCTCGCCCCCGTGACGAGCGTGGAAGGCATCTCCGAGTACCGCCTGCCCAACGGGCTGAAGGTGCTCCTCTTCCCCGACCCCACCAAGCCCACGGTGACGGTCAACGTGACGTACTTCGTGGGCAGCAAGCACGAAGGCTACGGCGAGACGGGCATGGCCCATCTGCTGGAGCACCTGATGTTCAAGGGCACGCCCACCACGCGCAACGTGCCCCAGGCGCTCACCGAGCGCGGCGCCCGGCCCAACGGCACCACCTGGCTGGACCGCACCAACTACTACGAGACGCTGCCGGCCTCCGACGCCAACCTCCGCTGGGCCCTGTCCTTCGAAGCCGACCGCATGGTCAACAGCTTCATCGCGAAGAAGGACCTCGACAGCGAGATGACCGTCGTCCGCAACGAGTTCGAATCCGGTGAGAACGACCCGCGCGGCATCCTCTTCGAGCGCGTGATGAGCGCCGCGTACATCTGGCACAGCTACGGCAAGTCCACCATCGGCGCGCGCTCCGACTTGGAGAACGTCCCCATCGACCGGCTCCAGGCCTTCTACCGGAAGTACTACCGGCCGGATAACGCCATGCTGGTGGTGGCGGGCCGCTTCGACGAGGCCAAGGCCCTGTCGATGATTCAGGACACCTTCGGCAAGCTGAAGAAGCCTGGCCTTCCCCTGCCCGCCACGTACACCGCGGAGCCCACGCAGGACGGCGAGCGCGAGGTGCAGCTGCGTCGCGTGGGCGACACCGCGCTGCTCACCAGCCTGTACCACGTGCCCGAAGGCGCGCACCCCGACTTCGCGGCCATCGACGTGCTGACGCTGGTCATGGGCAACAACCCCTCCGGGCGCCTCTACAAGTCGATGGTGGAGACGAAGAAGGCCTCGCGTGTGAGCGCGTCGAACCTCCAGCTTCGCGACCCGGGCATCATCGTCTTCAGCGCGGAGATGCGTGACGACCAGCCGGTGGCCGCGGCCCGCGAGGCGCTGCTGAAGACGGTGGAGGACGCGTCCCGCACGCCGTTCACCGAGGAAGAGGTCAACCGGGCCAAGGCCACGTTGTCCAAGTACATCGACCTCACCATCAACAACTCCGAGCGCGTCGCCATCAACCTGTCGGAGTGGGAGGCCACCGGTGACTGGCGCCTGCTCTTCCTGCACCGCGACCGCATCGAGGCCGTGACGACCGAGGACGTGACGCGCGTGGCGGCCGCCTACCTCAAGTCCTCCAACCGGACGCTGGGCACCTTCATCCCCACCCCGAAGCCGGACCGGGCGGAGCTGCCGGCGCCGGTGGACGTGGCGACGATGATGGAGGGCTTCAAGGGCCGTGACGCCGTGGCGCAGGGCGAGGCGTTCGACCCGTCACCGGCCAACATCGAGTCGCGCGTGCAGCGCGGTGAGCTGCCGGGGGGCGTGAAGTACGCGGTGCTGCCGAAGAAGACGCGCGGCAACATGGTGAACGTGTCCCTCACCCTGCGCTGGGGCACCGAGGAGGCGCTGCGCGGCAAGTCGGACGCGGCGCAGTACGCCGGACGCATGCTGATGCGCGGCACGAAGAAGCGCACGCGGCAGCAGCTCCAGGACGCGTTCGACAAGCTGAAGGCGCGCGTGGGCGTGGATGGCAGCAGCACCGGTGTCTCCGCCTCCATCGAGTGCCCGCGGGACAGCCTGCCGGAAGTCCTCAAGCTGGTGGCCGAGGTGCTGCGCGAGCCCTCCTTCGACGAGAAGGAGTTCGCCATGCTGAAGCAGGAGCGGCTGGCGTCGCTGGAGTCCGAGCGCAGTGAGCCACAGACGCTGGGCAACATCGCCTTCTGGCGTTCGCTGTCGGGCCACTACCCGAAGGGCCACCCCTACTACGTGGCCACGCTGGACGAGCGCATCGCCGGGGTGAAGGACACCACGCTGGAGCAGGCGCGTGCCTTCCACAAGGCCTTCTACGGCGCGTCGAATGGCGAGCTGGCCGTGGTGGGTGACTTCGAGTCCAAGGACATCGTGGCGCTCGCCGGCACCCTCCTGGGCGACTGGAAGAGCCCCGCGCCGTACCAGCGCGTGCAGCAGGTGTTCGGCGGCGGTGAGTCCGCGTCCGTCGCGCTGGAGACGCCGGACAAGGCCAACGCGTACTACATGGCGGGCCAGTCGCTGAAGCTTCGCAAGGACGACAAGGATTGGCCGGCGCTGGTGCTGGGCAACTTCGTGCTGGGCGGCGGCTTCCTCAACTCGCGGCTGGCCACGCGCATCCGTCAGCAGGACGGCCTCTCCTACGGCGTGGCCAGCAGCCTGGACGCGAGCGACGTCGACGAAGTGGGCACCTTCTTCACGTACGCCATCTACGCCCCGGAGAACGCGGCCCGGCTGGAGACGGCCATGCGTGAAGAGGTGACTCGCGCGGTGCAGAAGGGCTACTCGGCGGAGGAGCTGCAGAAGGCGCGCACGGGCATCCTGGAGTACCGGCAGTCGGCGCGGGCGCAGGACGGCAGCCTCGCGCGGCAGCTCGCCAGCTACCTGTTCCTGGGCCGCACGCTGGCCTTCGATGCGGCGCTGGAGCAGAAGCTGACCCAGCTCAAGCCGGAGGACGTGCGCAAGGCCATGGAGCGTCACCTGGACTGGACGAAGGTGACGCAGGTGCGCGCGGGAGACTTCGCCACCGCGCAGAAGAAGGCCGCGCCTCCCGCGAAGGTCCCGGCCGCGCCGTGACGCCGTAGTCCGTCACCCCTGTGAGGGAATCAAGCCCCGCGGTGCCCCTGTGGCGCCGCGGGGCTTTTGGTTACCGGGAGCCCCATTGGAAATCGTGGTACCAGCTGGCCACGTCCACGCTGAGGCCCACCACCGTGCTGTCCCGCTCATGGGGAAGCGGCTTGCCACCCAGCTTGAGCGCCCACGCGCGCTGGGCGTAGACCTTCACCCACTTGTAGCCGCCCTTCACCGTCACGGCGGGCTCGGCGAAAAGCCACACGGGGCGCGTCACGTCGTCGGCCACGAGGAACTCGCGGGAGCGCTCCGCGTCGGTGTAGCCGTTCGCGTCGAGCGAGACGTACTTCACCGCGGACAGGCGCACCGAGCCCGCGAGCTCGAAGTAGGGCGTGACGTAGCCCAGGTTCGGTTGGATGAAGGCACGCACTGCGCGGGCCGTGAAGCCGACGTCGCGGGGCATGGCGCCATTCGCTTCCAGCCGGTCGCTCGCGGTGGATTGGCCGTAGCCCAGACCGCCGTAGGCCTCCCACACGGCGTTTCCCAGGAAGGTGCCGTAGAGGCCGCCGCCCACTTCACCGAGCGCGCCGTTCGCGCGGCGCTCCCCTTCCGCGTACCGCTCGTAATAACCCTGGGCCAGCAAGCCCACGCCCTCGCGTGGGGACCAGGCCACCTGGAGGTTGTTGTTGCCGAGTGTTCCCTTCAGCTCACCCTCCTCTCTCAGGAGCGGCGCGCTGATTTGATTGGGTTTGTACAGCGTGGTGGTGCATCCGGTGACGACGAATGAAATCCCCAGCGCGAAGCAGGTGCGGCGGAGTCGTCTCATTGCAGCCTCCTGCATGTGAAACCCAGCAATGGCCGTGCCTGCTTTCCTGACGCAGCGGGCTACACCGCTCCGTCGAGGATCGGGTGCTGGGAATTTCCTGACGCGTCACGTTTCGCATGTATGGCCATGCGCGAAGTCCAGGACGCGGTGCGAAGCATGTGACGCGCCCTCCCCTTTCCTTCAACGCGGCGCCAGTGTGGCGAGGAATGCATCCAGCGCGGCGTTGAAGCGCTCCGGTGCATCCATCATCAGCCAATGGCTGACACCTGAGAACACGGTGTGCGGCGTGCCCGGGTACAGGAGGTGGTAGGCATTGGGCTGGATGAAGGCATCCACGACGAGCGTGTGGAGGGGGCCCTTGTAGCGTTCCAGCACACGGTCCGAATTGAACGTGAGCATGCTCTCCAGCGCGCCGACCACCACCTCGCGCGGCGTGGCATGCAGCCAGCGCATCACCGACTCGTGCGTGTGTGGCTTCGCGTTCTGGAGGATGGGCGTGAACCATGCGTCCATGAAGGCGCGGTAGGACTCGGGACGTGTGCCTTCGTGGAAGCCTTGGAGCTGTTCGGGCGGAAGCGGTGGCATCGTCCCCGCGGCATCCACGATGACGAGCCCGGCGAGCCGTTCGGGCCAGCCACGGGCGTACTCCGCCGCGACGTAGCCGCCGAAGCTGTGGCCCACCAGGACGAAGCGCTCCAGGTCCAGGGCCGTGGCCACCGCGTGGATGTCATTGGCCATGTCCTCGGCGCCGTAGCGGCCCTGGGCGTCGAGCTCCGAGTCGCCCATGCCACGCAGGTCGAACGACACGGAGCGCTGTTTCAGGTGTGCTTGCTGTGCGGCCCATTGCTCACGACGGGAGGCGTTGCTGTGGACGAAGACGACGGGGAGGCCACCACTGCCAGTGTCGGTGACTGCGAGCTGGCCCGTGGGTCCCTGGACGGTGCGCGAGGTGGAAGTCATGGCGCGGAGGACGATGACACGATTCGTGGCCCGTGCGTTTGGGCACCCTCCCCTGCCCCCTGCTGGCGCGTGCGTGCCCGGAGCCCGAAGAACGCGGCGAGCCACGCAAGCAGTGCCATGGCGGCCATGACACCGGCCATGGGCATCGCGGTGCCATTGTTGAACGTGCTCACGGCCCACGATGCGCCGGCCGCCGCGGTGAACTGGAGCGCGCCCAGCGCGGCCGACGCCATGCCCGCGCGCGCGGCATGCCGCTCCAGTGCAATCGCAGCCGCGTTGGGTCCCACCAGGCCCATGGCCGACACGAAGAAGAACAGCGTGACGGCGATGCCCCACAGGCCCATGAAGCCGGTCCACGCCACCGCCAGCACGGCCACCGCCGTGACGACGCACAGGCTCAATGCCAGACGCAGCAGCCGGTGCAGCGGCAGGTGTGTCACCAGCTTGCGGTTGAGCTGCGCCACCGCAATCAACCCCATCGCATTGACGCCGAAGAACCAGCCGAAGTGCTCCTCCGGAATGCCATACAGCGAGATGAACACGAATGGCGAGCCCGCGATGTACGCGAACATGCCCGCCTGCGCGAAGCCTCCGGCCAGTGCGGGGCCCACGAAGTCCGGGTCCTTCATCAATGCGCCCATCCGGGAGAGCATCGACTGCGAACCCACGTGCGGGGGCGCCGTCTCCGGCAGCGACTTCAGCACGCAGGCCAGCGCCACAGCGCCTACCGCCGCCAGCACCACGAAGATGGCCCGCCATCCCGAATACTGGAGCACCAGTCCGCCCAGCAGCGGCGCGAGGATGGGCGCCACGCCCATGACCAGCATCAGCCGCGACATCGTCCGCGCGGCGTTGGCGCCGGACCACAAGTCGCGCACCACGGCGCGTGGAACGACCAATGCCACCGAGCCACCGAGCGCCTGCACGAAGCGCATGGCCACCAGCATGGAAGCCGACGGTGCCAGCGCGCAGCCGAGCGAGCCCAGGATGTACAGCGCCAGGCCCGCGTAGAGCGGACGCGTGCGCCCGAAGCGGTCGATGAGCGGGCCCGTGAAGAGCTGGCCCAGCGCCAGTCCCGCGAAGCACGACGCGAGCGTGAGCTGGATGGCGGGCGCGGTGGATTGCAGGTCCTCCGCGATGCGCGGCAGCGCCGGCAGATACATGTCGATGGAGAGCGGTGCGAACGCGGTCAGCGTTCCCAGCAGCAGCTCGAGGCCGAGTGTGCCCTTCTCAGTGGACTTGGTCGAAGGCGTGGTCATGGACTCCCTGGGCCGATGGCCGAGCCCCGGCGAATAACCGGCTCCCCGGCTCCGCACCGTGAATGTGCCGCGCGCCCAGAAGCACGATTGCTGGAAGGGAACGCCATGGCTGTACACACCACCGGCGAGCAGCCTCGTAGGCCGCCATCGGCATGTCAGACCCCCGGGTTATTCCTTTTCCCGTCGCGCACACGAAGGTGTCGGGCCCTGGCGGCCCGAGCTTGATTTCGCCACTGCGCCCTCACCGCACGGAGCGAGTCCACCCATCCGTGTACGCGACACCCGATTCCCCCGCGCGCGGCGGAGAGGTGACGCCGCGCGCGGGGGAGAAGCGCGGTGCCCTGGCCATGGGGGTCGGGGGCCGCGCCAGCGTGGGGCGGGCCTTCGGGTCCGTTGAGCGGGGAGGTGCCGTCAACCCGGGGGGGCGGGCGGCGCCATTCCTTTCTCACCACGCGACGATTTGGTTTTTTGCCGCCCGGGACGGGGGGCGCGGTCCGGCTCGAAAGCCGGGCCCGACCTTCCGCCAGGTGGCCGGTGCGCGCGAGGCAGACAGCGCCTCATCCCCTCCCACTGCCTGCCTCGCGCGCTTCCGTAAATTCTCGAACGAGGGCAGGGCAGGGCGCTCGCTCCATCGGGTGCCCTGCCTCTCTCGGGGGCCTTTGCTTGCCAAGGGCCCGGGTTGGGCGCCATACGAAGGCGCGAAACGGCGGCGGGGCAGGTCAGCCTGCCCGTGTCGCCCGCGACCTTCGTGAGACATGGGACTCCGGTACGACGTCATCGTGGTGGGGCTGGGCCATGCGGGCAGTGAGGCGGCGCTCGCCTGCGCGCGGATGGGATTGGCCACGTTGGGCCTGACGCTGAAGCGCGAGCGCTCGGCGGTGTTGAGCTGCAACCCGGCGGTGGGTGGCACGGCCAAGGGCCATCTGGTGCGAGAGCTGGATGCGCTCGGCGGAGAGATGGGGCGCGCGGCCGACAAGGTGGGCACGCACTTCAAGACGCTGAACGCCTCCAAGGGGCCCGCGGTGCAGGCCTCGCGCCTGCTGTGTGACCGGGATGCCTACGCGGCCGGCATGCAGGCGGTGCTCTTCTCTCAGCCGAACCTCACGGTGCGCGAGGGCGAAGTCGCAGCGCTGGTGGCTGGCGGAGGCCGGGTGGAAGGCGTGGTGCTGGGGGACGGCACGCAGGTGTCCGCCTCCGCGGTGCTGCTCACCACGGGCACCTTCCTCCAGGCGCTGATGCACGTGGGCGAGCAGAAGGAAGTCGGCGGCCGTCTGGGTGACGACGCGGCGCGCGGGCTGTCGGAGTCGCTGCGCGCGCTGGGCTTCACCCTGGGCCGCTTCAAGACGGGCACGCCGGCGCGGCTGGCGCGCGCGAGCATCGACTGGGACGCGCTGGAGCCGCAGCCGGGGGACACCCGCGTGCGGCCTTTCTCCTGGCGCACCCAGGTGGAAGGGGAGGGCGGGATGCCGTTTCCCCGTCAGCCCTCGGTGACGTGCGCGCTCACGGCGACGACGCCGCGCACGCACGCGGTGCTGCGCGACAACCTGCACCGTTCGCCGCTGTTCCAGGGGGACATCGTCGGCCGGGGGCCGCGCTACTGCCCGTCACTGGAGGACAAGGTGGTGCGCTTCGCCTCGCGCGAGAAGCACCAGGTGTTCCTGGAGCCGGAGGGGCCCACGTCGCCGCTGGTGTACCCGGCGGGCCTGTCCACGAGCCTGCCGGCGGACGTGCAGCTCACCTTCCTGCGCACCATTCCGGGCCTGGAGCAGGTGGAGGTGGTCCGCTTCGGCTACGCGGTGGAGTACGACTACGCGCCGCCCACACAGCTCAAGGCCACGCTGGAGACGAAGGCCATTGTCGGCCTGTACTTCGCGGGGCAGCTCAACGGCACCTCGGGCTACGAGGAGGCCGCCTTCCAGGGCCTGTGGGCCGGCATCAACGCGGCGCTCCAGATGAAGGGCGAGCCGCCGCTCCTGCCGGGCCGCGACGAGGCCCACGGCGCGGTGCTGGTGGATGACCTGGTGACCAAGGGCGTGGAGGAGCCGTTCCGCATGTTCACCAGCCGCTCCGAGCACCGGCTGAAGCTGCGCGAGGGCAACGCGGACCTGCGGCTGGCCCGTCACGGGCACCGGGTGGGGCTGCTGCCGCGCGAGGCCCTGGAGCGAGCGGAGGCGCGAGGCCGCGCGGTGACGGAGGAGGTGGCGCGGCTGAAGCGCACCGGGCTGGCGGCGCGGCTGCGGCGGCCGGAGGTGACATACGCGCAGTTGGGCGAAGGCCGCGAGGACTGGCCGGTGCTGTCACCCGACGTCGCCGAGGAGGTGGAGGTCGAGGTGAAGTACGAGGGCTATGTGGCCCAGGCCGCGAGGGCCGCGGCGCGCGAGGCCGAGTCCACGGACCGGTGGCGGATTCCGGAGGGCTACCGTTTCCATGAGGTGCGGGGGCTGAGTTCGGAGGCGGTGGAGAAGCTGACCGCGCATCGTCCGGGGACGGTGGGGCAGGCTCGCCGGATTCCGGGGCTGACGCCCGCCGCGGTGTCGCTGCTGCTGGTGGCGCTCAAGCGCGGAGCAGGGGCGCCCACAGTCTGCTCGCAGCCCGAGGACTGATCAAATAAGGGGCTGTGGACAACGTGTGGGAAACTTTAGGCCTTGCAGTCTCCTGAATGATTCCAGTGGGTTGCAGGTAGGTTTGACGCGGAGGGCTTGTGGATAACGCGCGGTTCGAGGATCAGCTCGCGGCGGGGTGCCGGGCGCTGGGAGTGACGGTGGCGGCGGACCTGGGGCCGCGGCTCCAGCGGTTGATGAGCGAGCTGCTCAAGTGGAACGCGAAGGTGAACCTCACGGCGATTACGGCGCCGGAGGAGGTGCTGGAGAAGCACTTCCTGGATTCGCTCGCGGTGTTGCCGGAGGTGACGGGCGCGGCGACGTTGCTCGACTTGGGTGCGGGCGCGGGCTTCCCGGGTCTGCCATTGAAGCTCGCGCTGCCGGCGCTGGGCGTCACGCTGGTGGACACGGTGGGCAAGAAGGTCGCGTTCATCAAGGCCGCGGCGGCGAGCCTGGGTTTGCAAGGAGTGCGCGGTCTGCACGCGCGTGCGGAAGGCCAGCCGGAGACGGAAGGGATTCCGCGCGCCGAGGTGCTGATTGCGCGCGCCTTCATGGACCTGCCGGATTGGCTCGCGCTGGCGCCCGCGTACGTCGAGCCGGGCGGGCGCGTGGTGGCGATGCTCGGCAAGGCGCAGACGGACGCGGAGCTGGCGGCGCGCGCGGCGGAGCGGCAACTGCGCGTCGTGTCCGCGCGGGCGTACCGGCTGCCGTTCTCCGGCGCCGAGCGCCAGGTGGCGGTGTTCGCCAAGGAGTAGGGGAGGGGAGTGCCGCCGTGCGCGCCGGCCCGTGGGTGATTCCGGGCAGCGTGACACGGCGGTGTTTCCTCCCGAGGATGCACGGCGCTGCTGAGTGACTTCAGCGGCGCGCATCCCACCGGGAGGGAAGGGTGGCGCGAGCCGGTGGCCTCGTTAGGTTTCACGGCGGAGGTGCCACGCATGAAGCCGCTTCCGACGGACCGTCCTCGCGTCTGGTTGTTCGAGCGTCATGCTCACGCCGTCACGTTGAAGGCCTCGCGCTCCAGCTTCGAGCGCCAGTGGGGCCCGCCACATCTCGTGGTGACTCGCGATGAGGGTCGCTTCCTGGAGGCGCACTGGGGTTGGCGCAGCGAGTGTGGGCTCGAGTTGGTGGTCGTCTCGCTGCGAGAGGCCGACCGGTTCCATGTCTTCATCGAGCCCTTGGAAGTCGACCACGCCATGGCCCACCTGGGGTTGAAGGACGAGGTCGTGGAATGGAGAGCGGACGCGGGGCTCCCGCTCCCGCGTGAAGGCTGGGCAGTCACGCGCATGGATGAGACGGGCAATCGCTACGACGTCGCGCTGTCGCCCGAGCGCGCGCATGTGGCGTGCTTCGCGCGCATCCTCGAAGAGCGTGCGCACAAGCAGTCGTATTACGTCGAGTTCCGCGGCACGCCGGCCCCTGGGGAACCCGCGCGAAAGGACTGGGCCGTCATCCGTCAGGATGAGCACGGCAATCGCGCGGAGGTGGCTCGGCTTCAGAGTGAGCAGGGTGCTCACGCATTCGCTGATGCCTACGAGGCGGACCCACGGCCCAAACAGACGTACTTCGTGGAGCCTGTTGCTCCGCGTTCCTGAACTGTTTCCGCGGGCGCGTGGTGGGCGTGTCGAACTGGATGCGCGCACCTCGCGCCCCGCGTTGGCGTTGAACCGCCGATGACGAATGGGGCAGCGCGCGCTTGCTCACAACGACGCGGGCGCATCATTCGTGCGTCCGTGGTGGCGGCGAGCGTTGCTGTATCGCGACAGTCGCCTCCACGGGCAGGTCCAAGCAGCGAGCAGGCGCCGTGTCGTAACAAGCGCGACTCCGTGCACCTCCACGAGCGTGCCTGCTGATGTGTCCAGCAACTCGCGACGGCAGCTGAGCCGACGCGGATTCCCCACGACTGACTGCCCGACTTGATGCGGATGACTCCAGCGGCGCTAGCAGGGGAGGGGACGCGGCCCTGCCTGGTGCACGTCCTTGTTCACAGTGGCTCGGAAGCAAGGCCGGCAATCGAAGCTGCAAGTCGATCGCTCGGTGCAGGGGGCGAGCGGTTGGATGGTGAAGCGCCACGCTCGGTGCATGACCTTGCTCGCAGCGACTTGAGCGCATCGTTGGAAGTCTGCGCTGCACGTTGGTCGCTGCATGAAGGGCGACGGGCGGTTGGTTGATGCACCACCACGGCCGCGTCACTGTTCATCGAGGTGCATGTCGAGGCGCGGGCTGTTGATGGAGCGCTGCGTGGGCTCGGTCGGCTCACTTCTCTTGAGCAGGCAGGACAACGCTCGTGCCGTCGGATGCACGGAGTCCGTGTGCCAGTGGAGCTGCTTGCCTGGCTGCGGGCTGAGAGCCGCCCGCATCTGATTTCCGTAACGGCGCTTCGCAGTCCGACGTGAGTCACTGCTCCGCGAGCGGTGGTGGATGCGCGCGCGAGGCTGCGTTCTCAACATGGGTCTGCAGTGCGCTGCCTCCTAGGGCGAGCTTGTTCGAAGGCGATGTCCGTGAAGAGAGGCCGAGCTGAAGGCCACGCTGACCGGACAGCCGGGCCAGCGCCTGGTCGGCGTGCATGCGACGAGCGGGTCGACTTCATCGCACGGAAGAGGCTCACGTCCTTGATGCTGCCAGCGGGCATGCCGTCATCCTGAACGCTGCATCCGTGCTCCTGGCATTGGGACAGTCTGCGCATCGGGCGCGAGCGAACGTCGCGACACGGTGCCTCGTGGGGAACTTGATGCAAGTCGGGATGGGGTGACGACGACGTGCATCCTCGCCGCGGTTTCGTGCACACGGGGCTACGCGTCCGTCCTGTGCGGAGCGGTCTGTCTCCGTGAGGCTTCGAGGCTTCGGATGGATGAAGGTGCATCGCATGTCCGTCTCGGCGATGCCGTCTCGTTGGGGCGCGAAGTCTCCCCGGCTGCGCTCAGTTGAAGGCTGGATTGAGGTCACGAGGACACCCGGGATGGAGCTTCGCGTTCGGCTACTTCGTGCGCGGTGCTGCTTAGGGCTTCATGGTGGTCATGAGCCCGCACGCCACCAGTGGGTTCGGTGGGTGCCGTGGCTCGCCTTCTTGTGGTCCTTCAAGTCCGGCTGCGTGTGGGTGGCTGACTGCGCTGCTCGCGGGCAGCAGCGGTGACCGAGTTCGCGGATTCATGCTCGCGACGCGCGGCACGGTCCCAGTTCAGGCCGTGATGGTGCTCGTGACACGAGTGCCTGGCTTGGACCCAGGTGTTGGCGTGGTGCGCGCGACAACCCATTGGGGACGTAGCGAAGGCAGCCGGGGACAGTGGTTCTTCATCGGCTGAACCGATGGGCCTCGTTCCACGTGGAGCAGGGGAGGGGAGCATCCGTTACGGCACCACTTGCGCATCTCGCCATGGCTCCGCGAGCGAGCAGCACCTTTCGCTCAAGCACATGTGAACGGCGATGCGTGATGGCCGCGCCACTTCTCGCGAGGGCGCTCATCCGGCGCGCGTTCATCGGGCTCGTGCTTCAAGCGGACCGTGGTGGCACTGGTCTCGACATGGAAGCGCTCCGTGAGTCGCGATGCGCAAGCGGTCGCATCGACATCAGGGGCGCGTGCCTGTTCCGGACAAACCTCACGTTGATGGGAGTGGGCTTCGAGCATGGCTTCGCGGCGGTTACGCGCGGCGCCCGACCGGCGCGCCGGACTGGATGGCCCGCGGAGGCGATGACCGGAGCGATGTGGATGCGAGCACGGCTTGTGACGGGTGGATGCCGTTCGCTCACGCGACTGGCCCAGGGCCCGTTCCACGTGGAACGGGACGCTCGGCATGCTCATGCGTCGTGGTGGAGGAGCGCGGCGGGTCGCGGGTGTTGCGCAGGCGCCATCCGCGTTGAGCGTGGGCATCTCATGGACACGTCATCACGGAGAACTGGCGGCGCCAGTGCGCATGCCCGGGACATCGCGTGGTCCAGGGGGACGGAGCGTGGTGACGGGCGTCAGTTGTTCGCGGGCTCAGCCAGCGTCCCCCGCGTGCGCACGTCTTCGCGGTGAACGGCATCGGCTGACCTCGTCTTCGACCTGGCGCTCGTTCCGCGTGGAACATGGAGCGCATCACCTCAGAAGGCGGTCGTCATCTGTTCGCGTGCTCACCTGGGTTTCCGCATCACGCGGAGCGCGGGAGCTGCGAGCACGCGGCTTCGATGAGCGCTCATCCACCTTGGTCGGGCAGTTCCACGTGGAACAGGAAGGTGGAAGCGCGGGCCGTCGTGGTGACCGGAGTGGCTTGCTCATGCGCGGTGCCACCGTCGTTCCCCGTTGAGCAAGAAGGCGCGAACTCATGGTCGCGTCGGACGGATGCGACCTGCTCATGCGCGGGCCCTTTGCTGTTCCACGTGGAACGTGGAGGAGGGGAGTGCGACGAGCCATGTCGAACGCATGCAACGCGCTGCTCGTCACTCCATCGTGCTCCGTGAAGAAGGAAGGAGCGAGTGCATGGCCGCGTTGGACGAACGCGGTCGGCTCATGCGCGTGCCCTCACCGCTCCACATGGAGCAGGAAGAAGGGACGCGCGGGTGGCCGCGCTGAACGGGTGTGACTCGCTCATGCGCGATGCCTGTCGTGGTGCCACGTCGAACAGGAAGGCGCGTGATGCGTGGTCCCGCTGAGCGTGTGCGGCTCGCTCATGCGCGATGCCTCTCGCGGTTCCACGTGGAACAAGGGAGGGCAAAACCGCGTGGTGGCGCTGAACGAGTGGGCTCGTTCATGCGGTATGGCAGCCGCGGTTCCATGCGGAGCAGGAAGAGGCGTTGGTGCGCGCTTGCGCGAAGCGGGTGCGGCTTGCACATGCCTCATGCCTTCTGTGGTTCCACGTGGAACAGGGAGACGGCACACGCGCAGGGCCGTGCTGAACGAGTGGGGCTCGTTCATGCGCGAGGGCCTCCGCGGTTCCATGCGGAGCAGGAAGAGGCGTTGGTGCGTGGCCGCGCTGAACGGGTGTGGCTCGCACACGCGCGATGCCCATCGCCGTTCACGTGGTGCGGGAGGTGCGAGAAAGCAGAGCGGTCTGCTGCATGCGCAGTTCATATGCCTGACCGTTCCACGTGGAACAGCGAGACGGCCTGGACTCATCGACTTGGGCACATCGTTGGGATGAGCGAACGCTGGAGGTCCCGGCGCGGAGCCCGTTGCTCGTTCCACGTGGAACACGGAGGCCATGGGTGAGCGGCCGAAATGCGCGAGGCGGCGTGAACACGCGCGGCGCTCGCTACCCGTTCCACGTGGAACATGGAGCGCCGCACCTGATGGTGCGCGAGCGCCTGCTTCCTCGCGTGTTCAGCTCACGGCGTGTTCCACGTGGAACGCCGGAGCGATGGGCAGGTTGGCGTGTTGGGCGCGTTTGGCTTGCTCAAGTGCGTGCTCGGTTCCACGTGGAACACGCGGACGACATGGGCGTGCCCGGCATGATGGTTGAGCGTGCTCGCGTGCCCTGCTTCGAACCGTTCCACGTGGAACGCGGGTGGCCGCATGGGCACGCCAACACGGCGGTTGGGCGTAGCCCTGCTCATGACCGCGCCTCATCGCGTGTTCCACGTGGAACGTGGACGAGGCTTCATCGAAGCGGCTGGAGCCGCGTGGTTCGCGGCTTCTTGGGCTTCCAGTTCATGGATGCGTTGGCCGCCGTGCACATGTGAGACGCACGCTGCTTGTTCCACGTGGAACGTGAACACGGCGTGGGCTCGAACTCTGCGCCATGGAGGAGCTTGGGCATGAGGCGGGTCTGGTGGCTTGTTCCACGTGGAACTCGGTGACCCACCATCCCTGGAACTGGCCCGCGCCGATGAGCAGCGGCCATCGCCTTGCTTCACCTTCTAGATGGAACGGCCTGCGCACCTCTTCAACAAGGTCCGCCGTGGTGGCGTCCCAGCGAGTTCGCGAACGCGTGTTCCACGTGGAACGAAGAAGCGGCGCATCAGGTGCTTCTTCGCGGTGGTTGGAGCCGCCGTTCGGCATGCGCACTTCGCGGGGTCGGCGATGGTGGTGGTGGGCGCCTGCGCACCGCATCGATTCGCGCATGCGTTCCGCTTGGTGTGAGTTCCTGGCGCTTGGCGAAGAGGATGCGCGCGCTGACGCGTGCACTTCAGCGAAGTGGGTCGGCGCGACTGCTCATGGGCGGGTTGCTCAGTGCCTGTTCCACGTGGAACGCCGAACGGGTTGGTGGCGGGCGCGAGCACCGCGCAGAAGAGTCCGCTGACGGCTCCGCATCCAGGACCGTGAGGCGCTCACTTCTCATGGTGCGGTGAGCGCACCGTCGTGTGTCACGGAAAGGTGGTCACAAGAGGGCCTTTGCCCATCCGCCACCCAGCGCCTGTTCCACGTGGAACGCCTGAAGAGCTTCGCGATGCATGGATGCACAGGATGGGTGCGCCACTTGCCGGCCAGTGTCGTTGGCTCGATGCACGCGCTCCATGTGGAGCGTCCGTGTGCGGTGCGGAGCCAAACACCCAGGCCGCTCGGTGCACATGCTGATGGAGATTCCTGAGCAGCGTCGGTCGTGCGTTGTGCGGGCTCCATCCCGGCGCTCCGCGCTGAAGTGGCCACGCGCTCTTCGACATCTGTGCTCAACGCGGGGCGTTCCCCGTGGAGCGCGTTGAACGTCGGAGTGGTGCTGCCGCCGCGTTGCTGCGTCCCCGCGAAGGCCGCTTGGTTCGCGCGAGGGGCGGTGAGCTTCAGGTGGAGCAGGCAGTGAGGACGGCGATGGCGCGGATGGCCGCATCGGCGCAAGCGGATGTCTTCCTGTACACGGGTGCGCTGCGAGCCCAAGTGAAGCAGGTGGTGCGGACTGGAAATGGCTGAGACTGCCGCGTCGGTACGAACGCAGGCCATTTCATGCCCGGGTGAGTGGCGAGTCCAAGTGGAGCAGGTGGTGCGGACTGACGGTGGCTCGGATGGTCGCGTCGGCACGAGCGCAGGTCGCCTCATGCGCGGACGAGCTGCGAGTTCACTTGGCGCGGTTGGTTCAGACAGGCGGTAGCTGCACTGCCGCATTCGACTCGACCAGGTGCCGCCTCGTTCCCGCGCGGATGCGCCGCGATGGCGGTGTGGAAAATGGGGCGAGGACTGACGGCGACGCGGACTGCCGTATCGGGACGACCGCATGTCGCCGGGTGTCCGCGTGGATGCGGTGCGAGACCCAGTGGAGCTTGGGGGCTTACGGGAGACAGCTCGAACTGCCGCATCGGCACAGCCGCACGCTGTCCTGACGTGATGGTCACCAGGTGCGAGTCCGTACGGAACGAGCGGCGACGATGGACAGTGGCTTGAACTGCCGCATCGGCACGGCCGCGTACCATCTGGAACGCATTCGCAATGAGGTGCGAGTGCGAGGGGATGGAGCTAGCTGCGGGGATGGGCAGTGGTTCGGACCGTCGCATCGGCACACCTGCATGTCGTCCGAACTCATGCGTAACGAGGCACGAGGCTCGCGCGGATGGAGCAGGCGGTGAGAAGTAGTGGTGGGGTGGATGGACCGCGGCGTCGGCATGGCCGCGTGGCGTTCTGAAACCATGGTCATGTGACGCGCGTTCGGCGGGGAGCAGTCGACGCGGAGTCGCGGGGGCAGCGCAGGTGCTTGCCGTCCGGAATCCATGCTCACCGAAGCGTGAAGGCGCGGGACGCAGTCGGCGAGGCATGGCGGCAACTCAGCCTGCGGCGTCCGTAGGGCCGCAGGTCGCTCGGAACGAATGAACACCAAGACACGAGTTCCGTGCGGCGCAGCCGGTGAGGCCCGGCGGCAATTCGCACCGTGACGTCAGCCCGGCCACATGCTGTCCGAAGCCCATGCTCGCCGAGGCGTGAATGGCGCGTGATGCGGCCCGCGAGGACTGGAGCCGATGCAGACCGCGACGTCAGCCCGGCCGCATCGCATGCCGTCCGGAGTTCGTGCTCACCGAGATGCAAGGTCCGTGTGGCGCAGATGGCAGGGACAGGCGGCAACTCAGACTGCGACACCGGTACGTCGACACTCCTTCCTGAGTTCCTGCTCACCGAGGCGCGAGTTCCGTGTGGAGCAAATGGCGAGTACGGACTGCCCTCGTGCTGCTGCATCGGTACGTCTGCAGGTTGGCGGGCGCCCCCGGCTCAGCGAGGTGCGAGCCCCATGCGGAGTAGTCGGCGTGGACGAGCAGCAGTTCGGGCCACGTCATCGGCACGGTCGCATGTCGCCATGAAGCTCTGGCTCAAGGCAGAACCGGGCTCAATGTGACCGCGGAGAAGCTGCGGCCTACCCCACCTGAGCCCGCTCAACGGTGCGCTATCCGGTCCCTGTTCCTGATGGGAAGTCATGGCACCTCGGTTGAGGCATCGATGTGACGGCATGCCGCCTCGCGATTCGTGTGGCCCTCAGTGGGCGTGGAGCTTCCGGTGATGCCACCGGACGCAGAACCTCATCGATGCGACGTCTGGCGCTGCGTACCCATGTCAAGCGGCCCGCCTCCGGCACACTTGGAGGGCTCGAAACGAACTCGCCGTGGTTGGCGAAGTCCGATGGAGTTCCTCGCCTGCCGTCATCGGATGCGTGGCCCTGATGAACATCCCCGCGGGGAAAACCTCGTGCTGGTGTGAGTCGCCATCCGCATCGCCGTTCGTCGCGGCATGCTTCGCGCGACCGCTGTCCGTCCCGAGTGGTGAGTCCGCTGAGCTGGGCCGGTAAGTGGACTGACCTCGTCGATGTGCTGCCTGCGGTCGTTGGCCGAAGCGAGGGGGATGGGTCCTCGCCTGGAGTTCGCTTCGAACCACGTGACCGGGTCAGACGCGCCGCGCGCGATTCCAAGAGGGTAGGGCCTCGCGGTGGGAATCCTCGGCAAGGGAGAACCGATGTGCGTGGCCATGTGGTCCGCCGGCGGCGAGGCTCTTGCGGATGGCTGACGTTGAGGCCCATGTGAACGCACCATCGCCGCGCGCAGGACTCCGTCGCCCGTTCCACGCGGAACATGGAGGACACGTGTCAGCGTCACTCGAGCCGGTGGCTCATTGACGCTCGCAGGTTGCACTCGGCAAGGCCTGGGCCGCTTCAACGCGCGTTGCTTCATGGGGTGACGGCATGGCTCAACTGCGCGGCATGGGGCGCTTCCAGTCGCGTGCGCGAGTTTGCTGCACTGCCCCGAATGAGGCGGTGCATCGGTTGCGCCACGAAGATGTGCAGAGCAAAGCCGGTCGGATGCGGAACCATTGGGCCCAACACTGCCAATGGCACCGCGTCGTGCCCGAGGACGGCCCACCACCGATAGCGTGTGATGCGCTGAAGCAATCAGCGCGTGTCTTTCGCGCGCCAACCGGCAACCCCGACCGCGGCCTCACGCGGGCATCGTGCGAAACGCACCCGCTGCCCACGACAACGTCACCGCGTGAGGACAGAACCCACGGATGCCCGTGGCCCGAAACGCGCGGCTGCATCCACGTTCAGGGAACCCAGAAGCCCAGCCTCGCGCACGAACGCGACGCACGTTCATGGGCTCCGCTCGGAAGTTCATCGCCGCCGACCCCCTGAAAACTGGTTCAAAGGTCCGCGAACCCCGCAAACGGATCCGCCGCGTTCTATTCCACGAGGGCTTCCTTCCCGCCTGCTCGCTCGCTGCGCAGCCGTGGGGTTCCACGAGAAACGCGCCGTCTCCAGCCTGGGGGCGCCGTGGCCACGGCCGGGCGGAACAGGTGCCGCCCCGTGAGGGCCCCCACGGACCAGCGCCACGGCCGCATCATTATATAGGGGGCTGACACCGGCCCTCCGTGGCCCCGTTCGACTGGCACCCCGGTGCACCGCCTCCTTATATAAGGAGGCACCCCCGGCCAGCCTCCAGGCCTCTTCCGGGCACCCGCCACCGGACTCCAGGTCCGCGCAACCCCCCGTGAAGAGAGCAGGGAAGCAAGGCTCGCCGTGAATTTGATCCGATACCAAACCGCGTGCTAGCAGCGTGGATCAGCGCGCAACCGTGCACTGCATCACGCGCGGGGCCCTGGCCAACGGCCGGGGAGAGAGAGGATGGGCCACCGTGGGTCGTATCATCTGCATCTCCAACCAGAAGGGCGGCGTCGGGAAGACCACCACCGCCATCAACCTCGCCGCGAGCCTGGCCTCCGCGGAGCGCCGCACGCTGCTGGTGGACATGGACCCGCAGGGCAACGCGGGCAGTGGTCTGGGCATCAAGCAGGACAACATCACCGGCACCATCTACGAAGCGCTGCTCAATGACCGGCCCATCAAGGAGCTGCTCCACCCCACGGAGCTGCGCTACCTCCAGGTGGTGCCCGCCACGCCGGACCTCACCGGCGCCGAGGTCGAGCTGGTCAACCAGGACAACCGCGAGTTCCGCCTCCGCGATGCCCTGCGCCCGCTGGCCCCCGAATACGACTACATCATCATCGACTGTCCGCCGTCGCTCGGCCTGCTGACGCTCAACGCGCTGGCCGCCGCGGACTCCGTCCTCATCCCGCTCCAGTGCGAGTACTACGCGCTCGAGGGGCTCTCCCAGCTGACCCACACCATCGACCTGGTGAAGCAGGGCCTCAACCCGGACCTGAAGATGGAGGGCATCCTCCTCACCATGTTCGACTCGCGGGCCAACATCGCCCACCAGGTCGTCGAAGAGGTGCGCGGGTACTTCAAGAAGCAGGTGTTCGAGGTCATCGTGCCGCGCAACGTGCGCCTGTCCGAGTGCCCCTCCTTCGGAAAGCCCATCATCCTGTACGACATCAAGTCGAAGGGTTGTGAGAGCTACCTCGCGCTGGGCCGCGAGCTGATGAAGCGGGACACCCCCAAGAGCCCTCGCAGGCGCGTGGCTTGAGCCGCGCCCTGGCTGGAGTCACGACGTGGTGAAAGCAGACATGCAGAAGCGGGCCCTGGGGCGCGGGCTGTCCGCCCTCATCCCCCAGGCGGGCGCCACCTCTTCCGGCAAGGGCGAGCAGGCCCCGAAGGCCGGCGTCCTCAAGCTCCCCATCGAGTCCATCCACCGCGACAAGGACCAGCCGCGCACCTACTTCGACGAGGAGAAGCTCAAGGAGCTCTCCGACTCCATCAAGGCGCAGGGGGTGCTCCAGCCCATCCTCGTCCGCAAGGACGGTGACGGCTACCGCATCATCGCGGGCGAGCGCCGCTGGCGCGCGTCCCAGGCCGCCGGCCTCAAGGAAGTGCCCGCCATCGTCCGTGACGTGACGGAGGTCCAGGCCTTCGAGCTGGCGCTGGTGGAGAACCTCCAGCGCGCGGACCTGAACCCCATCGAAGAGGCGGAGGGCTACAAGCGCCTGGTGGAGGAGTTCAAGCTCACGCAAGAGCAGGTCAGCGCGCGCGTGGGCAAGGAGCGCTCCACGGTGGCCAACGCACTGCGCCTGCTGGCGCTGCCCGCGGACGTCAAGGGCATGGTGGCGGACGGCTCGCTCAGCATGGGCCATGCGCGCGCGCTGCTCGGCGTGCCCCGGCTGCCCGAACTGCAGAACCTGGCCAAGCAAGTCGCGGACAAGAAGCTCTCCGTGCGTGACACGGAGCGGCTGGTCCAGCAGAGTCGCACCAGCGGGAAGAAGGACGCGGGCAAGGCGGCACCGAAGCAGAGCCCGCAGGTGAAGTCACTGGTGGAGGAGCTTCAGCGGCGACTGGGTACCAAGGTCCGGCTCACCGAACGAAGCCCCGGAAAGGGCACCATCGAGGTGGACTTCTTCTCGTACGATGACCTCGACCGGCTCTTGAAGCTTCTCAGGAAGGAGTAGGACGTGGCGCTCCTTGGCGGGAAAAAAGACGAAGCATCCAGCAAGCCTCTGTTCAGGCGGGAGGAGGAATCCGTGTCGCAGCGTTCTGGTGAGGTCCACACGCTCCTGGGCAAGGGGAGCGAGTTCGAAGGGAAGCTGACCTTCGAAGGGCAGGTCCGTATCGACGGCAAGTTCCAGGGGCAGATCATCACCAAGGACGTGCTCGTCATTGGGGATGGCGCCAAGGTCCAGGCCGAAATCCAGGCTGGCACCGTCATCATCAACGGCCAGGTCGAAGGCAACGTGAAGGCGACGCAGATCATCGAGCTCAAGACGCCCGGCCGCGTGAAGGGCAACCTCGAGACGCCGTCGCTGTCCATGGACCGCGGGGTCATCTTCGAGGGCTCGCTGAAGATGGAGAACCTGGGCACCGCTGGCGCCCGTCCGCCTCCGCCTCCGGGTGGCGAGAAGAAGTAGGCGTGCGTTCCTGGAAGCACATGGCGCCAGCTTCACTGCTGGCGTTCACCCTCCTGGGCGGCTGCAAGGGCTGTGGCCAGGAGGATGCTGCTTCCGGCACCGGAGAGGATGACGGCCGTCCGTCCTCCATCCGCTCCGGTGTGAAGGTGCCGCTGCCGGACGGCTGGTCCGCGCTGGTGGCGCCGGATGAGAGCTTCCAGGCGGGCCCGCCCGGCCGGCCCGTGTTGCGGGTGGACCTGCGGCGCGGGGACGGCGAGCAGCTGCCCTCCGTGGACACCCTGGCCGACCGCGTCCGCGAGGAGCTGAAGGACTTCGAGCTCTCGCTGGACCAGGAAGAAGAGACGGAGCGCTACTCGCTGCTGCGCATCACCCTGGCGCCCAAGCTGGCGGATGGGGGCGTGGGCCCGGAAGCCCCTGGCTTCTTCGGCGCGCGGCGCGTGGGCAACGACTTGTTCCTCTGTGCCAGCCTGCCGGGCGCGTCCGCCGAGGATGTGCTGCGTGCCACCGAGGCCTGCCGCGAAATCCAGGTCCAGGGCTCGCTGCCGTAGCGAGCAGCACCGCGCGTCCAAGGCAATCACACGTCGAGGCAGGTGGGAGTGTCACCTCCTGGCGGAGTTGATGCAGGCGAGCGGGCATCCGTTACCGCCTCGTGAACATCCGGCGCGGCTCGGGTGTCCCAACGTTATGCATTTCAGGGTGCACTTCCGTGCACGCCACGCCGACATTGACGCTCAGGGACTTCCCCTGGCCGTCACGAATCTTTAACCTCACCCTCCCGGACTGCGTTGGGTGCTCGCCTCGGACCCATCCAGGACCTCCACGCAGTGCCCTCGCAAGGAGTCCCCGCATGTCGTTCTCCGGAATGCTCCCCCTCCAGCTCGCCACCGTGGACATCGCACCCGTCGGAGAGCAGCTGATCGCCGTGGGCGGCCTCGTGGTCGCCGGGCTGGGGGCGCTATGGGCCGCCTGGACGCGGCCGTCCGCGCAGCCGGTGCCGGTGCCCATTCCCGTGCGTGGCGGCTCGTCGCGCCGCAACCCGCGCCGCTGAAGTACGGCGAAGGGCGCGAAGGCGGGGTGAGTCCCCGCCCCGCGCCCCTGAAAGCAGCACCTGGCCTCAGCGCTTGAAGGCCAGGGAGAGGGCGAAGTCGCCCGCGGCGTCCGTCCACCACTCGGCCAGCGTGAGTCCCGCGGCCGACAGCTCGGATGCCACCTGCTGCTGGTGGAACTTGCAGCTCACCTCCGTGCGCAGCACCTCCCCTTCGGTGAAGTCCACCTGCTTGCGCAGCGTGGACAGCCACACCGTCTGCGCGCGCCGGGACACCAGGCGCATCTCAATCCAGGCGTTCTTCTCGTCGAAGGGCGCGAAGTGCTCGAAGGCGTCCGGGTCGAAGTCCCCGCCCAGTTCGCGGTTGAGCACCTTGAGCACGTTGCGGTTGAACGCGGCCGTCACGCCCGCGCTGTCGTTGTAGGCGGCGTACAGCCGCTCGCGGTCCTTGATGAGGTCGGTGCCCAGGAGCAGCCCGTCTCCCGGCTGCAGCCCGGCGGAGAGCTGCCTCAGGAAGAGCGCGCGCTGCGCCGGCTTCAGGTTGCCGATGGTGCCGCCCAGAAAGGCCACGAGCCGCCGGCCGCCGTTGGGGAGCTGGCCCAGGTGGCGCTCGAAGTCGCCCACCACGGCGTGCACGGTGATGCCCGGGTACTCGCGCGCCAGGCCCGACGCCGCGCGCCGCAGGAAGGCCTCGCTCACGTCGAAGGGGACGAAGCGCGCCAGCCGGCCCGCCTCCTCCAGCGCGTCCAGGAGCAGGCGCGTCTTCTCGCTGGTGCCGCTGCCCAGCTCGATGAGCGTGTCCGCGCCGCTCAAGCGGGCGATGTCACCGGCATGGGCCAGCAGGATTTCCCGCTCGCGCCGCGTCGGGTAGTACTCCGGCAGCCGGGTGATGTCGTCGAAGAGCTGGCTGCCGCGCTCGTCGTAGAGCCACTTGGGAGATAGCTCCTTGGGCGTGCCGCACAGTCCCTGGAGCGCTTCTTCCCGCAGGGCGCGCTTCGCGTCGCCCGGCTTCACGTAAACGTCCACCTGGACTCCCGGCGTGTGCTGCGCGTCTTCACCCGGAGTCGCCACCGTCGGTACCGTCGTCACCCGCATCGCCTCACCTCACCTCGCGTTCCGTGCACAGCGGAAGCCGGCGAAAATCTGCCGGCGGTTGGGGAAGTCCCAATTGCGAAAGCCGTTGCGCACCGCGACCGGTGCGCTGGCCCACGCGCCTCCTCGGAGAACCTTGTAGGACTCGCCGAAGAACACCTCGGAGTACTCGGGGTACGGGAAGGCGCTGAAGCCCGCGTACGGGCGGAAGTCGCTCGCGGTCCATTCCCACACGTCGCCCAGCAGTCCCCAGACGCCGTCCTGGCTGACGCCTCGCGGATGGCTGCCCACGGGCGCCGGGCCCCACGTGCCTCCGTCCAGGTTGGCGTGGGCCCGGGTGGGCGGCGTGTCGCCCCAGGGGTACTCGCGGGGGCGGCCGTCACTGCCGCGCGCGGCCTTCTCCCACTCGGCCTCGGTGGGCAGCCGCTTGCCGGCCCAGCGCGCGTAGGCGTCCGCCTCGTACCAGCACACGTGCTGCACCGGTTCGTCCTTGGGCAGCGGCTCCACCTGGCCAAAGCGCCGCCGCAGCCAGGTGTGGTTGCCCTGGGGAAGCCAGAAGCCCGGGGACTTCAGCCCCGCTGCCTGGACGGCCTCCCAGCCCTTGGGGTCCCACCAGCGCGGGTCCTCGTAGCCACCCGCCTCCACGAAGACGAGGTAGTCGCCGTTGGTGACGGGGTGCGCGTCCATCAGGAACGGAGCGACGTACTGGGAGAACGCGGGCCGCTCGTTGTCGTAGGCCCACGGCGACGTGCTGCCCAGCCGCACCTCGCCGCCGGGGATGAAGACCTCTGCCTGAGGCACGGCGCCGGGCCGGGGCCGCGGGCGCGCCGAGGGCACGTGGTACTCCGGCGACGTCATCAGTTGCAGCGTGGCGGCCAGCGTCTCCGCGTGCTGCTGTTCGTGCTGCGCCACCATGCCGAAGACGTAGCCGCCCACCAGCAGCGGCGCGGTGCTGTCCTCGGGCAGCCGGTGCAGGTGCTCGCGCACCGCCTCACGCACGCGCCGCGCGTAGGCGAAGGCGGCCTCGGGCGGCAGCAGCGGCAGCTCGGCGCGCGTGGAGCGCGGGTGCCGGAAGGCGTCATAGATGGCGTCGAACGCCGGCTCGGTGATAGCCGGCGCCCCCAGCGCCCGGAGCAGCCACTGCTCCTCATAGTTGGCCACGTGCGCCACGTCCCAGATGAGCGGCGACATGAGCGGCGAATGCTGACGGCGCAGCTCGTCCTCGGGCAGCCCGCCGAGCATCGCCAGCACGCGCGCGCGCGCCGTCTCCAGCTCGGTCCAGGCACGGGACTTCCAGGGTGGATGGGCCCCGCCTTCCTCTCGCGGGTGACTCCGTTCCTCGGCCATTTGGAACATCACCCGTCCAAGGTAGGGAGGCGTCCGGCGCGGAGGTAAGCCCCCGCCTCACCGGCGCCCGAGCGGCTCGTAAAGGACCGCACGTTGCCCGTGCGCCCCCAACGCCTTGTCTCTACGCCGGGTGTGGATCCACGTCCTGGGCCCAACCGAGAAATCCGCCATGAAGGTTGAAGCTCAAACACTTTCCCCGGCCACGAGCGGATCCGCTCATGGCTCACTGGGGACGCGAGCGAGGCCGAGCAGGGTGAGCGTGCGTGAGCGTTCGTCCCACGCGTACTCCAGCTCCAGCCCGTGCTGCGGCACGACATGCCGCGCGACCAGGCCATTGCCTGCTTGGGGCTCGCGCAGGGCCGGGTCGCCCAGGCGCTCCAGCACCTGCTGCAGGGCATGGAACGTCTCCGCCGTCATGCGGCCCACCTCCCGCCACGCTTGCGGCGCGTAATGCACGCGGTGAGGGCCCTGTCGTTGGCGGAGCTGCGGCATATCCCGGTGTCCTTCGTCCTTTCCGGGATGCTTCGTATGCCAACGGCGTGCCCACCCCCGTCGCTTGGATTTTCAACAAGCTGGGGCAGGTGCCGGGTGACCCGTGCTGCAGGAGTTACAGGCTGGCGACAGCCGAGGCAGAAGAAAGGACAGGCTCGAAGTCCCGGGAGTCACTGTTTGACGGCCTTCCGGGGGCCGCCTGGCCGGGTCCCATCCGGCGGTGCGTGACGCGAATGTCCCGGGAGCGGGGCGCGGCTTGGAAATGCGAGGCCGGCCCGGTGGCCGGCCGGGGAGGCGGCGTCGCGGACCCCCGCCGCGTCGTGGCTGCCCGCCTGTGCCGGGCGTGCCCAGGTTGAACGCAGGGCCGAGCATGCGGCGGGCCCTGGCAAGGAGGAAGGATGGCTCGGCGGAGGTACACTCCCTGGTCCGCCACCAACGGCCTGCTCTTTGGCATGGCGGCGGGCGTGGTGCTGGCATTGGCGGAGGTGGTGCTGGCGGTGGCGTCGGGGGACAACCCGATGCGTCCGGTGCGCATGTCCGCGGGGGTGCTCCTGGGGCCGTCGGCCTTCACGGCCGCGGTCTCCGACAGCACGGCCCTGCTGCTGGGCATGGGCGTCCACCTGGTGATTTCCGCGGTGGTGGGGCTCTTCTACTCCGTGCTGGATGCGTTCCTGCCGCCAGACGGGCGCAGCCGCTGGGAGTTCCAGGCCGCGGTGGGGATGCTCTACGGCATCTTCGTGTGGCTGGTGAACTTCCAGTTCATCGGGCGTGGCTCGTATCCGTGGTTCCTGGACGTGCCGCAGTTCCCCCAGATTGTGGTGCACGCCTTCTTTCTGGGACTGCCGCTGGCGTCGCTGTTCACCGCCGCGGAGCGTCGCCGGCTGCTGCTGGATGCGGCGGAGAGCACCCCCGCTCGCTGAGGCACGCGAGCGCTTTGAAAAAACGCGGAAGGTATGGTGAAAGTACCCGACCTTGAGGGTTAGCTGGGCCGGCCCTTCTTCCGTGGACTGACACACGCATGGACACAGAACTGGCGAGCATGCTGGGGGCCGCGTCGAGGGCCGCCCGGGTGCGGATGGGGCTGACGCAGGCGGATGTCGCCGAGCGCATTGGCATGGCGTCGGAGGTGTACGGGCGGTTGGAGCGCGGCCACATGCTGCCCAGCGTCCAGAACCTGCGCCGGCTGTGCATGGTGCTGAACGTGCCGCCCCACGAGCTGCTGGGCCTGGGCGAGGGCTTCACCGCCCCGCCGCCGGTGAAGGAGAAGGCCGCCGCGAAGAATCGCGAGGAGGACACACCGGAGATGCGGCGGCTGATGCGCAACCTGCGCAAGCTGACGGCGGTGCAGTTGAAGCTGATGAACCTGGTCGCCTCGGCGATGCAGCACAAGAAGAAGTAGGCTACGGCGGGTTCCGCGTGGCGAAGGGGAACGTCTGGATGGCGAAGTTCCCCGCCGGGTCATCCATCCACACCTCCACGGTGTGCTCGCCGTCCACCAGCTCGCGCGTGTCCAGCTCCGCCGTCCAGGTGCCGTCCGGCTGGAGCGTGGCGGTCCGGATGCCCGAGCCATCCCGGGTGAAGGCCACCCACCGCGCGCCGCTCACTGCGTCCGTCACCCGCGCGGTGATGTGAATCACTCCGCTGTACGTCTGCCCCGGCACCGGCAGCAGCAGTGAGGCCACCGGCGCGGCGTCGTCGTAGCGCACCGTGCGCGACAGCGTGGTGCGCATGCCCGTCTCGCTCGTCACGTCGATGGTGAACGCGTTGTCCCCGGGCACCAGGTCCAGCGTCGCCTGCACGCCGCCGCCACCCCGGGGCAGCGTATACGTCCGCCCCGTGGACAGCGTCACCGTGGTCGCGGACGCGGAGTACACGCCGATGTCGTAGGGCATCGCGTTCCCCGGCTGCGGCCCGACGAGCCACCCGTCCGGCAGACCCGTGGACACCCACGGCGCCTCCGCGTCCACCCACACCGTCAGCATCCGCTCCGTGACGTGGCCCACCGAATCCGTGGCGCGCACCAGGATGAGGTTCTCCCCCGGCCACAGGTCCACCCGGTGCGTCACGTCCCCGCCGCCCGCGGGCACGTCCGTCACCTGCACCCAGTTGGTCTCCACGCGCACCGGCGACCAGTCACGCACCACCATCCGCACGTCCACGCTGTAGGAACTCATGGCCGCGCCGTTGGCCGGTGAGAGGAAGGTGAGCTCCGGCGCGGTGTTGTCCACCATGACCACGGCTTCCTCGCTGGCGATGCCGCCGAACGAGTCGGTGGCCACCAGCCGGATGACGTTGGGCCCGTCCACCAGCGGCAGCACCGTGTCCACGTAGCCGCCGCTGGGCTCGGGGGCCACCGGGTGGCTGACGCCCTGGATGAGGAAGGTGGCCGAGTCGATTTCCGCGCCCGCCGCCAGCGGCGTGACGAAGCCGCACACCTCCAGCGTCAGCGCGTCCGTGAAGTCCGGCAGTCCGCACAGCGTCACCGACGGCGCGGGGAAGGGGGACGGGTGCACCTCCACCGCGAACGACGCGGAGCTGCCCAGCCGGTTCTCCCGCGCGGGCGCCAGCGACACGCCCGAGTACACCGCGCGCAGGTCCTGCACGCCCAGCTCGCTCCAGGTGGAGGCGCGCGGCCGCCACACGAAGGCGTAGACGCCGTCCCCGTCCGCGTCGTTGTCCGCGCCCACCGTGACGCCCGCCACGGAGAACGTCACCACGCCCATGCCCGGGCCTCGCGCCTCCCAGCCGCGGTCATCCACCACGCGCGCGGACAGGGTGTTGTTCAGCGCCACCGTGAGCTGTCCGTCCATGGGCGAAAGCAGCGTGGTGGTGGTGGGCACGCCGTCGGTGGGCGGCGGCGGGTTGGTGTAGGTGGTGACGCGCACCGAGCCCTTCACTCCCTCCGCTTCCTGGGAGGCCGCCACCACCATGACGTCCGAGGAGAGCGACGGCTCCAGCCCCTCCGGCGCGGTGATGGTGAGCGTGAGGGTGGCCTCGGTGTCCGGTGCCAGCTCCAGCGTGGTGCGGCTCAGCGTCGCCGTCCAACCGGTGAGGCCGCCCTGGGTGTTCAGCCGGTAGCTGTCCGTCCGGTAGCCATGGTTGCGCACCGTGACGGGGTAGGTGACGGACTGCATGCGTGGCAAATCATGCTCGAAGGGCCGGCGCGTCCCGCCGCTCACGGTGACGCCCACGCTGTAGTCGCCGAAGCACGCCAGCCCCAGCGAGGCGAAGGTGGTGGGGATGTCCGGATAGCGCGTATCCGCGCCCCAGCTCCCGTTCACCGCCTGCCGTGCCTTGAGCCACTCCAGCGCCTCCGACATGCGCCCGTCCGCGCCGGGCTTCCGGCCCGCCAGGCACAGGGCATACAGGGAGATGCCGGTGGCGAACTCGTCCGGCACGTCGCCTTCCAGCGAGCCCCAGCCCGGCGCGCCTCCGCCCGCGCGCGTGGACAGAAGCCGCGTGGCCAGGGTCTCCAGGGCCTGGGTGTTCACCTCGTTGGTGCCCGGGCCGGCGGCCTTGAGTCCCACCATGGCCCACGCCACCTGGTGCGTGTAGCGCTGGCCGTCGGTGGCCGGGCCATCCGTCCAGTCATTCATGTGCGCGCGCACGTAGTCGGCCGCCCGGTCCAGCGCGGCCTGGTACCGCGAGGCCCTGGCCGGGTCCACGCGCTGCCGGGCCTGGGCAATGGCCGTCATCATCCGCGCGGTGACGCCGACGTGGCCGTAGCCCACCGGGTAGAAGGGGAAGTCCTCGCGCCAGCGGCCAGTGGCCTCCTGCCGCGTCAGCGCCCAGTCCGCGGCGAGCACCAGCGCGTCCGAGTACTGGGTGCCCAGGTGCGCGTCGTACCCCGCGAGCCCGAAGGCGGAGTAGCTCGTCTTCGCGTTGGGATAGAAGATGCCCTCGTGGAACCAGGAGCCGTCCGCGCGCTGCTCGGAGACGAGCCGCCCGGCGATGAACTCCAGGTTCTCCCGGTTGGTGCGCCCGTTGTACGTGAGCGCGTCCAGGTCGTAGCCGGTGGTGCGCGCGTTCGCGAGGCCGAACATCGCCGCGCCGTGGCGGTGGCACGACGTGCAGCCGAAACGCACCGACCAGTTCGCCGCGTCCGCGCTGAGGTAGTTGATGGCGCGCTGCGCGGACTCGGCGTTGGTGGCCGCGTGTGCGGGCCCGGCGAGCAGCAGCCCCGTCAGCGTGACGAGGAAGAACGTGACGCGCGCGAGCGCGGCGCGCGGCAAGGCAGGGGAAGCGGCGTGTGAGGGCATGGGGGGCTCGCTCGAAGGATACCGCTCTGGGTATTCATGCAAGCAAAGCACCCGAGGAAGTGAGCGCATGCCTGTCTTGGAGGCATGACAGCCATCACCTTTACATGAGGGTCGCGCACCACCCCGAGGCCACTTCGCCCGAGGCATTCGAGACACATGTGCAATCCATGTTCATCGCGCTGACGCGCCGCGTGTACGGCTCCAGCGCGATTGACATGACACGCCAGACATTCGCTGGATGCCGTGCTGGCGGTGAATCACAAGCATTCACGCGACAGGCATTGCACGGCGTCATCGCGGTGTTTCGTCGGGGCGGCGCGCGTCGCCTGGGGGCGGCGCTTCGTCTCCTGGGACGGGAGTCTCCGGCGGCAGATGTGGCAGGGGCCAGCCTTCGAACAGGGGCCACGCGCGGTACATGGCCCGGCGCTCCTCGGGCGTGAGGGGACGGGCGGGCGGTGGGGTGACAGCCGGGCCTTCGGGCGGTGGGCGGTGGAGCAGGACGACGCTCAGCACCATGCACAGCAGGCCCATGAGCACGATGCTCCATGCGCGCGCCGGTCCGTGCAGCATCCGTCTGTCTTCCACGCCGCGTTCCTCAGAAAGTCCCCTGCTTCAACACGTCCTGCTTGGAGATTGTGCCCAGCAGGCGCCGCTCTCCGTCCACGACGGGGAGCCGCTCCAGGGAGGTCGCCGTGAAGCGGGCGGCGACCTCGCCCAGGGACAGGCCGGGCGTAATCGGACGCACGCGCACGTCCATCAGGTCCGCGGCGATGGTGGCGTGCAGCTGTGTGTGGTCCGGCAGATGGCCCTTCAGTTGGTCGAGCACCAGCGCGCCACGGTACCGGCCCGCTTCATCGGTGACGTAGAGGTCCTGGCCCAGGGGCTGCTCCAGCAGGAACGCGAGCACCTCCTGGAGCGGCGCCGACGGAGGCACGCGCTGGTGCACGGGCTTGAGCAGCGCGCGGGCGCCTTCCTGGCGCAGCCAGTGCGGCACGGTGGCGGGGACGCGCACGTTGCGGCGGTTGAGCACGGATGTGTACAGCGACTCCGGCTCCAGGCGCCGGCTGACGACCGCGGACACCACCGCGCTGAGCATCAGCGGCAGCACCAGCGGGTAGTCGCCGGTGAGCTCGAAGATGAGGAGCACCGCGGACACCGACGCGTGTGTGGTGCCCGCGAGCACCGCGCCCATGCCCAGCAGCGCGTAGGCGCCGCTGGGCGCGCCGCCGGGCAGCACCCATTCGGCGAGCATGCCGAAGGCGCCGCCCAGCAGTCCGCCGTAGAAGAGGGACGGGGTGAAGAGTCCGCCGGGAACGCCGGCGCCCGCGCAGGTGGCGGTGAGGGCCAGCTTCGCCAGCGGAAGCAGCAGCAGGTGGGCCAGGGAGAGCTTGCTGAGCAGCGCCGCGTTCACCGCGTCATAGCCGTTGCCCAGCAGCTGCGGCAGCCACACCGCCGTCACGCCCACCACCGTCATGGACAGCAGGGGCAGGAAGGGCGCCAGCCACGCGGCGGCCCGGTCCAGCAGGTCCGACATGACGTTGATGCCGCGCACATAGAAGGCGGACGCGACGCCCAGCACCACGCCCAGCAGCATGGCCAGCACCAGCTCGCGCGGGTGCAGCAGCGTGTAGTGGGGAATCACGAAGCTGGGGTGGTCCGCGATGAGGCCGCGTGACACGAGCGTCGCCACCACGCACGAGACGACGATGGGGCCGAACAGCTCCAGCGCGAAGCTGCCCAGCAGCACCTCCAGGCCGAAGAGCGCCGCGCCAATGGGGACGTTGTACGCGGAGGCCATGCCCGCGGACGCGCCGCAGGCCACCAGCAGGCGGGCCTGCCCGGGGCCCAGCCGCAGCCAGCGGGCCAGCGACGAGCCACTGGCCGCGCCGGTGGACAGCAGCGCGCCCTCGCGGCCCAGCGGCGCGCCCATCGCCACGGCGAGGATGGAGACCAGCCCCCGCAGCAGCGCGCGCGGCAGCGACAGGCGGCCGGACTTCACCCAGATGGATTCGATGATGCCCGCGGTGCCGTGGCCCCGCATGGGCCGGCCGACGATGAGCGTCAGCAGCGTCACCAGCGCGCCGCCGAGAATCGGGATGAGCACCCGGCGCCACGTGGGGGCCGCCGCGACGCCGGCCAGGAAGTCCTCGCCCGTGCTGCGCCAGAAGAGCTGCTGGGTGAAGCGCAGCACCTTGAGCAGCGCCACCGCGCCCAGCCCCGCGATGAGCCCCACCGCGACGACGAGCAGCCAGAAGCGCTGCTCCGGGCCGGTGAGGCTCCCCTTCAGCGCTCGGATGAATCCACCCCACCCGTGGGCGCCGTCCATGCCGGGAGGGCCGTTGGCTGCGTGTCGGGCACCCACGCGGATCCAAGTTAGGCCCTGCTTCCGGGCGGGAGGGGCCGGGGGCCTGGGGCTGGCCGTCACCCGGCCGTGGGATGAGGCCCCGCCCCGCCTTGTTCCGACCTGGGAACGGCTTGCGTCCGCGGCCGCAGGCCCGATGGGGAGGGGCGGGCACGCATCGCTCCGTGGGCGCCGCGCTTGCCCTCCTGGGACGGGTGGCAGGTCGCCGCTCGACGGCAGATGCCGGGGGCGGGGCGTCTGTGCACCGAGCCTTGGGTGCGCCGCGTACCGCGTGGAGCGCCCAGGCCGCGTGCATCGCAGGGGCTGGCGGGCCGCCGCGGCCTCGCATGTGACGGCCGCGGCGCTCCACGTCGCCGGAGCCCACCCAGGACGTCAGGGTGGGCCCTTGTTCACCGCGTCAGTTGCTGACGACGATGTTGAAGCTCTGCACGGCGAAGTTGCCCACGCCGTCGTTCATCCACAGGTCGATGGTGTGCGCGCCGTTCACCATCTCCCGCGTGTCGAACTGGGCCGTCCAGGTGCCGTCCGACTGCTGGGTACCCACGCGGATGCCGGACATGTCGCGGCTGAAGCCCACGTTCGTCACCGGGCCGAAGTTGTCGGTGACGTTCGCGCGCACGGTGATGGTGCCGCTGACGGTGCTGCCCGCGGTGGGGCTGAGCAGCGTGGCGGTGGGGGCCTGCACGTCGTAGTTCACCCGGCGCACGAGGTTCGCCGTCATGCCCGTCTCGCTGATGACGGAGATGCCCAGCGTGTTGACGCCCGGGGCCAGCGTCACCGACGTCTGAATCTGGCCGCCGCCGCGAGGCAGGTGGAAGGGCGCTCCTCCGTTGACGCGCACCGTGGTGGCGGAGACCGTCTGCACGTTGATGGCGTACTGGAAGGTGCCGTTGGGCAGCGGGCCGTAGAGCTGGCCGTCCGCGAAGTTGGTGCTCACCACGGGCGTGCCCGTGTCCACCCACAGGTACAGCAGCTTCTCGGTGACGTTGCCGGCGCTGTCGGTGGCGCGCACCAGGATGACCTGGTTGCCGTAGCTGACGTTCACCGGGTGCTCCACGGTGCCGTTGCCGAACTCCAAGAGCGAGCTGTTCACCCACTGCGTCTCCACGCGCACGGGCGTCTGGTCCTGCACGGACGAGCGCACCGTCACCACCGGCGTGTTCACCGCGGCGTTCTCCGCGGGCGACAGGATGGTGAGGATGGGGGCCACCCGGTCCACCGTGAAGTTGACCTGCTTGGTGGTGACGCCGCCGAAGCTGTCACGCGCGGTCATCTGGATGATGTTGGGACCTTCCTCCAGCGTGATGGAGGTGTAGATGAGGCCGCCGTTGCCCGGCGTGAGGACGATGGGCGCGCCGCCGTTGATGATGAACGCGGCGTAGGTGATGACGGCGCCCGGCGCGCGCGGCGTGGCGTAGCCCCAGATGTCCAGGGCCGTCTCCCGCGTGAAGGCCGGCGGGTTGCCGATGGTGACCATGGGCGTCAGGTGGGGGAACGGGTCGATGATGAGGGTGCTCGACGCCGTGCTGCCCAGCAGGTTGGCCAGCGGGGCCTGCCGCTCCACGCCGGAGTACACCGCGCGGTAGTCCTGCGCGCCGGTGATGGTCCAGCTGTCCACCGCGGGCACCCAGTTGAAGGCGTAGATGCCGTCGCCATCCGCGTCCACGTCCGCGCCCACGGGCACGCCCGCGACGTAGAAGGTGACGACGCCATGGGCCGGGCCCGGGACGATGGCGCCTCCGTTCGTCACGCGCGCCGACAGCAGGGTGCCGTTGCCAATGGTGACGCGCGCGTTGGCCGAGGGCGTCACGATGGTGGTGACGGTGGGCAGACCCGTCACGGGCGGCAGGGGCGGGGTGTATGCCGCCACACGCGCGGAGCCGGTGACGCCGGGCGCGCCGCCGGACGAAGCGATGAGCGTCACCGCGGAGGTGAGCGCGGGCAGCAGCCGGGGTGGCGCATTGACGGTGACGGTGACGGTGCCTTCGCCGCCCGCGGGCAGGAAGAGGGTGACGGGGCTCACGGTCGCGGTCCACCCGGGCAGGCCGCCCTGGGTGCTCAGCGTGTACGTGTCCGCCTGATAGCCGTGGTTCTTCACGGTGAAGGTGAACGTGGCCTGCTGCGGCGACGGGTTGTCCACCAGGAGCTCCTGCCGCTCCGCGCCGACGACGGAGACGCGCACGCTGAAGTCACCGAAGCACGACAGGCCCAGGGCCGCGAAGGTGGTGGGGATGTCGAAGGTGGCCGAGCCGGTGCGCCAGCTGCCGTCCGGCGACTGCCGCGTCTTCATCCACTCAATCGCGTTGCGCAGGCGCGGGTCGGTGGCGGGCTCACGGCCCGCGAGGCACAGCGCGTAGATGGCGCTGCCGGTGGCGAAGTCGTTGGACTCCTCGTTGGGCAGGTTGCCCCAGCCCGCGTTGCCGGGGGAGGTGCGGGTGATGAGCCGCTCGGCCAGGGTGTTGATGGCGCCGGTGTTGACGTCGTTGAGGCCGGGGCCCGCGGCCTTGAGGCCCAGCACCGTCCAGGCCACCTGGAAGGTGTAGGGCATGCCGTTGCCGGGCGCGCTGGTGTCGTTGTTGTTGAGGTTGGCGCGCAGGTACGCGGCGGCGCGGTCCAGCGCGGCCTGGTACGCGGCGGCGCGCGCGGGGTCCACGCGCTGCTTCGCCTGGGCCATGCCCGTCATGATGCGCGCGGTGGTGGACACGCTGCCGTGGTCCACGGGGAAGTGCGCGTGGTCGCTCGGCCACCGGCCGCTGGGCTCCTGCGTGGTCAGCGCCCAGTTGGCCGCGTTCACCAGCGCGTTGCTGTACTGGGTGGAGACGTTCTGGTCGTAGCCCGCAAGACCGAAGACGGAGAAGGACGTCTTCTCGTAGCGGAACGCGGTGCCCTCGTGAATCCACGAGCCGTTGGCGAGCTGGTCATTGCGGATGCGCTGGGCCAGCAGCTCCAGGTTGGCCAGGTTGGTGCGCCCGTTGCTGACGACGGCGTTCATGTCGTAGCCGTTGGCGCGCGCGCTCGACAGGCCGTACACCACCGCGCCCTGACGGTGGCAGGCCACGCAGTTGTTCTCCTGCGTCCAGTGCACCACGTCCGCGCTGAGGAAGTTGATGGCGCGCTGCGTGGACTGGGTGTTCGTCTGCGTCTGCGCGGCTGAGGGCAGGGCGACGACGAGCGGGACGAGCGCCACCAGCCGCAGCAAGACAGCGGGGAGGTGGCGCCAGGAGGGACGCCGGGGGACGTGAGCCATCAGAGGTCTCCGAAGAGAGGCGGGTGCCGGGATTGGCACCCCGCGCGACCTCCGGGAGGAGCGCTCCAGACGCACGACGGCAGCGCTGGGCGAGCGCTATCTCCGCGCTTCACCCAGGGTGACTGTTGCGGCTTTGAGAGCATCCCCCCGGACTGCGCAGTTAGGGAATACTCCTGTGTTATTGGAACTGTCCAGTCCTGCAGGTTTCGAATGAGTCACAAGATGTACGGGGTAGGGCTGACCCACTGGGTCATCCGTTTCCGACGATGTCGAAGGGCTGTCCGAGCCCTCGCTTCAGAGCGGCATCGTAGAGGGCGCGAGCGAGGGCGACGTCCTGGAGCGCGAGGCCGGTGGAGTCGAAAACGGTGAGTTCGGTGTCGCTGGTGCGGCCGGGCTTCTTGCCGGAGACGACTTCACCCAGGGTGCCGGCGATTTGCTCGGGGCGGAGGAGGCCGTCATGCAGCGGCACGTTGACCTCGCCGGAGTGAAGGGCCTGCTCGGTGTCGTCGATGAAGACGCGGCCTTCGGTGAGCAGGCGCGCATCCAGCTCCTGCTTGCCGGGGGCGTCCGCGCCCATGGCGTTGATGTGGGCGCCGGGCTGGAACCACTCGCGCTTCACCACGGGAACGCGGGCGGGGGTGGCGGTGCAGACGATGTCGGCGGCGCAGGCTTCCTGGGTGCTGACGATGCGGCCGCCCTTCTCTGCCTGGAGCGCCTTGGCGGCGGCTTCGGAGGCGTCGGCGAGCAGCAGCTCCAGGTCGCCGAAGAGGGCGCGGTGCGAGTCGATGAGCACGCGGGCCTGCACGCCGCAGCCGACGAGGCCCAGGGTGCGCGGCTGCTTCTTCGCGAGGAACCTGGAGGCCACGCCGCCGGCGGCGCCGGTGCGCCAGGCGGTGAGCAGGGTGCCGTCGAGGATGGCCAGCGGGGAGGCGGTGTCCGGGTCGCTGAGGATGTAGAGGGCGCGGACGGTGGGCAGGCCGTGCTTCTCCGGGTTGCGCGGATGGGCGTT
Organism: Myxococcus xanthus; assembly: GCF_006402735.1. Classification (NCBI taxonomy): domain Bacteria; kingdom Pseudomonadati; phylum Myxococcota; class Myxococcia; order Myxococcales; family Myxococcaceae; genus Myxococcus; species Myxococcus xanthus. The sequence goes on along the minus strand of NZ_CP017174.1, from coordinate 9,264,412 downwards.
GACCCACTTCACGCCAGCGGCGCCGTCGAGGAACGCGGGCATGGCGCGGAAGTCGCCGTCGTAGGAAGGCAGGGACAGGTACACCTTGGGCGGCATCAGCGACTCGCCGAGGCCGTGGGCACGGAAGGCCCGCTCGACGGCGGTGAGGCCGAGCTCGACGGTGTACAGGCTGCGGAGGTCCTTCGCGCTGAGGATGAGGGTGGGCATGGCGGCGCTATATCGCGCTCCCTATGCCGACGGTGCGTCCACCCACTCCGCCAGGATGTCCGCGTGGCAGGGACCAGGCTTGCACCAGCAGCCCAGACGTTTGCCACGCAACGTCAGCACGGCGGCGCGATAGTCCGCGTCATGCCGGGTGCGCAGCGCGAGGTACCAGCGGAACGCGTCGAAGGCGTCCTCGTCCGGCCCCATTCGGCGCAGGGCTTCCTGGCGGATGCGCTCCTGCTCCGCCTCCGGAAGCGTCCCCAGCCACGGCGCGAAGTAGGTACGCAGCATGGCGCCTGGAGTGCGCACGCCTCCGGGCTTGAAGGGGTTGCCGAAGCGGCCGGGCACCGGGTTGAGCGGGCTCGGCTTCGCATAGGCGCGGAAGGCCCGGCCCACGTACACGTCGCAGCCGTCGTGGACATGGACCGCCGTGGTGCGCGTCACGGTCATCGGCGTGGCCTCGCGAACGCTACTTCTTGCGCTTCTTGCCCGCGGCGGGCGCGACGACGGGCTCCGGGGGAGTCTCCGCGGCGGCCTTCAGCGTGTCGCGCTCCTCGAGCACCTTCGCGAGCTGCCCTTCCAGCTCGCTGACGCGCTCCTTCAACGTCGCGTTCTCCCCGCGCAGCGTGTCCGCGTCCTTGCGCAGCGTGTTCGCCTCCACGCGCGCCCGCGTCAGCTCGCGCGACGACGTGCAACCCACGGCGAGGGGAACCACCGCCAGCGACACCACCGTCATCCATGCCTTCATGTGATTCAGCTCCTGGACGCCCGGGCCCAGGCTCTTGAGCCCCGTCGGCCCGGCGTCGTGGCGCGGAGCGTAGACATGGAGCCCGCGTCACAGGAAGTCGCGTCAATTGGTTGCATCTCCAACGACATTGTCGCGGACCTCTTGAATCCAGACGTGCTCCGGTCCCCAGGTGAAGAGGAGCCGGTGCTTGGAGATGACCGTGAAGCCCGGCGCCTCCACCGGCCGGGTCACGGTGAGGATGCGCGTGCCGGGGCGGCAGGTGCGGAAGCGCTCCACCAGCCGGGCCCGCGTCCGCGGCGTCATCGCCGTCCAGTTGGTGAAGACGTGCGTGGCATCTTGGAGGTCCGCGCGGGTCGCGTCGCCCACGATGAGCTGCGCGCCTGCCTTCTCCACGGACTTTCGGGCCAGGTCGACGTGGTGCTGCATCAACTCCACGCCCTGGGCCTCCGCGCCCAGCCAGCGCGCGGCCAGCAGCGTGCGGCCCCGTCCCGCGCCCAGGTCCACCAGCCGCGAGCCACGGCCCAGCCCGGCCTTCCAGAAGAGCCACACCCCCGTGTGCACCGGCATCTCGCCGTACATCAGCTCCTTGAAAATCTGCCCGCTCGCCTGGAGCACGCGTGTCGTTTCGAAGGAGCGCTTCAGGCGGTAGGGCGACACGCGCACCTCGTGCAGCCACAGGCTCAGGTAGGGCGGGAGCAGCCGGGGCCGCCGTAGCAGCACCAGGACGTCACCGAGCCGGGTGAACAGCTCGATGAACACGATGCTGATGCGCAGGACGACCAGTGCCGGCAGGGACATGCCGTAGTCGTCGTCCTGCTCGGGCGGGGGAGAGGGGGGCTCCGTCACGGTTCCTCGGAGTTCGTGAGGATAGCACTCCGAGGAACAGCGCCCGTTGCTTCGCGTCAGCGGATGCGCAGCAGCGTGGTGTGGGTGCCGAGGATGCCGCTCCCGGTGAGCACCTCGGGGACGCCGTCGTGGTCGACGTCCAACAGCACCAGCTCGTGTGGGGTGTTCAGCGTTCCGAAGCAGCTGGCGGTGCCGAAGCTCGCGTAACCCCAGGAGGGCAGGACGCAGACGGCGTGGTGCTCGGGGGATGCGATGAGCAGTTCGGGGAAGCCATCCCCGTCCAGGTCCCTGGCGGTGAGGTGTCCGCCTTGAGCCCCGAGGCGCGCGGGTTGCCCTCTGTAGAAGCTGAAGTTGCCCGAGCTGATGATGGGGAGGACGCCGTCCAGCATGCTCTGGCAGGACACCACCAGGTCCACGAGTCCGTCGCCGTTCAGGTCCTCGGCCACGATGCCAGCGGGGTTGCAGGATGGGATGAGCGGCGTGAACTCACTCCGCCGGACCAGCGTGCCATTGGCGCGGCCCTCGAACATGAGCAGTTCGAAGGTCGGATACGTCCTCCGCACCACCACCAGGTCCGTCTGGCCATCCTGGTTCAGGTCTCGTGAGAGGAGCAGGGGGCGCGAGGAGTAGGTGGCGAGCACGCCGCCGTGCGCGAAGGTTCCATCCCCTTCGTTGCGCAGCAGCCGCAACTCGACGGAATCAAACTCGCCCTCCCTGCGTGACAGGTCGATGACCACGTCCAGGTCGCCGTCCCCATCCACGTCTCCCGTGACGAGATGGTGCGTGCTCAACGCCGTGAAGTCCTCTCCCAGGGACAGCACCTCACCCGGGCGGAAGGTTCCATCTCCGTTGCCTCGCAGCAGCACGAGCGACTGTCCGTAGGGGGGCACGTCCTGGCGCGTGAGCGCGAGCACGTCCACCGTCGGACCTGCGTCGAAGCGGCCCGCCAGGAGCTTCCACGCCTCCTCCGGGAGCATGAAGGGGCCACGCAGCACGAGCCCTCCTTCCGCGCGCGTGAGGTGCACCTGGAGGCTGCCATCCACCCGGGACGCCACATCGTCCTGGCCATCTCCGTCGAAGTCGCCGGTGACGAAGAGCGCGCCCATGGCCGGGAGCGTGGGTGCCTCCAAATTCCTCAGCACGCGCACGGTCTGCTCCATCCCGGAGAGCACGGCCAGGTCCGGTTTGCCACTGCCGTCGAAGTCTCCCGCCACCAGTCGTGAGGGATACCGTCCCGCGGGCAGCGTGCGAGGCTCGAAGGTGCCATCGCCGCGTCCCTGGAAGAGGGTGACGGTGTTCGCATCCGCGTGCGTGTAGGCCAGGTCCTGCCGTCCGTCTCCGTCGAGGTCACCGGAGATGAGGTGGCTCTGCGCGCCGAAGCTGTGCCAGGTGTGTTGATGCAGGCGCAGGGGAGCGGCGAACCGGCCGTTGCCGTCACCTTGCAGCAAGTGGATGGCGGACTCGCTCTGGCCCACCACGAGGGCCGCGATGTCCAGGTGGCCATCCCCGTTGAAGTCGGCGGCCGTGGCGAAGGGGGTATTGCCCTCCAGCGAACCCATGTGCTCGGACGCGAAGGTGAGCGAGCCCCGGCCGTAGAAGGCCTGGATGGCACCTCCGATGACCACCAGGTCCAGGCGCCCGTCGTTGTCGAAGTCCCCGGCGACCACGGCGCCTCGTGCCTGGTGGTGGAGCTTGGGGCCCTCGAAGGCAACTGTCAGCCTGCCTCCGTCCGTGTGGCGCATGACGACGACTCGGGTGGGCAGGGAGACCACGACCTCGGGCGTTCCGTCGCCATCCAGGTCTCGCACCACGGGCGGGGGGAGGTCGTAGGTTTGGTCGCGGTTGTTTTGGTTCTGGATGGGGTTGTAGGTGCGCGCTTCGAAGTAGCCCTGTCCCTGACCGCGCATGACGTAGACGCCTGGGCTGGAGGATGCGTTGGCTGAAACGAGGTCCAACACGCCATCTTGGTCCACGTCGGCGGCGACCAGGTGCTTGCCGCTCATCAGCATGTTGGGCTGGGCGTTCTGGAACTCGAGGCCGCCATTGCCCAGCCCGCGGAGCAAGCGCACGTCGGCGTTGGCGTCGTGAAGCACGGCGATGTCCGGCTTGCCGTCCTGGTTGAAGTCACCGAGCGCCGTGCCGTACGTCTTTCCCGCAGAGTTCTGGGGCATCGTCTGCACGGGGCTGGAGTCCAGGTCCACCTCGCAGCGCATCTCCGGCGCGGTCAGTGCCACGGCGTGCGTGCGCGTCGCGGGTGCAGTACCGGGGACAGTGGCGGTGATGCGAACCCGGGCCGTCGGCGCGGCGCCCGGCACATCCTTGGGGCGGTTCCAGCGGAAGGTGTGCGCGGTTCCCTGCGCGGAGGCCTCAAGCGCCACCAGGCCGGACGCGCGTTCGTAATAGGAGTCCCCCGCCTGGGTCGCGCGGGTGAACGTCCCACTGCCCGTGGCATCGAATTCCACCAGGACGTCGGCGCGCTCCCCGTCCACCTGCCGCAGCGTGTAGGTCACCGGCTGGCAGCCACGGACCGCCGAGGGAATGTCGAACTGGGTGACTTCCACAGGGGCAGGCTGCGTCTTCACGGGCGCGCCAGCCGTGGCTGCGGGGCTGTCACCCACGGCGTTGTGCGCTACCACCGAGACCGTCTGGGCCTTCTTGCTGGGCACGTTCTCCAGCACGGCGCTGTGCGCGTCCGCGTTCACCGCCACGCTCACACCTGAAGGTTGGGCCACCACGGTGTAGCCGGTGAGGCTGGAGCGTCCGTCGGACGCCGGGGGCCCCCACGTCACGGTGAGCGAGCGTACGCCCGGCTCGGCCTGGACGGAGGCGGGCGCGCGCGGCGGTGCGTGCGTGCGCGCGGAGGCCGTGCTGCCGTCGGGCCCCTGGCCCACGTCGTTCAGAGCGGCCACGGTGAAGGTGTACTCGGTGTCGTTCGGGAGGCCCGTGAAGGTGGCTTCGTTGGCCGAGCCGTCCACCTGTTGCGTGGCGCCACCAGGCGCGGCCGTTACCACGTAGCCGGAGACCGTCAGGCCGCCGGTGTCCTCGGGCGGCTGCCAGGAGACGGTTGCCGCGCGCACGCTGGGCGTGGCGGCCACTGACACGGGCGCGCCGGGCCGGGCGGCGGGGACGGCGGACGCGGACTCCGTGGACGCGGGGCCCACGCCCACTGCGTTCACCGCGTGCACGGTGAAGGTGGAGGCCACGCCGTTCGTCAGTCCGCCCACGGTGGCCGTCAGCACGGGGCCGTCCGTTTCGACGCTCGCGCCGCTCGGGTAGGTCGTTACCACGTAGTGGAGGACGGAGCGCCCACCGTCGGACGCGGGCGCATTCCAGGTGACGCGCACCTGCCGGTCTCCGCGCTCCACCGCGAGGGCCAGGGGCGCGGTGGGCACATCCGGCAGGCGCACGGAGTCCACGCCCGTCGCGGGGCTCACGCCCACGGCGTTCCGCGCGGTGACGGTGAAGCGGTAGGTGCCTCCGGCGCGCAGTCCGGTGACGCGCGCGGTGGTGCCCTCCACCTGCACCTGGATGCCGTCCTCGAAGGGCTCGACGCCCACGTCATAGCCGGTAATCGCGCTGCCGCCATTCTGCGCGGGCTCGAACCAGGTGAGCGCCACCGTGCCCGGGTCGGGAATCGCGGACACCAGGCGCGGTGTGGACGGCGCGGTGGGCTCGGGTGGCTTGGGCGGCCGGAGTTGCTCGCACCGGGCGGCATCCGTCACGCACACGTTGGCGTCGGGGCAGCACGTCCAGCCGTCGGTGCAGGGACAGGGCCGCTCACCCTCGTTCACGGGGTTGATGCAGCCGGAGACCAGCAGGGCGCCGAGCAACAGGCTCAGGACGCGGGAAGGAAGCCGAGGAGATGTCTTCATTTCAAGCTTCACAACGAAGGGCGCCCGCGCGTTGGACGAATCAGAATGCGCCCGAAAGGCCCAGGGCCGCGCCATCCGAGCTCAGGGTGGCCAGTGGCACCGTGTCCGTGTCCGGCCACAGGAACAGCAGCGCGCCGCTCAGCACCGCCGCGCCGCCCAGTCCGTAGAGCACGCCACTGGCGGTGTTGTAGGCGCGGATGCGGCGGTTGCGCGTGGCGGCCTCCTGCTGCGGCAGGCCGGGTGAGATGCTGCCGCGGATGTCGCGAGCCTCCATCGTGGCCCACATGCCCACGCCCGCGGAGGCCACGCCCAGCGCCAGCGCGCCCCAGCCGAGCTGCTTCCGGAGGCTGGAGCGTCCCCCCGTATCGGAGACCTCCGTCAGCGTCAGGGGTGGCGGCGCCCGGAACTCGAAGCCCGCGACGGTGTCGCTGCCGAAGGGCAGGGTGAAGATGTGCTGGAAGGACGCGTGCGCGGCGCCACGTGACGCCACGCGGGGCGCTTCGGCGGACAGGGACTCCAGGCGCACGACGTCTGGCGCGGTGGGTAGCGGGTACTCCGCTTCGTTACCCATGCGTCGCAGGAAGACGGGGCCGCGCGGAGGCGGGCGCAGCAGGCGCAGGGACTGGCCCGGGGCGTTGTGGAACTCGGCCAGGCGCACGCCGTTGGCGTCCTCCAGCAGGTAGTGCGCGCCCTGGGTGCCGTCGACCTCGAGCCGCCGCTCCATCCCCGGGCGCAGGTCCACCAGCAGCTCGGAGCCCTTGGGCGGCCGAGCGTGGAGCTGGGGGCGGAAGCGCTCGTTCGGAATGGCCGCGTTGGCGCGCTCCACGAAGGCGGCGATTTCGCGGTAGCTCACTTGCCCGTCACCGTCCGCATCCGCCGCGCCGAAGAGGCCGGAGCGCACCTCGTGGTTGAAGACGCCGGCCTCGAAGGCCTCCCACTCATGGCTCTCGCGAGCGGACGAGGTGGACAGCAGGAGGCCCACGTTGTCCGCCAGCGCCAGGCCCACTGCGCGCGTGAAGCCCGCGGGCAGAGGACGCCGCTGTCCGCCAGGCCCACGGCTGTAGGCCAGGAAGTACGAGTAGCACGCGTCGACGATGAGGTGGACGCGGTCGGCGCCGAGCTTCCCCACCACGTCCGAGGACAGCATCTGCCCGGTGAGAGGACCGTCCTCCAGGCTGACGTAGCCCTCGCCGTTGCGCACGTTGCCGTGGCCCGCGTAGACGACGTAGGCCACGGTCTCCACGCCACGGCTGCGCGCCAAGGCGATGTCCTCGCCCAGCTTCTTCACGGAGGAGGCCAGCTCCGGGTGCTTGGGGTCCAGGGCCTCGGCGGCTGCCTGCGGGTGCAGTCGGCGCGTGTTGTCGTCCATGCGCGCGAGCAGGTACGTGCGCGCGCCGAGCATGCGGAACAGGTCCAGGTATCGCGCGGCATCGTCATCCGCGAAGCGCAGCGCGGGCTGGTCCGGCTCGTGGCTGCGATTGACGCCGATGATGAGCGCGAAGGAGGCGGTGCGCGGCGGCGTCGCGGCCTCCAAGGACACTGTGCGCGGATGAGGCGGGATGGCCTCCGTCATGGAGGTCCCCGTGGCCACCACCGGAAGCAGGGCGAAAAGCAGGACGGCGAATCTCATGGGATGACCTGGAGTTGGAGCGAGGTGACATCCGCGCCGGCGGGGAGCACTGTGTCGAGGTCGCCCTGCTCCACGAGCGACTCCATCTGCCTCACGGTGAGCGGCGACTCCAGGAAGACGGCGTGAAGGGTGAGGGCCCCGGGCGCGAGCGGATGAGAGATGGCTTCGGGCAATTCGCGCAAGGTGTCCCCATCGGGGATGGGAATGGCCGAGGGGTTGCTCGCCGGGTCGGCCCAGCTCGGGTGGTACCAGTAGACGCGGCCCGCGGTGTCCCGGGCGAAGACCATGAGGAAGCGGTGCGCGTCGGGGTTGCGGAAGGCGAAGGCCAGCTCCTGCTCGGGCCGCAGCGTGGGGCCTAGCAGGGTGGTGTGGCCACCGGGCGTCACGGCGTAGGCGAGCAGCCGCGCCTGGGCCGCCGCATTGCCCGCGCCCCGGGCGGTGAAGCCCGTGTCGTCGGTGGCGGCGGAGGGCAGGCGGACCACGAGCATCGTGAGGCAGGCCACCGCCACGGGAACCAGCGCGAGGTGCCACCAGTGCGGCGCGTTGGCGCGCGCATCCGATGCGCGCCCCTCGGGCCGTGGAAGCGCGGACGCGCCGAGCCCCAATCCCCGGGCCAGCCGTGTCCGCGCATCCGGAGCGGAAGGGTCCATCCGGGCGAGGAGGAGCTGGCGCTCATAGCGTTCGCGGCAGTGGGCGCAGTCCGGGAGGTGCTCGCGCATGCGCCGTTCATCCAGAGGCGCGATTCGCCCGGAGAAGTGACGGTCGACGAGGGGGAGGAGGGCGCAGGAGGGGCTCATCGGGCCTCCGGGGTGAGGAGGAACTTCTTGAGGAGCTGGCGGACGCGCAGCTCCTGGTAGGCCAGGGTGGTGCGGCGCATGCGCAGGGCGGTGGCAGCCTCGCGCTGACTGAGCTGGCGCACGAAGCGGGCCTCGAAGACGGGGGCCCACTTGGGGGGCAGGCACTCCTGACGGAAACGCCCCAGCAGGAGGCTGGCGTCGAGCCCGGGCTCGGGCGGGGTGGGGTCCTCGGACACTGAGGACTCCACGGCGAGCCGGGCCAGGGCGTCCGACTCACGCCGCTGACGGCGCACCCGGTCCACAGCGAGGTTGTGGGAGAGAATGTGCAGCCATCCCGCCAGGGAGCCACCCTGGAAGGAGCGGCGCGCGGCCTCATCGGACACGAGCCGGAGGAAGACGTCGTGAACCACGGTCTCCGCGTCCACTGCCGGGAGGACGCGAGCGGCGGAGCGGTACACCGTGTCGAAGTGGTCCCGGTAGCAGGCGTTGAGGACCCGGGCGTCCCCGGCATGGAACCGGGCAAGCCACTGGCGTGCCTCCGCCGAGGTGTCGTCGCTCAAGGGGCCGCGTCTGGAGGGGCCTGCAGGGTCCACGAAATGCCCAACGTCCGGGGCGGGGAAAATGGACGAAACCATTTTCGGGCGGGCTCCGGAAAAGGAACCCGCCCGGGCGTGGAGACCTACGGCCGGCGGCGGCCCCCCAACTCCAGCATGTCGCGCGTCACCACGGCCATCCGCGTGGGACCGCTCATGGCTTCCCCACAGAAGGCGTAGACGAAGTTCGTCTGGGCCTTCCCGGTGAAGGCGGGGTGCTGGAAGAGGTCGTATTCGAAGTGCCCCGTCACCAGGGACCCCGCTTCCACGGGCGCGTCCTGGAAGCAGGGGACGCGGAGGGAAATCACCTCGGCTTCGCCCGTGCGACTGCCAATCACCACCAGGAAGACGGGGACGATGGCCACCGGGCGGGGCTCGCCGTAGCCGTCGTCGTCCTTCTCCGGCCTGGGCGGAACCCGCTCGTGGGCCAGCACGGGCACCTGGAAGGTGCCGCGGATCCATGCGGGCCGGCCCTGCTCGTACAGGAACACCCGCTCACCGTGCACGGCGATGCCCGGGGCCTCCGGCGCGGGAGGACTGTCCGGTCGGGCCTTGAACTGGCGCTCGTCCTCGCCGGGGGCATACCGCACGGGCTCGGGCGGTGGAGGCTGCTGACGCATGGCCTCCAGAAAGCGAGCAACCTCCTCGTCCTGGTATCCGCCAGGCGTGGGGCGGGTGATGTGGAGCTGCACGCGGTTGGACGTGCGGTCCAGCATCAGCGCCGTCAGCACGTAGTGCCCGGGCTGTTGCAGGGCATCCAGGCGGAGCGCGTCCGTCTGCTCGACGACGGCCAGGGCGCCTGAGCCCGGGGGCTCGGAGGGCGGCGGGTCCTGGTCGAACAGCCCCGGCTGCTCCGGTGGTTCGAACAGCGGAGTAATGTCGAGCGTCCGGTCTTCCATCCGCACGGCCACGAGGTGGCCGGTGCTCCATGGGTCGTAGATGCGCATCTCCTGCTGCCTGGCCGCGTACAGCGCCAGCAGGGGGATGCGGTCGATCCGCACGAGGTTCGCTTCCGCTGGCGTGTCCAGGAACAGCCCATAGCGTCCCTCGGGGAGGAACTTGCGCAGCACCCGTGCGCTGAACTTGAACGGGTCCGTCCAGTAGTCCTGGCCCTCGATTTCGAAGATGCCCGGTGCCATGTCCACTAGGCCTTCCAGTTCGTCGTGATGTCGAGCGCGTCGCTGGCCCGGATGTAGCGCGTGCACTCCGGGCAGTAGTTGAACTGCACCGTCTTCGTCTGGTCACCCTGGCCGAAGAGGACGCAGTTGGTGTCGAGCTGGAAGTCGGCAGGGGCAAAGCTCCTGGCGCCCAGGTTCTTTCCAGCGGCCTTCAATCCATGCGCACAGTGCGCGCCCTTGTGGCCGCGGCCTGCATAGAAGAAGCCCGCGGGGATGAAGGCGTCGAACGGGATGCCTGGAATCTGATGCCTGGGGAGGCGGCCTCGCTTGTCGGTCGCTTCACCTTTGTTCTCGATGTAAGCGTGGCCCAGGTTGTGGCCCATCTCATGGCACAGCGTTCGCGCGACGCCATCGGCGGTGCCAAGGCCCATGCACGGCGTCATCCTTATCTTCCCCTGGACGGCGTTGGCGTTCGCCCCCATCTGGAAGTGACGGAGCCCCACGGTGACCACGATTCGGTGCTCGTAGCCGTTCCAGTCCAGATACTGCCCGGGGTCATTGGGGTCCGTGTTGGGCAGCTTGATCTTGAACTTCTGTGAGGAGACGAAGTCGACCCACTTCGAGGCTTCCGCCTCGGTCGTTGGAAGCACCTCCGTGGGCTCCTCCCAGTAATTCCAGAGGGAGTTGAGTTCGCTTTGCCCTGGCTCGTCCTCCTTCCAGATGACCTCCTTCTCCAACCACTCGGTGTCGCCCTGTTTGCGGAAGCCGGTGATGCGCCAGTAGACCTTCTCCACGCCCCACAGGTCCGCGGCGCTCGTGCACACGGGGTTGCGCAGGGCGGTGAGCTGCCCTTTGGCTGTCGAGTGCTCCACCGGGGTGTCCTTGGCCTCGAACACGGCCACGTACTCGCCGGGCGTCGCGGCGGCCACGTTCGCGTCATCGTCGGACAGCGTCTTGGGCAGCATGTCCGTCCAGACGAGCATGAACCGGCGAGGATCCGCCGGCGCATTGTGGAGGACGAGGTCCCTGAGGGCATCCAGGTCGGTGGGGGGCAGGAACGTGCAGTTCTTGTCCGCGGTGAGCCTGGGGTGGACGTACGCGCCCGGCATGATGAAGGTATCCACGCCCCCCCGCGCCGACAGCAGGGTATTGATGTTGGCGGCCGTGTAGACGGCGCAAAAGGCATCGGGGAAGTTCAGCTCGATGAACAGCGGGTCGAGGATTCGCTTGAGGGCGGCCTTGAAGGTCGCGTGAGGCCTGGGGGCCACGTCGTCGTTGTTGACGATTTCGTCCCAGCCCTGGCGCAAGTCGCTGTGGGGGACGACGAACTCGGACTCCAGCCGCCGCCAGTTGCAGACCCAGAGTTCGTCGTCGCCCGTGCCGTCATCGAAGCCGACCTGGATGTGACAGCTGTCGCCGCCGGCGTAGCCGAGCTGGACGTGGAACACGCAGCTGCCACCATTCGCGGGCAGGGCGAGCTGGGCCTTGTAGACGAGGTCCGCCGTCCCCGGCGCAGCCCCCGGGTCCGTGCTGGTCTGCTCCGCGCCGTTGAGGATGAGCGCCGGACGGGGCGTGGTCCGCTTGCTGTTGGTGGCCTTGAAGGTGACGCACACGCTGAGCTTCTGATCCTTCAAGCCGAGCGTCCGGTCATGCGGTGCCACCTCCACCCGCATGATGTTTCCGTTCTCCGTGCCGTCCTGAAGGGGGCTGTTCACATACTGTTTCCAAGGGGTGGCCTCGGCCCTGCCGTCGGCGTGCGAGATGATTTTCGCCGTCCACGGAAGCTGGGAGACCTTGAGCGTGTAGCTCGCGGCCTCTTCCGTGGAGGCAATCTTCTCCTCGAGCTTCCATGGGGAGACGACCTCGAGTTGGTAGGCCTTCTTTTCGAGCGGGCCGGTCCAAGCGCCTCCCGTCACCGTGGGCTTCTCGGTCTTCTCACCCTGCGCAAGGGAGAAGGTGAAGCCCTCCACCGAGCCCTTGGCGCCCTCCTTCAACTGGACGGCGAGTTTCAGGTGCTTGGGCCAGACGCGGAAGGTGTCCTTGCCAGAGAGGAGCTCCTCCTGGGCCGGCAGCTTGTACTTCCACGAGATGACGTAGTGGTCCTTCCCGGGGGGGACCTTGCCGCAGGTGTGCTTGTGGCTCTTGGCCGTCGCCTTCTCTTCCTTGCCGTTGCCATCCGTGTTGAGGAGGGTGAACTCGACGTCTTCCTCGGTCTCGACGCCGGCCAGGTCGATCGGATCGCCCTCATAGACCTCGTATTGCATGTGGAATTCCTTGTCGGGATGGGCTCAGTCGAGCTTGGGCTGAGGGGAAAAGGAGGCCCGGGCGGAGCTGGGGCGCTGGGATGTGGCACGGGCTTGGGCGGAGCCCGAGGGCTCCGCAGCGAAGGTGGCCTTGGCGGTGCTCGGAGGCCGCGAGGTGACGGTGGCCGTGGCGGAGGCGGGGCTTCGCGATGCGCCGGAGTCCTGGGGGGCGCCCGAGCGGGATGTCACCTGGGCCTTGGCGTGGAGCGGAGGCTGGCTCTTCACGGTGGCGACGGCCTTGGGAATCACGCACCGGACGGGGACGATGATGCTCTTGGACTCGCTCGCGGCCAGGGAGAAGGGGCCGGGAGGCGCGTCGATGCGGAAGTTCCTGGCGTTCGCGCCCGTGAGGGTGAGCTGGAGCGAATAGGCGCCAGCTTGCAGCGGGCGGAACGTGACGGCCCCCGAGTCCACGGCGGTGGCGCCCTGCTGTCCGGTGGGGCCGTTGAGCTGGACGGTCGTGTCGCCGATGAGCTGTGCGTTCTCAGGACACCACACCTGGACCACGACGGTGGCCGCGGTGGTGGGGCAGCGCATGACGGGGGCGCCCGCATCCGGGGGCACGTTGGCGACGTCCTGGGTCGCGCGGTCGGTCCAGTCAGCGGTTGGTGGCATTGGGGACCTCGCTGCCTTGCTGCTTCAGCATGCGGAGAATCATCCCGGCCTTCTCCTCGGAGGGAATCGACGCCGAGCGCAGGATGGCGCCGCTCCAGGCCATGGCGGCGGTGTCCTCGAAGCCAGGGCCCTTCACCACGACGAGGTCGGTGAGGAGGGTGATGCTCTTCGGGTCCTGGATGCCGTGGCGCTGCGCGGTGGCTGCACCCGCCTCGACGAGCGCGAGCGCGGCGGCGGGGCTGAGGGTGCTCATCCGTTCGGGGAAGACGCGTCGCAGGTGCGCGAGCTGCCGCTCCTGGACGCTGGGCTTCGCGGGATTTTCGAAGGCCTGCATCTGGGCGTCGCGGATGGTCAGCGCGCCCTTCCAGGGGCCCATGGCGACGCCGTGGCCGGGGGCGGAGCGCCGGCACGTGGTGGCCCAGGAGGTCGCGTCGTAGCCGGGCGTGGCTGCATCCGCGAGCACCTGGCCGAGCGCGAACAGCACGGCCTGCGGCGTCTCTCCCAGTCCCTGCCGGTGCGCGGTGGAGAGTCCCTCTTGAAGTCTCCGGAGGGCCTCGGACTCGCCCAGGGCGCGGTACTCCCAGGCGTAGTGTTGCTTCAGCGAGGTCAAGGCGTGCCGCAGCAGCGCCGAGGGCGGCGCTCCCGCCACTCGGTTCCAAGAGGACATGGGTGTCAGGTATCGCATGCTCGGCGGGGTAAGCGGGAGAACCTGGCTGGCAGGTCGAACTCGCCCGACGTGTGAGCGTGCTTCCAGATTCACTCAGGCATTCGCCCAGGTCACCACCGCGCGCTCCAGTCGGTTCGCGGCGAGGTCCTCGTGGTGGAGGAGGACGTAGGCCTGGTTCGTGCCCCAGTGGAATCCCGTGGGGTTGTCAAAGGTGACTCGCCAGAGCTGTGTCACGCCCGGGAGCTAGTTTGACGGGGCGCCTCGCATGGACTCGAGGCCACGGGGGTGCCCATGCGGCTGCCTGGGATGGTCTTGCTGCTACTCATCGGGCCCGCGTGCTCGACGGTGCGTGTGGTGCGTCTGGACACGGGAGAGGCTGCGCCCATCGTGCACGCACCGCGTGATGCGGAAGGCGCCAGTTCCGTGGAACTGGACGACGATGCGTTCGAGGACACCGTGGTGTCATTGGCCCGGGATGTGAGGCCCTCCCTGCATCCACTGCGCGATGCGCGGCGGCGCTTCGGTGTACCGGACAGGAGTGGGGTCTACGCGTACGAGCGTCGAGGCCAGCGGTTGATTCCCGTGGAGGAACGCCCAGACGGTCCGCGCCTGTTGATGGCCTATGCGGACGAGGCGCTGACGCGCGACTACGGCCAATGGTGCGCGCGGAAGCGGCAGCCGGGTGACTGCCTTCGACTGCTGGATGAAGGCCCTCTGCTGGCCAGCGATGGGAAGTACACGCTGGCGATGGCCATCGCCATGGACTCGGTCTGGGACGAGACGGCCGAGGCACTGCGGGACATGGCGGATCCTCAGGCCGTGATGGCGACGGTGACAGCGTCCGTCAGCATGTACCTGCTGCTGTGGGCCTTGCCGGAGCCGGTGAGCAAGGGTGTTGCCGCTCTCGTGACGGCGACCGCGATTGCGTACCTCGGTGTAGACACGGTGTGGCGCTTGCTGGATGGGTGGATTTTGCTGGTGCGCCAGGTGGACCGGGCCACGACCTTCGCGCAGCTCAGCGAGGCGGGTGAGGCTTACGGTGAGGTGCTTGGAGAGAACGCCGCGCGCATCTTCGTCATGCTGGCCACGGCGGCCATCGGGAACACGGCGGGACTGGCGGCGAAAGCACCCAGGCTGCCGGGCTCCTCACAGGCGGCGCTGAACGTCGAGGTGCAGGCGGGCTACCGGTACGCGGCGCTCGGGAGCGTGGAGTCAGTTGCGATGACGGCCGATGGCTTCACCGTCGCGCTGGCGCCGCATGCCGTGGCCATGACGGCCGGTGGCGCGGACGGCGCGAGCCGCACGCAGAAGCATCACATCGCCACGAACAAGAACGAGGTCTCCGCTGCACGAGGCGGTCCGTGGACGCCGGAGTTCAGGAGACTCTTCAAGCGAGCCGGCATGGAACTGAAGGACCCCGAGAACATCATCCAGGTCCAGGGACACAAGGGGCCTCATCCACAGGAGTACCATGAACTGGTATTCGAGCGGCTTCAGGCCGCGACCGCGGGCTGCCGGCAGGTGGCTGCGTGCCGCCATGCCCTGACGACGGAGCTCCAGCGCCTGGCGAGAGAAGCTGTAACGCGAGGAACTGAAATCAACAGGCTCCTGACCTGGGGTAAATGAGGCAGAACGTTCGCCATGCCGAGCCGCTACTTCAAGCTGACCGAGGACAGGCAAGCGGGAAATTGGGACCTGGGTGACCCCTTGGACGCGCAAGGGCACGAGGTAGACGACCCGTGGGCGTACGCCGCCGGTCGCCCCATCCACAGCCCAAGCGTTCGTCTGACCGTTCCCGTTGAGGCGCCTGGAAAGCGGCTGGACTTCTGCACAGCGGGCATTGGCGTGACGCCCGTGGTGCACGTCAAGGTGGCCTCGCTCTTCGCGGAGCTGGCCCCAGGAGACGTGCAGCTCATCTCCGTGGACCTTCAGGGACAACCGGACCAGTACCTCATCCTCGTCGCCACCCAGCTCATTCGCTGCATCGACGACCATGCAACCCGAGAGGTGCTGTACTGGAAGCCCGAGGACGAAAGGCCAGAGAAGCTAGGCCAGTATCGCTCCGTCGCGGGTCTGCGCATCGACCCCACGAAGGTCGGCGGCGCCAAGGTGTTCCGTACCTGGGGCTGGCCCATTGCCCTCATCGTCTCCGAGGACCTCAAGGTCGCCCTCGAGCAATCCGGGGCCACGGGGATGAAGTTCACCCCCGTGTGACGCGGGCGGCTACTCCGGCTTCTTCGCGCCCGTCCGCTGCCAGAACTCGCGCAGCAGAATCGTGGCGAAGCGGGAGTCATTCAGGATGTACCGCCGCCACAGGCGCTTGGGCTCGTTCACCAGGCGGTACAGCCATTCGAAGCCCGCCCGCGAAATCCACACAGGCGCGCGCTTCGCCGTGCCGGCGATGAAGTCCAGCCCCGCGCCAATGCCAATGGCCACCGTGGGGCCCAGCTTGGATGTCACCTGCGAAATCCACACCTCCTGCTTCGGGCTGCCCAGCGCCACCAGCAGCAGGTGCGGGTCCTTCTCGCGAATCTTCGCGACAATCGGGTCGTTCTGCGCGTCGCCGCCGTCCACACGCACCATGGGCGAATCCCAGCCCACCACCTCCACGCCGTACTGCTCGCCGACGATGCGGCCCACCTTCTCCGCCACGCCGGGGCCCGCGCCCAGCAGGAACACGCGCCATTTGCGCTCCGCCCCCAGCTTCATCAGCGGGAGGATGAGGTCCGAACCGGCGATGCGCTCGGGCAGCGGCACGTCCATGGCGCGCGAGGCCCAGACGATGGGCATGCCATCCACCACCGAAATCGTGGCGCGTGAGTACGCCTCGCGGAACTGCGTGTTGTCCTCGGCCAGCACCACGTGGTCCACGTTGGCGGTGAACACGTAGCCGCCCTGGCGCGAGTCCACCAGCCGGCCAATCTCCGTCACCGCCTCCTCGAAGGTGAGCTGGTCGATGGCGAGCTGGCCGATGTTCAGGCGCGCTCGGCCAGTGGTGAACGGGGTCTGTGGGGGGACGGGCGTCGCGGCGGAGCTCATGGCTTCTTCACCGTCAGGTCGAGCACGGTCATGGAATAGGGCGGCAGCCGCTGTGTCAGGGAGCCCGCGGCCTTCGCACCGGGAGTCTGCTCGGTGAACCCCCCAGGTGCGCCCGAGTAGCCCAGCACGCGCACGCTGTCGAGTGTCCCGCAGCCCTTGAGTTGAATCTGCGCCTGAGCGGCCTGGTCCGGGTCGAAGTTGAGCACCACCGCCACCAGCTTGCCGCCCGCCTCGTCGCGCGAGGCGAACACGCTGGTGCCCTCGGCGGCCTTCGCGGGCACCCACCAGTCCTGGAAGTGGCTGCCCTTGCCGTCGAAGTTCCGGAACGCGCGGAACGCCCAGAACACCGGCGAGCCCTCGGTGGGGTACTGCCAGAAGTAGGCGGAGTAGATGTTCTCCTGCGCGAAGCGGCCCAGCGTCTCGGCCTGGGCCAGTCCGCCGCTCATGTGCCGGAAGGCGCCGAAGTTGTACTCACCAATGGAGATGCGCAGGCCCGGGTAGTTGTCGGCGATCCATTCCTTCATGCGCGGAATGAGGCGCACGGGCTCGCCAATCCAGGACTCGTCCTTGTACGTGGGGTCCCACAGCCCGCGCGTGGAGCGGATGCGGCGCGCGTTGGTGGCGGGGTCCGTGTTGCCTTCCAGTCCGACACCGACGTTCGTCTGTGGATAGAAGTGCAGGTCCACGATGTCGAGCAGCCGCACGCCCGTCTTCTTCTCGTGCTCGCGAAGCTGCCGCAGGTACCAGGGCAGCAGCGGCATGTTGCCGTGCGCGCGCCGGTCGGCGTGCGGCATCTTCCCCGGCGTGAAGTCCGCCGCGGACCACAGGTAGTTCGTCCAGCCCCACTCGGCCGGGCCCGCGATGAGGCCCTCCGGGTCTTCCCTCCGCACCACCGTGCCGTAGGCAATCGTGCGCTCCAGCAGCCCGTCATACGACAGCGGCTCCGGGTGCACGTCGCGGTGCGTGGAGTTCCAGAGCATGGGCTCGTTGTCCAGGATGTACGTCTGGACGCTGCGCTGGCCCCGCTCCTGGTCCTTCTTGCGGATGGCGCGGATCCACTCGGCGACGAACTCCGGAGGGGCCTCCATGCTGGTGAGGGACGGCGAGCTGGGCTTCAGCGGCGTGCCATCCCGGGCGAGCCCGTTGCCCGAGCCGTTGTCCTCCTGCTGCTGCGGGCCGAAGCGCGACACGGGGAAGCCCACCGACTTCGTGTCCTTGGCCACCCAGCCCAGGATGGGCACCGTCAGCGCGGACGTCATGCCGTGCTTTCGGTTGGACTCCAGGAAGTCGTCGTAGCTCAGGCCAATGTCGACGTTCTGGTAGAACCAGTCGTTCGCGGTGTTCCACGCGCCGCCCAGCTTCCAGTTGTAGCGGGACGTGGGGTTGCCGCCCCAGCGGCGCGTGGTGGCGCCCACCTCGTACTGGTGCTTGTCGCGCTTCTCCGTCAACCCGTCGAAGGCGATGCCGTAGATGAGCGGGCTGATGCGGTGGCTCGGCGCGGTGCAGTCGATGGTCATGGGCGCCTCGCGGCCACTGCCCTGGCCCGTGCGTCCGCCCCCCGCGGCCAGCGCGGCGGCCAATTCGGGCGGCAGCGGCACCAGCGCCACCTTGTCGAACAGCACCCATTCACGGCCCACGCTCTTGGACGCGCGCAGCACCACGCGGTCGAACGGCTGGCCGCGCGGGTTGAGCTGCTCCATGGGGATGACGATTTCCGACCACTCGCCGTCCTTGCGGACCTGGAGCTCGGGGATGATGGGGACGCGCGGGAAGCTGGCGGCGCCCGGGGCGTCCAGGCGGACCTCCAGGAACTCGCCGAAGGACTCCGGAGCGCTGAACCGGAACGACAGCGCGCCGAAGGTGCCCTCCAACTTCGGCCGGTAGAGAATCCACCCAGCGTAGTTGAACAGGCGCATGCGCGCCGGAGCGCCCTTGGGGAGCTCGCGCTGCGCCCAGCCGAGGTCCTTCCAATTGGAGGCCAGGCCTCCGTCGTACAGCATCACCGGCACGGTCTTTTCCGTGCTGGTGCCTGACGTCGTCGCCGCGGCGCCGCTTGTATCCGCCGCGTTGCTCGTGCCCGGCGCTGCCGTGGCCGCGCTGCTCGCTCCCGGCGCTTCCGCACCGACGGCCCGCGCCACCGTCACGGTGCCACCGGCCAGCAGCGCACCCGCCAGTACAGCGGCGCCAGCCTTCGTCCGCGAACGCATCACTTCATCCTCCATGGGCGGCGCCCGCCCCACCACGCTAGAGCGCGACTTCGTCCGTGTCCTTGCGCGGGAAGATGCGGGCGGGAATCCCCACGGCCACGCTGTCCGGCGGCACGTCCTGGAGCACCACCGCGTTGGCGCCGATGCGCGAGCGCGCGCCGATGCGCACCGGTCCCAGGATGCGGGCCCCCGCGCCAATCCAGACGTCATCCTCGATGACGGGATAGCCGTTGTCCTTCGCGGTGCCCACGGTGTTGTTCCCGTAGAATCGCACGCGGTCGCCAATGCGCGCGTCGCCGCCGATGACGACGCCCAGGCTGTGCACGAAGTACACGCCCTTGCCGAGCGTGACGTCCTTGCCAATCTCAATCCCCATCACCGCCGTCTGCGCCACGCGCAGCACGTGGTTGACCAGGGGGATGCGGTAGGCCAGCGCGGCCTCGCGGGCGCGGTTGAGCGCGGTGATGCGGTACGAATCACTGGTCAGCACCACCTTGGCAATGGACTTCGCGTCCGAGCTGCCATTGGCGGCCTTCGCCAGCTCCAGCGCATCCGTGACGAGCGAGCCAATCATCGATTCCCTGGCCTTCAGCATGGTGTGTGACTACTCCCCCCGGCCCTGCAGGTAGCGAGCGACCTCGCGGGCAATGCCCGTCCAGCCGCCGGCCTCGCCGCGCGCGCCGCGCAGATACTCCATCCCGTACACCACGGAGGTGCCGGCGAAGGCGGCCTTCTCCAGGCCCAGCTTGTCCGCGGCGTTGGCGGCGTGCATCACCGCGCGCGTCAGCACGCGTGACGCGTCCGGCGCCACCAGGGTGGCGGCCAGCAGCGGGCGGGTGAGCGGATTGGTCTGGAAGAGCAGCCGCCACGGATTGACGTCACGCACGTCCGGGTGCTTCCGGGCCACCTGCGTGTCGAACATGCCGTAGCGGTGCGCGCGCTTCAGCCAGCGCTCGAAGGACACGTGGTCACTGCCGTGCAGCACGTACGCGTCACGCGCGAAGACGAAGGCGCAGCCGGCCTTCTCCAGCCGCACGCCCAGCTCCACGTCCTCCGACTGTCCCAATGACTTGTCGAAGCCGCCCACGCCCACGTAGTCCGCGCGAGGGAAGGACACGTTGCCGGTGAACAGGTGGACGCCGCGGGCGCGGGCGCCGGGCGTGGAGAGCTCCTCGGCCATGCGGTTGTTGAGGTACGCGTACCAGCGCTCGAACAGCGGCATGTCGCCAATGGATGGGTCCGGCCGGATGCGGCCCAGCACCACGGTGCGCGAGCCCTCCGGGTGGTGGGCCAGGTGCCGCTCCAGGAAGTCCGGGGCCACCTGCATGTCGTCATCCGTGACGAGCACCACTTCGCCCCGGGCGGCCATGACGCCCCGGTGCCGGGCGGCGGCGGCGCCCGCGTTCTGCTGCACCTCCACGCGCAGGGTGTAGGGCAGGGCCAGGGCCTGCAGCGGCTCGCGGGTGGGCTCCTTGGAGCCGTCGTCCACCACGACGACTTCGAACTGCTCGGGCGGCAGCGTCTGCCCCGCCAGTTGCCACAGCAGCCGGGTGATGAGAGGCAGCCGGTTGTACGTGGCGATGACGACGCTGAGCCGGGGCGCGGAGGTGGAGCTCATGCCTTCTTCTTCTGGGAAGACGCCCGGCGCTGCTTCTTCGTCAGCCGGGGAAAGGTGACGCTGCCGAGGAAGCGCTCGCGGCCCACGAACTCCAGTGTCTTGCTGGCGGCGCCGAAGTCCGTCTCGCCCAGGGTGACGCAGAGGAGGCAGCCGTCGGCGGCCAGCGCCAGGGGCAGGCTGGCCGGACGGGTCATCAGCGAGTCGATGACGGCGACGACACGCTCGCCCCGGGACACACGCTCGCGCAGCTCCTGCACCTTCTGCGCGGCGGCCGTGGGCGACAGGCTGGTGGCGTCTTCCAGGTGGATTTTCTGCGTATAGGCGTAGGGCGCGCCCGCCTCCAGCACGGCCGTGGCGGCCTCCAGCGCCGGAGCCCCCGGGTGGGCCGGCACCACCGTGAGGAAGCTCCACGCGTGGCGCTCCAGGGCGAACCACAGCCGTTGCAGCGCCGGGGACGGAATGGCGCTGTCGGTCGAGGTGGCGTCGGCGGGAGGTGCGCTGGAATCGGCTGCCATGGGGAGGGGCTCGGTATAGCGCAACGCGTGGCGTCGGCCCAACGGCCTCTCCGGGCAGTCCGGGGCGCGGCGGCCCGCCTGGCCGCCGCGGAGCGCGCCTGTGACGCGCGACGGTCAGCGCCTCCCGGACCGGGCGTTCCGTCGCGCGCTCCCCAGGCGGCTCGGCGGGGCTCGCGAAGCCCTCCCCACCGCGAGCGTGAAGGGCGTGTGACGGGCTGGGTACGCCCCTACCCACGCCGTGGCAGGGGCAGGCAGGCGTGTTATGCCATCCACTGTGCAGAAGATTGGCTATTTGATTCCCGAGTTCCCCGGACAGACTCACATCTTCTTCTGGCGCGAGCTGCAGGCGCTGCAGGGGAAGGGCGTGACGCCGGAGCTGGTGTCCACGCGTCCGCCTCCCGCGCGCATCATCTCGCACAGCTGGGCGCGCGAGGCCATGTCGCGCACGGAGTACCTGGCGCCTGCGGGGCCGCTGGGGGTCGCCAAGGCCGCCGCGGAGGTGGCCCGCGCCATGCCCACGGGCTGGGCCCGGTGCCTGGCCTCCATCGCCCGAGCGGAAGGGCTGGACGCGAAGGGCCGCGCGCGGCTGTTGGCCTTCGCCGTCATGGGTGGCCGGCTGGCGTCGCTGGCGCGGGAGCGGGGCTGGACGCACGTCCACGTCCATTCATGCGCCAACGCCGCGCACGTGGCGCTCTTCGCGAACCTCCTGTCGGGGTTGCCCTACAGCCTGACGCTGCACGGGCCGCTGGACGACTACGGCCCCAACCAGCGCGAGAAGTGGCGGCACGCGCGGTTCGCCTTCGTGATTACGAAGAAGCTGCTCAAGGAAGTGAATGACGAACTGGCCGGCGCGCTGCCGTCGCGCATCGAGCTGGCGCCCATGGGCGTGGAGCTGCGCAAGTTCAACCGCTCCGTGCCCTACTCGGCGTGGACGGGTGAAGGCCCGCTGCGCATCTTCTCCTGCGGCCGCCTCAACCCCTGCAAGGGCCACGCGGACCT
The DNA here is from genome assembly GCF_006402735.1 of Myxococcus xanthus. Classification (NCBI taxonomy): domain Bacteria; kingdom Pseudomonadati; phylum Myxococcota; class Myxococcia; order Myxococcales; family Myxococcaceae; genus Myxococcus; species Myxococcus xanthus. The sequence goes on along the minus strand of NZ_CP017174.1, from coordinate 9,242,641 downwards.
CATCGACGCGGTGGGGATGTTGCGCGCGAAGGGGCTGGACGCGCGGCTGTCCATCGCGGGCGAGGACGAGGCCGGCGGCACCACGTACCGCAAGGTGCTGGAGGCCAAAATCCAGGAGACGGGCCTGGGCGACGCGGTGACGTTGCTGGGCGCGGTGAGCGAGGACACGGTGCGCGGTGAAATCGAGCGCGCGCACATCTTCTCGCTGGCCAGCCTCCAGGAGCCGCTGGGCGTGGCCATCATGGAGGCCATGGCCATGCGCGTGCCCGTGGTGGTGACGGGCGCGGGTGGGGTGCCGGAGTTGGTGGATGACGGTGTGGACGGAATCCTCGTGCCCCCGCAGCAGCCCCACACCCTGGCGGACAGGCTGGAAACCGTGGCGCGCGACCCCCAGGAGGCACACCGGCTGGGTGAGGCGGGCCGCCGCAAGGTGGAGACGACGTTCAGCAGCGAGCGCAGCGCGGACATGCTCGCGCAGATGCTCCAGCGGGCGGTGGTGTAGCAGGCCACACGGTAGGAGGTCCCGCCGCGCTGGAAGGTGTTGCCGGGCCGTCACTGGCCCGGTGCGGGCTTTCAGCGGACTGGTCGGAGTCCTGGGACGGCACCATGATGGGGCCGTCCTGACCGGGGGGCGCTGGGTTCGCCCGCCTGGCAGAGACCCGCGGGCACGGCGGGTTGGACCCGTTGCCATATCCCCCCACGGCGCATGACCGCCAGGGGGCAGGCACGAAGGGAGTCATCGCGGGTGAAAATGCCCGAGCAACCCACGTTCCATGCGCCCACCCGGCTGGAGCCGCTCGCCACGAGTGTCCTGCTGGTGGACGACAACGCGGCCAACCTGCTCGCGTTGGAGGCCGTCCTGGAGCCGCTGGGCCAACGGTTGGTGAGGGCGTCTTCAGGTCCCGAGGCCCTGCGATGGCTGCTTCGGGAGGAGTTCGCCGTCATCCTGCTGGACGTGCAGATGCCCGGCGTGGACGGCTTCGAGACGGCCCGCCTCATCCGCCAGCGCCAGCGCACCCGCTACACGCCCATCATCTTCCTCACCGCGCACGGCCGCGACGAGGCCCACCTGGTGCAGGGCTACGCGGTGGGCGCGGCGGACTACGTGGTGAAGCCCTTCCATCCGGATGTGCTGCGCTGGAAGGTGGAGGCCTTCGTCGGGCTGTACCTCCAGCAGCAGCGGCTCCAGCGGCACGAATCCGCGTTGTGGGCGCGCGAGCGCCGGATGCTGGAGCAGCAGGGCGAGCTGCGCTTCCGCCGGCTGGTGGACACCATGCCCCAGTTCGTCTGGGAGCTGCTGCTGGACGGCACCATCGGCTACGCCAACCGGGGCTGGCTGGACTACGCGGGGCTGTCGCCGGAGCAGGGGCGGAAGTGGAAGGACACGCTGTACTGCCTGCACCCGGAGGACGTTCCCAGCCTTCGGCACGCCTGGCAGGAAGCCCAGTGCAAGGGCCACTCGCTGGAGCAGGAATGCCGGCTGCGGCGGGCGGATGGCGAGTACCGCTGGTTCCTGACGCGCACGATTCCAGAGCGCGACGAGCAGGGGCAGCTCGCCGGCTGGGTCTCCACGGCGACGGACATCGACGACGCGCGCCGGGCGGTGGAGACGCTGCGGGCGGCCAGTGAAGCGAAGGACATGTTTCTCACCATGGCGGCGCACGAGCTGCGCACGCCGCTGCAGGCCGCGCGGGGGTATGCGCATCTGGCCTCGGTGAAGGCGGGCGACACGCTGGCGCCGGGCGTGGACAAGGCGCTGCACGGCATCCACCGCAGCGTGAATCGCATGGCGAAGCTGGTGGAGAACCTGCTCGACGTGGGGCGCATCCAGCGGGGCGAGCTGCCCCTGGAGCCGAAGTCGCTGGACGTGGGCGCGCTGCTGCGCGACGTGGCCGAGCACTTCGAGCCGCTGCCCGAAGGCCAGCACATCGAGCTGGACGCCCCCGAGGGACTGGTGGTGCCGGGAGACCGCGAGCGGCTGGACCAGGTGTTCACCAACCTGGTGTCGAACGCGCTGCGCTACTCACCGGAGGGCGGGCGCATCCGGCTCGCCGCCCGCGAAGAGGCGGGACGCGTGCACGTGGAGGTGGTGGACCACGGGTTGGGCATTCCCGGCGAGAAGCTGGAGGACATCTTCGAGCGCTTCATCCGCGCGCACGGGATTTCCTACGGCGGGCTGGGTCTGGGCCTGTCGATTGCGCGGGGCATCGTCGAACGCCACGGCGGGCGCATCTGGGCGGAGTCCCCTGGCAGCAAGGGCGCGGGCAGCACCTTCCACGTCGTGTTGCCGGTGGGGCCGGACAAGCCCGCGCCATGACGCCGTCGGGCCGCCTGCCTTGGCTGGCGGAAGAGGGGGAGGCGGATGGAGCCCGAGGCCGAGCCGGTCCACGAAGACGAGCTGCGTGACGCGTGGCCGGCGCTGTCTGCGCGAGAGCGGGTGGAGGGCTTCCACCTGCTGCCGCCCGAGCGCGCGCGGGACTTCTTCGCCACCCTGGAGCCTCCCTCGCAACTGGGGTTGCTCGAGGCGCTCTCGCCCGGGGAGCGGGGCACGTGGCTGCGGGTGCTGGCGCCGGACGACGCGGCGGACGTCGTGCGGCGGCTGCCTCCCGAGGCGCGGGAGGCCTGGCTGGCCCTGCTCGACGCGCCGTCCCTGCGCGAGGTGCGGGCGCTGCTGGCGTATGGCGAGGACGCCGCGGGTGGGCTGATGAACCCGCGCTTCGTCCGCGTGCGGCCGGAGCTGCGCATCGACGAGGCCCTCAGCTACCTGCGCCGGCAGGCTCGCGAGCAGGTGGAGACCGTCTACTACGCCTATGTCCTGGACGCGGCGCAGCGCCTGGAGGGCGTGGTCTCCTTGCGCCAGCTCTTCCAGGCCACGCCGGACAAGGCGGTGCGGGAGGTGATGCGCACGGACCTGGTTCGCGTGCGGGAGGACACGGACCAGGAGGAGGTGGGGCGCCTCTTCGCCCGGTACGGCCTGGGGGCCATCCCCGTGGTGGACGACCAGGGGCGGATGAAGGGCATCGTCACCGTGGATGACATCGTCAGCGTGGTGCAGGCGGAGGCCACCGAGGACATCCAGAAGGTGGGTGGCACGGAGGCCCTGGGGGCACCGTACCTGGAGGTGGGCCTGCCCGCCATGCTGAAGAAGCGCGCGGGCTGGCTGCTGGTGCTCTTCCTGTCGGAGATGCTCACCGCCACCGCAATGACACGCTACCAGGACGAGATTGCCCGCGCGGTGGTGCTCAGCCTCTTCGTTCCGCTCATCATCTCCGCGGGAGGCAACGCCGGCAGTCAGGCCTCCACGCTGGTCATCCGCGCGCTGGCGCTGGCGCAGGTGCGCCTGCGGGACGTGGGCCGCGTGCTGCGGCGGGAGCTGCTGTCCGGCCTGTCATTGGGGCTGGTGCTGGGCTCGGTGGGCGTGGCGCGCATCCTGCTCTGGCAGGTGCTGTTCCACCTCTACGGCGAGCACGCTTTCCGGGTGGCCCTCACGGTGGGGCTGGCGGTGCTGGGCGTGGTGACGTGGGGGACCCTGGCGGGGTCGATGCTGCCGTTCCTGCTGCGGCGGCTCGGCTTCGACCCCGCGAGCGCGTCCGCGCCCTTCGTGGCCACGCTGGTGGACGTCAGCGGGCTGGTCATCTACTTCACCACGGCGGAGCTCATCCTCCGGGGCACCCTGCTGTAGCCGCCGGGCTCAGCGCTGGCTCGCGGCGGGAGGCGGGGCGTCCTCGTTGGGATAGGTGATGGCGCCCGGTGGTGGCACGGGCGCCGCGGGCGCGGGGCCCAGCAGCCGGCTGTGAGGCATGGGCCATGCGCCGGTGTGCACGGCGAGCTTCCCCGTCATGGCCACGGCCAGCGATATCTGGAACGTGCAGATGTACGAGATGATGCCCATGTCCCCGAACACCTGATTGATGTACGTGGCCACCAGCCCCACGATGATGAGCGCGGCGGCGCGGTACTCCGATACGTCGGTGCGGTGATACGAGCGCACCACCAGATAGATGGTGACGGCCAGGTACATCCACACGCCCGTGTAGCCCAGCATCCCCCCGAACGCGAACAACCCCAGCAGTGAGTTGTGCGGGTGGAAGCGGTACTGGGGGAAGACGAAGGCGATGTCCGGCAGTGGGATGGGCTCCAGGAACTCGTGCCCGTAGCCGGTGCCCAGGATGGGGAACTGGGCCCACGTCGCGATCATGTCCAGGTTCTCGATGTCGCGGTAGTCCAGGTTGCCTTCGCCGCCCTGGCCGTCAATCAGCGAGCGGATGGTCTGCACTGGCGCGAAGACGGACGAGCCGGAGTTCCACCCCGCCGCGATGTACACGACGACGAAGGGCGCGAAGAACGGCAGCGTCCGCACCAGGAACCGCTTCAGCGGCGTCCACGGGTTGATGAGGAAGGCCGCCAGCAGGCAGCCGGCGAAGCTGACATAGGCCAGGCGCCGGTCGTTGAAAATCATGCCAATGCCAATGAAGGCGATGATGGCCAGACCGCGCAGCATGTGCGCGGACTTGGGCTTCTCGACGAAGCGCAGCGTCGCCACCAGCAGGGCGAAGACGAACGTCATCGAGTCGGAGTGGGACGTGGTGTACTCCACCTCCACGCCCAGCTCGTGCACCACCACCATGGCGAAGTAGGTGCTCACCGCGGACTTGGTGAGGCCCGCCAGGATGATGGTCTTCGCGAAGGCGGGCCAGTCCTCCGGGCCCCGCATGGCGTAGTGATACATCGCCACGATGAAGGGCATCATCGCGGCCTGGTGCCATTGCCACAGCGAGTTCTTGATGTCTCCGCCCCGGGCGATGCCGCGCACCTCCATCCAGAGGATGGCGACCAGGGACAGCGCCACCACGGCGATGAGCGGCCGGGGCATGGGCAGCGGTTCCGGGTCGATGGTGGACTTCGTCACCCGCCGGTACATCGCCAGCCCCATCAACCCGACGATGAGCACGTCCACCAGCGGGAAGCGCAGCGCCCCGATTTTGGTGATGTAGCTGAGCTGCGCGAACATCAGTTCGCCCAGCGGGTGGAGCGGTGAGGGCCACAGACCGGACTGGGGCCGCTCTGGCACGTAGTCCACCGCCAGGACGAGCCAGGTCACCACCAGCACCGGGTACTTCACCGGCACCTTCAGGATGACCCACACCACCCCCAGGCACAGCACGGGGGCCAATGCGACCACGGGGTGGATGACGGCGCCGCCCACGGTGGCCAGCACCAGGAAGGCAAGCAGTGCGCCGTAGCGCAGGTAGGGCGGCCGGTCGGGTGCGTACATCGAGACCCGGAGGAGGCTACATCCGGAGAGCGGGTTGGGATAGATGGAGTGGCACGTATGCCTGCTCCCCGCCCACGCGTCCTCCTGATTGCCGAGCTGTGCAACCCCGACTGGGTGAGTGTCCCTCTCGAAGGCTGGTCGCTCTACCGCGCTCTGGCCGAGGTGGCGGACGTGCACCTGGTCACCCACGTCCGCAACCGGGAGAACATCCTCAAGCAGGGCGTGCAGGAGGGCTCGCAGTTCACCGCGCTGGACTCCACGCCGGTGGAGAAGCCGCTCGACAAGGTGGGCGAGGTGCTGCGGGGGAAGACGGGGGTGGGCTGGACGACGGCCACCGCGCTGAGCGCGCTGCCCTACTACTACTTCGAGGAGGTGCTCTGGCGCCGCTTTGGCCCGCGCATCGAGGCGGGTGAGTTCGACCTGGTGCACCGCTACACGCCCATCAGCCCCACCACGCCCAGCACGCTGGCGGCGCGGTGCAAGAAGGCGGGCGTGCCCTTCGTCATGGGGCCGCTCAACGGTGGCCTGCCCTGGCCCAAGGGCTTTGGCGGCGCGCGGCGGCGGGAGAAGGAGTGGCTGAGCTACATCCGTGACGTCTACAAGCTGATGCCCTTCTACAAGTCCACGCGGGAGAACGCGTCCGCCATCATCACCGGCTCGCGCGCCACGCGGGGGCAGGTGTCGGGGCAGTGGCAGGGCAAGACGGTGTACGTGCCGGAGAACGCCATCGACACCCGGCGCTTCGGCACGGAGAAGTCGGAGGGCCCGGTGGAGCTGCCCCTGCGCGTGGCCTTCGTGGGCCGCTTCGTGCCGTACAAGGGCATGGCCATGCTGATGGAGGCCGCCGCGCCGCTCATCCGCGAGGGTAAGGTGGTGCTGGAGTACATCGGTGATGGCCAGGAGATGGCCAACCTCCGGGCCCAGGCGGCGCGCGAGGGCATCGAGTCCGGCGTCACCTTCGCCGGCTGGGTGAAGCACCAGGAGCTCCAGGGCCGGCTGGCGAAGAACCACATCTTCGGCTTCCCCAGCGTGCGCGAGTTCGGCGGCGCGGTGGTGTGCGAGGCCATGGCGCTGGGGCTGGTGCCCATCGTCATGGACTACGGCGGCCCGGGGGAAATCGTGAGCCCGGCCACCGGCTTCGCCATCCAGATGGGGACGCCGGAGGAAATCGTGCAGCGCGTGCGCGAGGTGCTGACGAAGCTGGCGGCGGACCCTTCCGTCATCCGCCCCATGGGCGAGCGCGCCCGGGAGCGCATCTTCAAGTACTTCACCTGGAAGGCGAAGGCGGAGCAGGTGCTGGAGGTGTACCGCTGGGTGAAGGGCGAGCGCGGCCAGCCGGACTGGGGCATGCCGCTGGCGGACTGAGGCGCGGCCTCACTCGTCCAGGTCCAGCTTGCGGTACAGCGTGCGCCGGTTGATGCCCAGGATGCGCGCGGCGGCGGCCTTGTTGCCGCCCTGCGCCTCCACCACCCGGCGCACATAGGCGCGCTCCACCTCTTCCAGGGGCGCGTCCTCTCCCGAGGCACGGCTGAGCAGCGACGTCAGGCCGCTGTCGCCACTGCCCGGCAGGTCGAAGTCCTCCGGCACCAGCGTGTCGTGGTCCGCCAGGGCCACCGCGCGCTCCAGCAGGTTGGCCAGCTCGCGCACGTTGCCGGGCCACGCGTGGGCCATCAGCCGCTTCATCGCGTTGGCGGACACGCCCAGCACCTCGCGCTGCTGCTGCTCGCCCAGGCGCCCGAGGAAGAAGTCCACCAGGGGCAGGATGTCCTCGCGCCGCTCGCGCAGCGGGGGCACCTCGATGCGGATGACGTTGAGGCGGTAGTAGAGGTCCGCGCGGAAGCGGCCTTCGCGCAGCAGCACCTCCAGCGACTGGTTGGTGGCGGCCAGCACGCGGGCGCGCACGGGTGTCTCCGTGCTCGAGCCCAGGGGCCGCACGCGTCCCGTCTCCAGGGCCTGGAGCAGCTTGGCCTGCACCTCCAGCGACAGCTCGCCCACTTCATCCAGGAAGAGCGTCCCGCCGCCGACCGACACGAAGACGCCGGCCCGGTCCTCGCGCGCGTCGGTGTAGGCGCCGCGCCTGGCGCCGAACAGCTCGCTCTCCGCCAGCCCCGAGGGCAGGGCCGCGCAGTTGAGCTGGAGGAAGGGCTGGGTGCGCCGGCTGCTGGATTCGTGGATGAAGCGCGCCAGGGCGCTCTTTCCGGTGCCTGTCTCGCCGGTGAGGAGCACGGTGGCGTCGCTGCGCGCCGCGCGGCGGGACACCTCCAGCGCCTTCTGCATGGCGGGGCTGCGAGCCACCAGCCCGCCGGGCGTGTCGCCGGGGACGGCCGCGCGCAGGCGCACGATTTCGCGGCGCAGCTGCCGCTCGCGGAAGGCGCGCTCCAGCGTGAGGACGAGCGCGTCGATGTTGAAGGGCTTGGTGACGAAGTCGCAGGCGCCGGCCTTCACCGCCGCCACGGCCAGCTCCACGCTGCCGAAGGCGGTGATGAGCACCACCAACTGGCCCGGCTTGCGCGTCAGCAGCGCCTCCAGCACCTCCGTGCCGCGCAGGCGGGGCATCTCCACGTCGGTGATGACCAGGTCGAAGGACTCGCGCTCGAAGAGGGCCAGCGCCTCCTCGGGCGAGGTGCGCCCCACCGTCTCGTATCCCCGCGCGTCCAGGGACTCGCAGAGGAAGTCCACCACCCCCGCGTCATCATCCAGGATGAGCAGGCGCTTTCTGGGAGTGCTCATACCGCCCCCGTTCCTTCTTCCTTCTCGGAAGGAATGTGCACGATGAAGTGAGTGCCCTGGCCCGGGCGTGACGTCACCGTCACGGCGCCGCCGTGCTCCGCGACAATGGCCTTCACCACTGGGAGGCCCAGGCCCGTGCCGCCGTGGGTGCTCCAGGTGGAGAAGAAGGGCTCGAAGACGCGCTCCAGCGCCGCGTCATCCATGCCCACGCCGGTGTCCTCCACGGACAGGCGCACGCCGTGGCGCTCGCGCAGGCCGGGGGCGGGCTGGAAGGTGGACGGCGCCAGCGTCACCCGCACCTCGCCGCCTCGGGGCGTGGCGCGCAGCGCGTTGGTGAGCAGGTTGAGCGCCACCTGCTGCAGGCCATCTCCATCCGCCAGTACGCGCGGGAGCGGCTCCTCGGCATGGAACGTCAGCCGGACGTCGCGCTTGCGCGCGTCGAACTCCAGCAGCTCCACCACCGCGCGCACGGAGGCGAGCGCGTCCAGGGACTCCAGCCTCGACGGCTTGCGGCGGGCCAGGTCCAGGAGCTGGCGGACGATGCGCTCGATGCGCTCCGACTGCTCCACCAGGATGCGCGCGTTGCGCCGCACGTCGTCGGGCAGCTCGGCGCGCGCGGCCAGGGCCTGGGCCCGTCCGTTGAGGATGAGCAGGGGGGAGCCGATTTCGTGCGCCAGCCCCGCGGACAGCTGTCCCACGGCGGCCAGCTTGTCCACGCGCCGCAGGCCCGCCTCCAGTGCCAACCGTGACTCGGCCTCGGCCGACAGCCGCTGCCGCGCCTCGCCCAGCTCCTTCACCATGCCGTTGAAGGCGTGGACGACCTCGCCCACCTCGTCGTTACCGCCGGGCGTCACGGTGGCCGTGAAGTCGCCGCCGCGCACCGCGCGCATCGCCCCCACCACGCGCTCCAGGGGACGCTGGAGGTAGAGCATCAGCAGCAGCCAGCCCACCAGGGAGATGCCAGTGATGAGCGTCAGCACCGACAGCACGGTGGAGCGGCTGGTGGACTCCAGGTCCTGCCGCAGCCCGTCCAGCGGCTTCACCACGGCGAGCGCCCCCACCACGGCGGTGCTGTCGTCGCTGTGCAGGGGCAGGACGATGAGCAGGTGCGACAGCTTCTTGGGGCCCGCGAAGTGGGTGAGGGAATGGCGTGTCTTCAGCACTCGCCGGGAGGCATCCTCCACCAGGTGCAGCGTCTTCGAGCTACCAGGTGAGCGCACCACCGGCACGGCCTGGGCGTCGAAGACGAAGACGTCCACGGTCGGGTCTCTGTGGTCCAACGACTCGAGGATTTCGTTCACGTCCGCCGACTGCCCGTCCCGCAGCGCGTTCTCCATGGCCACCTGGAGCGCCGTGGCCAGCAGCCGCGTCGCCTGCTCGGTGGCCGTCCGCAGGTCGTGCTCCTCCTTCCGAAGCAAGCTGTAGCCGTAGGAACCCAGGATGATGGCGCTCGTCAGCGTCAGGCCCAGGCCCAGTTTCGTGGAGATGCGCACGCCGGGCACTGTGGCGAAAGTGCACAGGTGGTTCAATAAGCACCAGTCACGCCTGCTCGCTGGGCGTCGTCATCCTCAATGATTCCCATGGGTTGAAGATTCTTCGCGGTGGACCGGGACTTGCCCAGGGGCTGGGGCATGAACAGGACCCTGCTCCTTGGCCTCTGGGCCTTCTCCGCCGCCTGCTCGGGCGCGGCCACCTCATCCGCTCCCGCCGAGCGCGCCGCGCCCGCCCCCCTGAAGGAAGGGGTGGTGCAGCTCGCCGAGGCCTCGCGGGCCTTCGTCACCGTCACCCCGGTGAAGGCGGACGCCAGCAGCGCGGCGCTTCAGGCCCCCGCGCGCGTGGCCTTCCGGGACGGGGCGCTGTCGCGGCTGGTGGCGCCGCTGGCGGGGCGGGTGATGAGCGTCCACGTGCGCACCGGCGACACGGTGAAGCCGGGCGACGCGCTGGTGACGCTGGACTGCCCGGAAGCCGCGGCGTCGCGCACGGCGGTGGCCACCGCGACGGCGGCGCTGCGCGAGGCCCAGTCCGCCTTCGAGCGCGAGGCCCGCATGTTCGAGCAGGGCGTGACGACCGAGCGTGAGCGCCTGTCCGCGGAGACGCGGCTGGCGGAGGCACAGGCGGAGCTGGCGCGGGCCCAGGCATCCGTGGGCTTCGTGGGCACCGGCAGCGGCACCACCGTGGTGCTGCGCGCGCCCATGGCGGGCACGGTGCTGAGCCGGAGCGTGGCGGAGGGCATCGCCGTGCAGCCGGGCGGAGACGTGCTGGTGGAGGTGGGGGACCCTTCGGCGCTGTGGGTGATGGCGGACGTGTTCGAGCGCGACCTGCCGCTGGTGCGTGAGGGCGCGCGGGTGCGGGTGACGATGCCGTCGGTGCACGCGCCGCTGGAGGGGAAGGTGGACTCGGTGGGCGCGGTGGTTGCGGGCGGCTCGCGGACGGCGCCGGTGCGCATCACCCTGGAGACGCAGGAGAAGGGGCTGCGGCCCGGCATGTTCGGGCGCGTGCGCATCGACTCGCCGGACGCCAGCCTGACGCTGCCGGTGGAGGCGGTGCTGCTGCGCAACGGCAAGGAGTCGGTGGTGTACGTGCAGCAGGAGGTGGGCACCTATGTGCGGCGCCCCGTCGTCGTCGCCCAGCCGGTGGAGGGGCGGGTGCAGGTCATCGCGGGCCTGTCACCGGGGGACCCGGTCGTCACCCGGGGCGCGCTGCTGCTGGATGGCGCGGCCGACCAGCTTCTCTAGGCACGGCGAGGACTCCCACCCATGTTGCGAGCACTCATCGCGTTCTGTGTCCGGAGCCGCCTGCCCGTCCTGCTGCTGACGCTGGGCATCGGCCTCTTCGGTGTGAAGGCCTACCTGGAGACGCCCGTGGAGGCGTTTCCGGATGTCACCAACCTCCAGGTGAATGTCATCGCGCAGATGCCCGGGCTGGCGCCCGAGGAAATCGAGCGGCAGGTGACGGTGCCCCTGGAGCGCGTGCTCAACGGCACGCCGGGCATGGTGCAGATGCGCAGCGAGAGCCTCTTTGGCCTGTCGCTCCTCTTCCTCACCTTCGATGACGGCGTGGACCCGTTCAAGGCGCGCACCATCGTCGGGGAGCGCATGTCCAACGCGGACATGCCGGACGGCGCGGACGTGCGGCTGGCGCCCGAGGCCACGCCGCTGGGCAAAATCTACCAGTTCCGCGTGCTGAGCGACCGGCACACCCTGACCGAGACGCGCTCGGAGATGGAGTGGAACATCGCGCGGCACCTGCGTCAGGTGCCCGGCGTGGCGGACGTGCTCAGCCTGGGCGGCTTCCTCAAGGAGTTCCACGTCCAGGTGGACCCGTCGCGGCTGCTCGCGCACGAGCTCACGCTGGCGGACGTCACCGAGGCGCTGTCGCGCTCCAACCGCAACGTGGGTGGCGGCTTCCTGCGCCAGGGCGACCAGGAGTTGCTCATCCGCGGGGTCGGCTATCTGCGCGGCGCGCGGGACGTGCAGAGCATCGTCCTCAAGAGCGAGGACGGCACGCCGGTGACGGTGGGCGACGTGGCGCGGGTGGTGGCGTCGCACACGCCGCGCCGTGGGTCGGTGAGCCACAACCTGGACATGGACGTCACCGAGGGCGTCGTCCTGCTGCGCCGAGGGGAGAACCCCAGCACGGTGCTGGAGGGCGTGCACGCGAAGGTGGAGGAGCTGAACTCGCGGGTGCTGCCCAAGGGCATGCGCATCGAGGCCTTCTATGACCGGAACGTGCTGGTGGGACACACGCTGTCCACGGTGCATCACAACCTGCTGCACGGCGCGTTGCTGGTGGTGGCGGTGGCGTGGCTGTTCCTGCGCAGCCTGCGCTGCTCGCTCATCGTCGCGTCCGTCATCCCCCTGGCGCTGCTGACGGCCTTCATCGGCCTGAAGATGGTGGGCCTGCCCGCCAACCTCATCTCCATGGGCGCCATCGACTTCGGCATCCTGGTGGATGGCGCGGTGGTGCTGGTGGAGAACGTGTTGCACGAAGCGGGCGTGCAGCGGCCCCGGCGGCGCAAGGAGATGCTGGGGCTCATCCTGCGCTCGGCGCTGGATGTGGCGCGGCCGACGTTCTTCGCGATGGCCATCATCATCGCCGCGCTCATTCCCGTCTTCACGCTGGAGCGCGTGGAGGGCCGCATCTTCCGGCCGCTGTCGCTGACGTACAGCTTCGCGCTGGTGGGCGCGCTCGTCTTCGCGCTGACGGTGGTGCCCGCCCTGTGCGCGCTGTTGCTGCGGCCGCAGGACGCGGAGGTGAAGGAGCCGAAGCTGCTCACCACCCTGCGGGAAGGCTACGGCCGCGCGGTGACGTGGCTGATGCCGCGCAAGACGCTGGTGTTCGCGAGCATGGCGGCGCTGGTGCTCGTCACCGGTGTGGTGGGCTCGCGGGTGGGCAGTGAGTTCCTCCCGGAGCTGGACGAGGGCGACATCAACATCTTCGTGGAGATGCCGGCCAGCATCTCCCTGGGCAAGGGCGCGGACATTCTCCTGGAGGTGCGGCGCAGGCTGCTGGACTTCCCCGAGGTGAAGGAGGTGCTCGTCGAGCAGGGCCGCCCGGAGGACGGCACGGACAACGAGGCCGTCAACATGGGCAAGACGTTCGTCCGCTTCACGCCCGAGGAGACGTGGCGCAAGGGCTGGGACAAGGAGCGGCTGGTGCGGGAGATGCGCGCCTCGCTGCTGGAGATTCCGGGCGTCAGCTTCAACTTCTCGCAGCCCATCAAGGACAGCGTGGAGGAGGCCATCAGCGGCGTGCGCGGCAAGGTGGTGCTGAAGATTTTCGGCACGGACCTGGCGGCCATGCGCGGCACGCTGGAGCAGGCCGTCGCGTCGCTCCAGAAGGTGGAGGGCGTGGTGGACCTGGGGCTCTACCGCGACTCGAGCGTGCCGCAGCTCCAGGTGGTGCTGGACCGTCCCGCGCTGGCGCGCGCCGGCATCGACGTGTCCACCGCGCAGGACCTGGTGGAGACGGCCCTGGGCGGCCGGGTGGTGACGGAGCTGTGGGAGCAGGAGCGGCCCGTCCCGGTGCGCGTCATCCTGCCGGGTACGGAGCGTGACGACGAGGCGCGCATCGGCGGCATCCTGGTGCCCACCGCCAGTGGCGGACACGTCCCGCTGCGCGAGGTGGCGCGGCTGGAGAAGGCGCTGGGCCGCGCGAGCATCAACCGCGAGGCGAACAGCCGCACCCTGGCGCTGAAGTTCAACGTGGAGGGGCGCGACATGGGCTCCACCATCCAGGAGGCCATGGCCACCGTGGAGAGAGAGGTGACGGTGCCGGAGGGCACGTTCCTCAAGTGGGGCGGCGAGTTCGAGAACCAGGAGCGCGCGCTGGGCCGGCTGGCGGTCATCGTGCCCATCTCCTTCCTGGTGGTGTTCGCGTTGCTCTACGCGGCGCTGGGCTCCATGCGGAGCGCGAGCGCGGTGCTGGCGGGGGCGCCCTTCGCGATGTGTGGCGGCGTGCTGGCGCTGGCCGTCACGGGCATCCCGTTGTCGGTGAGCGCGGCCGTGGGCTTCATCACGCTGCTGGGGCAGGTGTGTCTGGCCTCGCTGCTGGTGGTGAGCGCGGTGGATGACCGGCGGAAGGCGGGCGAGTCCCTGGAGGCAGCGCTGCCGGCGGGCGCGTCCAGTCGCTTCCGCGCGGTGCTGATGACGGCGCTGCTGGCGATGCTGGGGTTGATGCCGGCGGCACTCTCCAGCGGAGCGGGCAGCGAGACGCAGCGGCCCTTCGCGGTGGTCATCATCGGCGGGTTGGTGACGGCGGTGCTGGTGTCGCTGTTCGCGCTGCCGGCCTTCTACTCCGTCATCGTGGGGAAGCATGCCGCGTCCACGGGTTCGGGGGACGACGAGGACGATGAGGACCTGGACGCTGGTGTGGAGCACATCGGTCCGAAGGGGCACGGCCCGGAGCAGGGCACCGCGGGGGTGGCGGCATGAGGCGCTTCATGGGGACGCGAGTGACTGGGTCGTCTTGCGGATGCAGCCGCATGCGCCATTTCGGCGGGCTGCGAGTCCCGCGCGTGGCGGGAGCGCCTGACGGGCGCGGGGGTGTTCCGCGGGCCGGAGGTCCCTCTCGGGGCTGCTGGCGTCAGGGCGAGGTGACGGTATGAGGCGCTTCATCGGAACGAGAGTCCGGAGAAGACCTCCCGGCGGTGTGTCCGGTGGTGGCGGAGCAAGGCGCGGAATGGCGGGCCGCAAGGCCCGGCACCGCTGGAGCATCGAGGCGCATCGGCGGGACACCGGTTGTGGGCCCGTCCTGCGGAGTGGTTTGCGTTCAGCGAATGGCGGCTTGAAGCGCTTCATGCCGGTGCGTGCCCACTGGGCGCTGCCGGAGACGGAGCCGTGCGGCGCCAAGCGGGGTTTCAGCCCCGAGGGAGTGTCATGTCTGTCGTTGGTGACGGAAGGCGTTCAGGGCGAGGCGGAGGTCACGGAATGAAGCGGTTCATCGTATGGGGCGTCCTGGGCACGTTGGCGGCCGGGAGTGCCGGGGCGGCGCAGGCCGGGACGCTTTCTGTGGAGCGTCTCGCGCCAGAGTCGATGCACTCTGTCGCCACACCGCCGGACCGGCTCACGCATGCGCGGCATCGGTCCAATATGCCTCCGCCGGAGCATGCCTCGCAGGAGTCGATGCGGCCTGAAGTCTCGCTGCCAGACCGAGTCACGCAGGCGCATCCGCCGGAGCTTCTCGCATTGGCGCAGACGCGGTCCGAGACCCAGTCGGCCCGGTCTTTGGAGGAGCTGAAGCGGTCCGAGGCGGCGCCTCCAGAGCGCATCACCCTGGCGCAGGCGCTGTCGCTGCTGGATGAGCGCAGCCCCTGGGCCGCGGCGGAGCGCTCGCGCATCGACGTGGTGGCAGCGGACCGGGTGGAGGCGGGCATCCTGCCCAATCCGTCGTTCAGCTACGGCACGCAACTCCTGGCTGCGGGCGTGAATACCGGCTCGTCGGTGGTGCACGAGCTGTCACTGGAGCAGCCCCTGCTTATCTTCGGGCAGCGCGGCGTGCGTCGCGAGCTGGCGGAGCGCAATGTGTCCGCTGAGCAGGCGCGGGTGAACGCCTCTCTGGCGGAGCGAGCGCTGGCCGTGCGCGAGGCCTTCGCGGCGCTGCTGACGAACCAGGAAGAGCTGCGCGTGCTGGAGGAGACGGCGGTGGACCTGGGCCGCGTGGAGAAGGTGGTGAAGGGGCGCGCCGCGGCGGGTGACTCCAGCCGGTACGACGTGGAGCGCATCGAGGTGGAGAGCCGAGCCCTGGAAGTGGAGGTGCTGAACGCGCGTGCCAGCGTGGACGACGCCTCCGGCCGGTTGGCCGCGCTGCTCGGCATCGAAGGGTGGCACCCGAGGGCGCAGGGCTCGTTGCGCACCACCGAGTCCCTGCCCGACCTGCCGCTTCTGTGGGAGTCCGCCCAGCAGCGTCGGCCGTCGCTCGTGGCGGCGCGGGCACGGCAGGCGGTGGCGCGCGGTGGCCTGGACGTGGCCCGCCGGGACCGGCTGCCGGTGCCGGCGGTGGCGGCGGGTGTCATGCTCACGCGGAACGAGAAGAGCACCATCGCCATGGTAGGTGTGGGCCTGCCGCTGCCCCTCTTCGACCGGAACCAGGGCTCCATCGCTCGGGCGTCCGCGGAGATTCAGGCCGAGGCGCGCGCACTGGAAGCGGAGCTGGCCGAGGCCCGCGCGGAGCTGTCCCGGGCACACGCGGTCCTGGAGGGACGCAAGGGCGCGCTGGCGCGTCTGGAGCACGACGTGGTGGAGCGCCTGCCCACGGTGCGCCGGATGGCCGAGGACGCCTACCGCGAGGGCCGCGGCAACATCCTGGAGTTGCTGGACGCGTTCCGCTCGCTCAAGGACATGCGGGTGCTTCACCTGAAGCAGCAGGAGACGGTGAAGGTCGCGGAGGCCTCGGTGCTCTTCGCGGCGGGGTTGGACACGGCGCCCTGACGGGAGTGCCCCGGCATGGCGGGGCATCACTCCAGGCGCGGGCGCGGGACTCAGGGCAGGGTGGGGACGCGGTCGAAGTCCATGGTGCTTGGTGACGGCGGCCCCGACGGCGCGGTGGGGAGACTCGAGCGCGGGTTGCAGCAACTAGGTCAGCTCGCGCAAGAACGATGCGACCACGGCTCCCAGGCGCTCGGGTTGTTCGAACGGAAGGCCGTGGGCGGCGTCCTGTACCTGTTCGATTCGCACGCGTGGGTTGAGGCTCCGCAGCTCCATTGCCATCTCGAGCGTGACGACGGGGCTGCGGTCCCCAATGACGAGGAGGGTCGGGACGTCAATCGCGCTCACCACGTCGCGATACTCGGGATTGGGCGGCGTGAGAACGTCGAAGGCGCCCATGCGGGTTTTCAGTCTCGCCTCGGCGAGAAGGTCGATGATTTC
The DNA here is from genome assembly GCF_006402735.1 of Myxococcus xanthus. Lineage (NCBI taxonomy): Bacteria > Pseudomonadati > Myxococcota > Myxococcia > Myxococcales > Myxococcaceae > Myxococcus > Myxococcus xanthus. The sequence goes on along the minus strand of NZ_CP017174.1, from coordinate 9,226,270 downwards.
GGGCGAGCGATGCGGGTTGCGGGCTCGGGCATGTGCAACGAGGTCAGACTTGTTCAAGCCGAGGGCCCGGCGGTGTTGGTCGGCGACGTCGCTGTCGTGCACCTCGCGTTGGCGCTCGGGACTCAAGAACGTCGGGTCGACCAGGATGAGGCCGCGGATGCCCCCCATCCCTCGACTGGCCACCACCGCGGCGGTCATTCCACCCATCGAGTGGCCAAGCAGGACCGGACGAGAGAACTCCAGGCCGCGGATGAGGCCCACGACGTCGCTCGCGTGGTCGCCGTACCGGTAGCCGTGGTGCGGCGTGCTCGAACCGCCGTGCCCTCTGGCATCGGGCATGACGACGTCGAACTCACCTTCGAGCACGCGCGCCAAAGGGGTCCAGCAGGCGCCGTTCCCCATCAGTCCATGGAGCAGAACGACGGGAGGTTTGGCACCTCCGGTCCGGAGGTAGTGGATGTGGATGCCGTTCGTTTCGCAGACTCCGCTCATCCAGGTCGTCATGGAACTGTTTCTACATGATCGCGAGGCCAGCTCCCCGCGAGCCAGCGCCCTGGGGGGACCGCACCAGGCGCGAGCGTAGGACTCAGGGCAGGGTGGGGACGCGGTCGAAGTCCATGGTGCTCACCGGGGCGAAGGCCTCGAAGCGGTCCGCGCGGCGGTCCAGGGTGCGGGCCTTCTGGATGAGGGTGCCCAGCCCCATGACGTCCTCGCGCCCCTTCAGCGGCTGGCCAATCTCCTCCCAGAGGGAGAACAGGGCGTCGTAGGACAGCGGGCGCACCCAGTAGGAGCCACGCAGCTTCTCGGCGAAGGCGGCGGCCACGTAGGACAGGCGTGTGGGCGGCGTGGCGCGGCCATAGGCGGGACGGATGACGCTCGACGGCAGCGGCTTCTCGATGAGCTGCGAGTCTCCACCCTCCGGCGCCTTGTAGCGGATGCGCAGCGTGCCGAAGGACGCGGAGGGCTCGGTCAGCTTCACTTCGTAGAGTGCGGTGACGGCGTGGCCCGCGCCGATTTCGCCCGCGTCCACGCGGTCATCGGCGAACTGCTCCTTGGTGAGCATGCGGTTCTCGTAGCCGAGCAGCCGGTAGTGGGACACGGCCTCCGGGTTGAACTCCATCTGGAGCTTCACGTCCTTGGCCACCACCTGGAGCGTGCCGGTGAGGTCGCGCACGAAGATGCGGTGCGCCTCTTCAATCCGATCCACGTAGGCGTAGTGGCCCTCGCCCACCTGGGACAGGCGCTCCATCAGCACGTCGTTGTAGTTGCCCATGCCGAAGCCAACGGTGGACAGGGTGATGCCCTTCGCCGCGCGAGCACGGATGCGCTGCCAGATGCTGTCGGCGTCGGTGAGCCCGGTGTTGGCCACGCCGTCCGAGCACAGGATGACGCGGTTGATGCCGCCTTCCACGAGGTGCGAGGCCGCGAGCGAATAGCCCATCTCAAGGCCGGCCTGCGCGTTGGTGGAGCCCTCGGGGTACAGGCTGTCGATGGCGGCGCGGATGATGTGCGGATGCACGGCGCTGGTGGGCTCCAGCACCAGGCGCGCGGTGGAGCCGTACACGACGATGGAGACCTGGTCGCGCTCATCCAGTTCGTTCACGAGCAGGTGCAGTGACCGCTTCACCAGGCCCAGCCTGCTCTCCAGGTTCATGGAGCCGGACACATCGATGACGAAGACCAGGTGGCTCGGCTTGCGCTCCACGCGGGGGACCTCCCAGGCTTTCACACCGACGTGGACCACGTGGTAGCCCTTGCGTACGGGGGACGGGAAGCCTTCCACCTGGACGCTGAAGGGCGCGCTGCCCTGGTGCGCGTAGCCGTAGTCGAAGGTGTTGACGAACTCCTCCACGCGGACGGCCTGCTCATTGGGAAGGCTGCCGCGCTCCAGGTAGGCCCGCGTCAGCGTGTACGACGCGGAATCCGTGTCGACGGAGAAGGTGGAGAAGCGCTCCTCCTCCGTGGTGACGGTGGGATTGACGCCGTACCCCTGAAAGTACATGTGGAAGGGGGAGACCGGCGCTGGCGTCACTGCGGGCGCAGGGGGCTTGGTGGGCTCAGAGGGTTCGACGGCGCTGATGACCCGTCGAGGCGCGCTCGGAGGCTTCGGGAGCCCCGGACGGCCCAGGGGCTGCGAGGGCAGGGTGGAGACCGACGGGCCGTTGAGGGACACACTGTGGGGGTTTCTCATCGCGTCGGGGGGCTCGTAGGAGCGGGAAGCGCCGCCCTTGCCACCCGGACGGGCGACGGCGATGCGCTTGATGAACTCCTGGTCCACGTTCACTCCCATGGTCGTGGAGCCCACGTCGATAGTCGGTGGAGCGCCGATGATACGTACCGGCTCCTCCTGGGATGCGGAGAGGAGTTCCACGTCGACCTGGCGGGTCCGGTTGAGGCGCAGTTGGATGGCCGAGCGTGTGTAGGGCTTGAACCCTTCCTTCTCGAACGTGAGCGTGTAGTCGCCCGGCGGGAGCTGCGGGATGCGGTAGCTCCCTTGTGCATCGGTCGAGACTCTCAATTCCCCCTGCAGGTTGGGGGAACTCGCGGTCACGGCGACATCGGCGATGGGACGGCGCTGATGCGCGTTGCGCACCGTGCCGATGAGGGTGCTGGTGTTCGGATTCGTGCCGGCATCGGCTTGAGCCAGGGAGGGAAGGGCGAACAACAGCAGGAAGACGCACAGCACACTGCGAGCGACGGAATGCATCGTGGGCCACCTCGGAGGAACAAGAGGTGGCCATCTTCCAGAGAACGCTCGTGACGAACGTCATGGGCGCCTCGCCTCTTCATCACGGTTCCAGCATCAATCGCGCGCCAGGATGCCGGGGCTAGAACGGGTCCGGGTGGGCTGACCAGGCCGTCGCCACGTCGAGAATTTCCGTGGCCTCCGTGTTGAACCCGAGCCGTTGGAGGAGCAGGCCGGAAGACGCCGGTGGACGTCGAGAGCTGTTGGCAACGCTCGACACCTCGCGTGAAGGCATCGCCCGCGAGCAGGTCCGAGCTCCATCCACGCATCACGATGCCGAGGTCATAGCCGCGTTCGATGAAGAGGGCGCTGGATGATGTCTGGCAGGTCAATGGGAAGGGGCATCGCCGCCTTCATTGGGCTTGCCGCGCCAATCCACCCGAAGGAGCGGCTTGTCCGGCGTCAACGCCCAATCGATGAGGCGGCGAACGAGGCCGGGGCCCACGGCGGTGGAGTCCCAGGCGGGGACTCGCACTCGAATCCAGCAACCGCCTGCGTCTGGGAGTCCTGGAAACTCCCGGCCGAGGACGGCCAGGAAGCCCTCCTCGGCGGGTTGCTCCAGCGGATACTGGACGTGGAACCGCTTGCCGTCCGCGATGACGTGCAGGACTTTTTCCGGTCCATCCGCTGCGTCCACCCACCAGATGAAGAGGCGGCCTTCCCGGTAGAGCTTGCGTCGTCCCTTGGTGCGCACGCCCATCCGCGTTGCCTCCTCCCAAGCCGCATCGGCTGCCCGCGCCGCGCCGTTCCTACACACGAAACTAAAGTCCAACTCGAGTCTCATGCAAGACAGCCTGCGCAACTGCGCCCGTCCTCCCATCGCTGACGTTGTGCGCGGCCTTGACGATGGCGCGGGACTCGGCGCGGCCTGCCGCGGCGTGCGGCAGGGTGGCGCCGCCCCGTGTTGGTGACGGTGGCTCCTGAGCACGACGGGGGGCGGCGTCAGTCTCGCTCCCGTCGTCGTTACGGTTCGTCGTCGAGGTCTTCGAGCTGCCCGGCTGCAACGTCGCGGTAGAAGGGCACCACTTCTTCGGCGAGCACCTCTCTCATTTCTTGGCGGGCGCTGTCGAAGTCACCCGCGCGCTTGTGCTGATACATGCGGTGAAGCGCACGCATCAGGCGCCAGGAGCCATCCTTGATTCGGCGCATGGCTTCTCGCAGAAGTTCTGTTGCGCCCGCTTCGGTCTGTAGCGCGGTGTCTGCGTCGCTGATGGCAACCTCTCGCGCGGTGCGCCTGAGCAAGCTCCGCACGTCATCCGTCAGCTCCAGCGGGATGCCTTGATTCAACACACCATGTGCGAGGGCGCGCACCGGGTCCCAGTCGGGGCTGTCGTCCATTACTTCCTCCGCGTCTTTCTTCCGGGCTTGCACATCGACACGGGCCACTCTTCTTGGGCCTCGCAGCGGCGCAGGCACTCGTAGCAAGGGCCTGTCCACCCAGGCTCCGTCTTGCAGTCGCCGTAGAACCGAATGCACTCGCGCCGCCATTCGGGAAGGTCCCCGTTGTGGGCGTCATCCCAGATGACGGGGGCCTCTTCTTCCTTGGTGGCCTCATCCATGGCCGTCTTGACGCCTGCCATGTACATGGCGGCTTCGCTCGCCGTGAGGCCGCACGCTTCGGGGACGCCAGGGTTGCGCTGGATGCAGCACGACACGGTGTCAGAGCAGGTCGCTAGCGCGTACGCATCGCGGCGGCTGGTGGTGCCGGTGGCGCTGCTGGAGCAACCCAGCACGAGGTTGGCGGAGATGCACATCAGGGCGGTTTGGGTGTTCCGTTTTCGCATGTTGGGCCGGAAAAACACGGTCCCGCTTCATGCGTCTATCACCCTGCATAGGTAGTCGGCAGGGGTGGCGCCGCCCCTTAATTGCTACGTAGCGCAGTTGATGGCACGGCGTCCTAGGGGCGTTGGGCCGCACTCTGAATGCCCACCAGGTCTGACGTGAGAATGAGCCCGCTCTGGCTGCCCGCGCCGCGCCGTTCCCATGCACGAAACCAAAGTCCAACTTGAGTTTCGTGCAACCCGCCGTGCATCCCTGCACGAAACTCAAGTCGAACTTGAGTTCCGTGCACATCGCTCGCGTTACCGGTTCTCACCCTCACGCGAGGTCCGCACCCACTCGCCGCGCTTCTCCGCGCCGGGGCCGCGCAGCATGAGCCACACCTTCCACACCACGTAGACAGGCGCCCAGGCCAGGTCCAGCAGACCGCGAACGCCCACGCCAGACACCCACCAGCCGCGCAGGACATACGCTCCCAGGCTTGCCACGCTGAAGCCCGCCACGCCCAGCGCCCACGGCATCGGGTTGTGGGACCACCAGGCGAACGCCCCGGCCATCACCGCGCAACCCACCGCCGCCAGCACCAACTGGCTCAGCGGCGGAACCAGCACGTCCATGGCGATGTCCAACAGCGTGCCGTCCCTCTTCCGGAGGCCGTCCTTCAGCAGCGGCCATCCGTGCAGCTTGCGCATCTGCGCGCGGCCACCCTCCCAGCGCTGGCGCTGTGAGCGGCTCTGCTTCTCCCCGGACACCATCTCCCCCAGCACCTCCGCCTCCCAGACGTAGTGCACGCGGAAGCCGTTCTGGGCCAGGCGGATGCCGTACTCCAGGTCCTCCACCACGCTGAAGGCGTCATGCGGCACCTTGGACAGCGCGTGGTGCGTGAAGCACATGCCGTTGCCGCGCAGGCCGCACGACACGCCCAGGGCCTCGCGGCCCTGCGAGCGCACCTTGTGGAACATGCCCAGGGCAATGGTCATCAGCCGCGTGCGCCAGGACGCCGTGGGATTCATCACCCCGTAGTGCGCCTGCATGGCGTGCGCGACTTCGAGCCCGCCCTTCACGCCATCGACCTCCTTGCCCTCGACGCCCTCGATGCGCTTCGCGAAGGCGGTCAGCAGGTTGGGCGACACCACCGTGTCCGCGTCCACCACCACCACCGCTTCGGCGAAGCCGTCCTGCTGGCTGAACTCGAAGGCGTGGGCCAGCGCGTAGCCCTTGCCCCGCTTCGTCGTGTCCTGCCGCTCCAGGACGAAGGCGCCGGCCTCGCGCGCCTTCTGCGCCGTCGCGTCGGAACAGTTGTCCGCCACCACGATGATGCGCCGCAGGTGCGCCGGGTAGTCCACCGCGGACAGGTTCGTCACCGTCCGGGCGATGCCCAGCTCCTCGTTGTGCGCGGGGATGATGATGTCGAACTTCCGCGGCCCGATGAGCGTCGCCGGCGGCTGGGGCCGATAGGAGAGCAGCGTCAGGGTCAGCAGATAGCCACACGCCACCGCCACGGGAAGCTGCGCCAAGCACAGCGCCACATCCAGCCACGTCCACGATGTCACGACATGCACCCCCGAGCGCGCTGTTCAGCGCCGCTCCAGCTCCGCCAGCACGGGTAGCTTCAGAATCCGCTCGACCTGCCACTTCTCCAGAATGCGCCGGCGGATGATGTCCAGCGCCAGCGCCGCGAAGATGCCCATGCCGATGCCGCCCACCACGCCCGCGGCGACGATGAGCTGCACCTTCGGCTTGGACGGCCGCTCCGGGAAGGTGGGCGGCGACAGCACGCTGAAGCGGTGCTTCATGGACGCGCGGGAAATCTCCAGCTCCGTGCGCGCCTGGTCCAGCCGCCGCATCTTCTCCTGGTGCCGCATCACCAGCATGCGCACCCGGTCCGCCGCCACCGACACCTCCGGGTCATCCGACGTGGCCGGCCCGCCGAACGTCGCGCCGCCCAGGGCCGCCGTCGCCAGCCCGGACTCCAGCTCACCCGGGTCACCGCCGTTGCGCACGTACTCGTTGATGAGCTCCGTCATCTCCGAGCGCAGCGCAATCAACTGCGGCGAGTCCTCCTGGAGCGCGGAGATGCGCTGCTCCAGGTCGGTGATGATGGGGTGCTGCGGCGAATAGATGACGCGCTGCTCGGACAGCTGGTTGCGCAGCTCCGTCAGCCGCCGCGAGCGGAAGTCCTCCACGTCCCCAATGGCCCGGCGCTTCGTCTGAATCATGAAGCGCATCTGCGCCAGCAGGTGGTCGGTGTTGATGCCCAGCGCGGCGTTGGCCGCGGCCGTGGGGCCTCCCCGGCGGCCCTTCTTCTCCTCTTCCTTCTTCCGCCGCGCCTCCACGCGCTTCACCGCCGCGTTGAGCTGGCCAATGGCCTGCTGGATGCCCTCGGCCTCGTCCACCACCTGCTTCTCCAGGATGGTGATGGCCTCCTGCACCGCGCCCATCTCCGCCGCCTGGCGCATGTCGAGGAAGTTCTGCTGCGCCTCCTGCACGATGTTGAGCGCCAGCTGCGGGTCGCTCCACTCCACGCCGATGGAGACGGTGCCCGTGCCGCCCTCCACGCCGACAATCATCGCCTGCTCGAGCATGGCGGTGAGCGCGTCGCGCTTGTCCTCGTCCGACATGGGCTTGGGCGGCTTGCGCAGCACCTTCTCCTTCAGCCGGCTCAAGGGCGAGCGCTGCAGCTCCCAGTACTCCACCAGCTTCGCCTGCGCGACGATGGACCGGAGGTTGTCGTGCTTCATCACCATCTCCCACGCGGCGCGCGTGGGCTGGTCCGCGTCCACGGGGATGGAGCGCCCGGGGTTGGCCAGCGAGGAGATGATGAAGTTGCGCTGCGTCAGCATCCGCGTCTCCACGCGGTACTTGCGTGGCATGATTTTGCTGACGCCCATCGCCAGGGCGGACACCGTGCCCATCACCACCAGGGCGAGGAACCAGTGCCGCAACACCGCGTTCTTCAAATAGAAGACCGCGTCGATGACGAAGCCCCAGTCGATGAGGTCCGCGGGCGCGTTCGTCTCCGGGCGCTCCGGAGTGAACGCGGGCCGCGGCGGCACCACCTGGGGGCGCGGCCCGGGAGACCCGGGCGCGGGGACCGTCACGGCGTCCTCCTGGCCCCAGTGCTCTTGAGGAGCGACTGCACCCGCCGGGTGAACTCCTCCTGGGTGAAGGGCTTGCCCAGGTAGCCGTTGGCGCCGGCCTCCTCGGCGTGCGCCTTGTCCTCCGGCAAGTCCCGGGCGCTCACCACCAGCACCGGCACGTCCGCCATTGTCGCCGAGCGGCGGATGTGCTCGCAGAGGTCATAGCCGGAGATGTCCGGCAGCGTCAGGTCCAGACACACGAGGTCGGGACGCGCGGCCGTCTCCAGGTGCTTGAGCGCGGCGCGGCCACTGGGCAGCTCCACGACCTCCTTGAACCCCATGTCCCGCAGGTAGTCGCCCAGCATCTTGCGGAAGAAGGGGGCGTCCTCCACCAAGAGGACCGTGTGCAGGTCGGACTCCATCCGTCATCAACCTTTCTGAAACTCGCTCAGCCGAACCCGAGCCGTGGCACCCAGACGAGGACGCCATACGTGTATGCCGCGTTGAAGAGGACGAACCAGAGGATGGCCTTCTTCAGCCCCCGCATCGGATGCGGATCCCTCGCCGCCTTGGCTGGCAGGGCGATGGTGAGGATGAGGACGGACATCAAGATGAGCTTCGCCATGGCGCCAGCCCTCAGAGAATACCAGTTTGTCGCACGGACAGGCCCAGCGTTGCCGCCCACGTCAACCGGGCCGCCGGCAGTTCGGGCGAGCGGCTCCACGTCCCGCGAAGGTCGGTATCCACGGACACCCACCGTGTGAGAATCCAGGAACCAGTGAAGCCTCCGGAAAGGATGCTGTCCCCACTACTTCCGCCCACGGCCGCGGCGCCGCCGCCAATGGCGGACACCCGCACGCGGGGCCCCAGGGCCCAGGTCCCCGTCAGCGTCAGGTCCGCTCGGGGGTAGACGCGCGCCGTGAGCCGGTCCGTGAAGGGGACGATTCGCAGGTCCGCCCGGCCGTTGAAGTCCGCCGTGCGCGAGGGAATCCGGTGACTCACCCCGACATTCAGGTTGGGGAGCAGCTCCGTCCGGGGCGCGTCCAGCGGGCCGGGCTCGGGCTCGCCTTCGCCGGGGGGCACGGGGATGGAGTGCACCACGCTCACGCCCGCTCCGGCCTCCAGGGAGGTGCGCCTGTCCACCCGGTGACCCCAGGCCTCCCGCAGCGTGACGATGGTGTTGTTCGCCCCGGTGGAGAAGCGCGCGGAGTTGAACGCCACGGAGGTGGTGATGGCGCTCAGGGGTGACAGCGCATGGCTGAGGGACACGTCCGCGCGCGGGCCATACTGCATGGGCACCGCTTCGCGGGCGGGCCCGTCCAGGCCGCCGCTGATGGAGAAGCCGCCGGAGCCGGTGAGGTTCCACCGCCGCCCCAGCCAGCCGGTGTCCGCCGTCAGCGTCGTCGCGGAGGAGAGGAAGTAGACGGTGTCCGCCTGGGGCAGGGGCTGCAGGGGCCCGCCGCCTCCAGGAGGCCGCAGCGGCCCGTCCGGGTCCGTGCCCGGTGTGCCGCCGGGCAGGGAGCCCAGGTCCGTGGTGAGGAGGTTGACGCTGCCCAGCACCAGCTCCTCCGACAGGCGCAGGGACAGGCCGCGCTCGGGGCGCCACAGGCCGGCCAGGCGGCCCATGTGCTGGATTTCAGTGCGCGCGCGGGCGGTGACTTCGCGCAGGCTGATGCGCGGGGCGTACTCCACCTGGAGCGCGGTGTTGCCGTCGCGAATCTCCAGGCCCAGCAGCGGGGTGACGTCGGTGTCGCCCGCGACGCTGGGGGCCTCGGGGGCGGGGTCCTCGTTGGAGCGCAGGCGCGAGTCGACGCGCGCGGCCGTGGCGTAGCTGACGGAGGCGGAGGACACCTCCAGCATCGCGACGGTGAGGACCGTCCCCAGCACGGGTTATTCCACCACCACCACGTCACCGGGGCGCAGGCGGAAGGTGGGCGCGCGTCCCTCGGCGTGGATGAGGTCGTCGTAGCGGAAGCGGATGCGCTCGGGCGCGGCGCCCTCTTCCTGGCGCATGACGAAGATGCGGTCCTTGTGGGCGTACTCGGTGAAGCCGCCCGCGCCGGCCAGGGCCTGCAGCAGGCTGGCGCCCGGGTCGATTTCCAGCGGACCGATGCGGTTGACCTCGCCCACCATGGTCACCTTGATGGGGCGCGCCATCTCCAGCGCGACGGTGACGACGGGGTGGTTGATGTAGTCCTTCAGCCGCGTCTGGATTTGCTGCGACAGCAAGGCCGGAGTGTGGCCCGCGGCCTCCACATCGTCCAGGAAGAGCAGGCTGATGCGGCCGTCCTCGCGCACGCGGGCCTGCGTGGTGAGCGACTCCTGGTTCCACACGCGGATGTTGAGCAAGTCGCCCGCGGCGATGCGATACGCCGAGTCCACCGGGGGCGGCTTCTCCTGGTAGTCATCCACCCAGGTGTACTTGCCCAGGCCCCGGCAGGCGGGCGCCAGCAGCAGCAGCGCGGCGCAGGCGAACGAGCGCCAGGGACGGCGCGGGGCGAAAGGCAGCTGGCGGTGCGTGGACGGCATGAGCGGCGGAACTCTCCTCAGGGGGTGGGCGCGGCTTCGGGCGCGGGGTTTCCACGGCGGCGGGCGATGCGCACCACCTGGAGCACCTCGCCGGGGCGCACCGCGCCGGTGGCCAGCACCGCGACGATGTACAGCACGGCTTCCACGGTGATGCGCACCCACGGGTTCAAGAAGGCCAGCAGCGTCTGGTCCAGCGCGACGATGACCGCGCAGATGACGGCCGTCTTGGCCATCATGGACACCAGGCGCGCGTCGAAGGCCGCCTTGCCCATGCGCCCCAGCAGGCTGATGGTGACGCAGATTTCCATGAGCAGCATGGACAGCGCCGTGCCCGCCGCGCCGCCGCCGTTGCCCAGCGCCGCAAGCATCAGCGGAATCAGCAGCAGATTGAGGATGGGAATCAGCACCACGCTGCCAATGACGCTGGTGATGGTCACCCACCACTCGCGGTTCGTCATGGTCAGCCACAGGCCCGCGTTCATCGTCACGAAGGCCAGCACGAACAGCGGCGACATCAGCCGCAGCGGCATGGCGGATTCGGAGAACGCGCCGCCCATCAGCCCCACCCACAGCGGGGCGCCCAGGACGATGAGCATCATCATGGGCACGGTGACGGCCAGCGTGCCCTCCAGCGAGCGGCGCGTCAGGTTCGTCAGCTCCGCCTCGGAGCGCTCGGCCGCGCGGGACGCCAGCGGCATCAGCACCCAGCCGAACACCGGGTTGAGGAAGAAGGTGAGGCCCGCGATGTTCCACGCCGCGCCGTACCAGCCCACCTCTTCGTGGCTGGAGACCATGCCCAGAATCATCACGTCCAGGCGCCCGTTGGCCGCCAGCGCCGCGCCGGTGATGAAGAAGGGCAGGCTGGCCTTGAGCACCTTCAGCGTGGCGGGCACGTCCACCTTGAAGGTGAGGCCCATGTGCTCGCGGGCCAGGTACCAGCCCACGCCCAGCTTCACCGCTTCGGACGCCACCAGCGGCACCGCCAGCCACGGCAGCGGCAGGCCCGCCACGGCGACGGCCAGCAGGCCTCCGCCCCACACCAGCTTGGTGACGATGTTGGAGACGGACAGCCCCGCCACCTTGCCCTTGGCGTGCAGCAGCGCGGCCACGGAGGCGTTGATGATGATGAGCGACTGGGCCAGCGCGAAGACGTAGACGAGCTGGCGCACCTCGGGCGGCTCATCGAAGTGGGCCATCACCAGCGCCATGGCGCCCATCAGCACCGCGGTGAGGCCCAGCCGCAGCAGCAGCGTGCTGCCGAAGAAGTCGCTGGCGTGCTCGGGCCGGCGCGACACCTCCTTGCGGATGTACATCTCCAGGCCCAGGTGGGTGGCGATGAAGAAGACGGCGGAGAAGCTGTCGGCGTAGTTGAAGCGCCCGAAGCTCTCCGGTCCCAGGTGGGCCGGCAGCAGGAAGCGCACGCCCATGGCGATGGCATACGTGGCCAGCAGCGAGCCACCGAGTTGGAGCCCGTTGCGAACCGCGCCCATCGCCTCATGCGAGCGCTCGCGCTCGCCCGCGTCCTGCGAAATGGAATGGCTGGGACTGTTCACGGTGGGAGCGTGCGGACCCGGCGCCGGCCAGGACTGCCCGGGTGCATAGAAAACGAGCGGGGGCGGCACGTCAATGCCGCCCCCGCAAAGGTTGGGTTGCCTGAAGGCTTGCTAGCTGGCGCCGCGGCCCGTGAGCACCACCGGCACCGTCTGGAGCAGCAGGCGCAGGTCGCTCGTCAGGCTCCAGTGGTCGATGTACTGCATGTCCAGGTACATCCACTCCTCGAAGGAGATCTGGTTCCGTCCTGACACCTGCCAGATGCAGGTGAGTCCTGGACGCACCGACAGGCGGCGGCGCTGCCACGTCTCGTACTTGGCCACCTCGCTGGGCACCGGCGGGCGCGGCCCGACGATGCTCATCTCCCCGCGCAGCACATTGATGAACTGGGGCAGCTCGTCGATGGAGAACTTGCGGATGAAGCGGCCGATGCCGGTGATGCGCGGGTCGTGCTTCATCTTGAAGACGGGGCCCGTCTGCTCGTTGTGCGCGGCCAGCTTCTCCTTCAGCTCCTCGGCGTTCACCACCATGGAGCGGAACTTCAGCATGTAGAAGGGCTTGCCGTTCTGCCCCACGCGCAGCTGCTTGAAGAAGATGGGGCCCTTGGAGGTGAACTTCACCGCCAGCGCCACCATGCCCAGGAGCGGCAGGAGCGCCCACAGCGCCGCCGCGGACACGCAGATGTCGAACAGGCGCTTCATCGCCATCTGGTGCGGCTTGGGGCTCACCGCCGCGAAGTGCAGGAAGCCATCCGCCACCGCGCGGCGCTCCACCGGGCGGGCGCGGTCCAGGCGGAAGCTGTGCGCGGGCAGCGCGAAGGGCACGCCGAAGCGCTCGGCCAGCTTGATGGCCGCCTGCATGGACTCGCCCTGCTTCAGCGTGTTGCCGGCGATGTACACCTCATCCACCGCGGTGTTGCGGAGGATGCGCTCCAGGTCGTCCACCGAACCCATGACCGGGCCGGGCAGCTCTCCCATCGAGCCGTTGTCGTCGTGGAAGCGCACGTAGCCCAGAATCTGCCGGCGGCCACGGTTGGCCAGGTCCTCACCGGTGTAGCGGCCCATGGCGCCCGTGCCCACGATGAGCACCGCGTCCATGGGGCGCTCCTGCGAGGCCACCGGGCGGAAGACGAACAGGCGCAGGAGCAGCGTCACCGGCCAGAAGATGAACAGCAGCGGGCCCACCACCGGCGACGTCACCACCGTGGGCAACGCCACGCTGCCCAGCGTCAGCACCGTCACCACCGCCAGCGTCGTCACCGACACCAGCGCCACGTGGTCCAGCTTGCTGCGCTCGGCGAAGCGCGAGTCGTACAGGCACAGCGCGGTGCCCGTCACAATCCACACCACCCACGCCGCGAGCACCAGCCCCGACACCTTCCAACCGGACTCCGCCGACAGCTGTCCGCTCAGCCACGCCGAGCCCACCAGCACCGACGACAGCAGCACGAGGTCCACCGTGAGGTTCAGCTTCGCCGCGAACCCCGGGGCCAGCTTGGGCGGCCCCTGCACCTCTTCAATTGCTTGTCCCTGAGCGTTGGCCGACCCAGGAGCACCGACCACCGCCGCACTTGCCGTTGCGCCGCTCATCGTGTCCACCCCCCTCTGCTCACTTTCGTGCAGTTGAAGCAGAGGTCGCCGTTGAGGCTAGAAAAGTTTAAGTCGGAAGGAAACCAGTTTTGCCCGATATCGCGGCGCGTTGCAACCCCTGCCGCGTCAGTAAGACGTGACAGCGTGTGAAATCTTGCGACCGCCCTACCCAGGTTCGAGCTCACCGAGCATCACCAACACATTGTGGTTCACCGCGGTTGCCCGCGTTTCCTTCGTCACGGTTTCTTTGCATTTACGATGCCGCTCTGACGCGAAGGCACGGATGATGCCAGTCGCCGGGTGGTCCCTGGAAGGGCGACAGGAGTTTCAAGAGGTTACACCTGCAACAGGCGTTCGGGCCCGGTGTAGACGTTGAAGCGCCCGTTCCGGACGAACGTCGCCAGCGTCATTCCAGAACGCAGGGCCAGGTCCACTGCGAGGGAGCTGGCGGCGGAGACGCCCGCGACGATGGGGATCCGGGCCATGGCGGCCTTCTGGATGATCTCAAAGCTGACGCGTCCACTGACGGCGAGCACCGCGGGCTGACGCGTCAGCGGGAGGCGGGAGGCCCCTGTTCCCCGCACGAGGCCGGCCAGCACCAGGGTGCCGACCACCTTGTCCACGGCGTTGTGGCGGCCCACATCCTCATGTGCGGCCAAGAGGTGGCCGTCGGCGTCGAGCACGGCGGCGGCGTGGACGCCTCCGGTGCGGGCGAAGTTGCGCTGCACGTCGCGCAGGCGCTCGGTGGCGCGGGCCACGGCGTCGGGGTGGAGCACCGGGCCGGGCGGCAGGGGCGGGCACACGGTGAGCAGGTCATCCACGCTGCGCCGGCCGCACACGCCACAGGCGGAAGTGGTGAGGGTGCCCCTGCGGGCGGTGCTCACGCGCTCCACGTCGAGGAAGGCGCCGGGGGCGGGGGTGACTTCGATGACGTTGCCGAAGCCCTCCTCGCCCGGCCGTCCGCAGTGCGCCAGCCCGCCCAGGTCGTCCACGCTCTGGAGGATGCCCTCGGCGAAGAGGAAGCCGGTGGCCAGCTCGCGGTCATGTCCTGGCGTGCGCATGGTGGTGGCCACCGAGTCTCCGCTGACGCGAATCTCCAGAGGCTCCTCCACCGCGATGTCGTCCTCCTGGGCCGGGAGCAGCGTGGCGCCGTTCCACCGCTGGACGGAGCGGCGCGTGACGCCACGGGCATCCACGGGGGGCAGGGGCGCGGGGCGGCTCGGGCGCAGGTGGGCCTGGAGGAGGTCCGCCACGGCGCGCACGTCGTCGGGGGGCAGCACGCGCAGGCCGGGTGGGAAGTCCGAGGGGAGTGCGGGCTCGGAGGTGAGCACCGCGAGGACTTCCGGGCGCGAGGGCGCCAGCGGTGGGCCCAGGCCCTCCCGCCACACCTCCAGCTTGGGGAGGGGGCCGTCCTTCCAGCCTTCGACGAGCACCAGGTCGACGGCGCCCGTGTAGCGCTCGAGCAGCGCTGGCAGTGCGTCCGAGGGGGCGGCGGCCGTCGTGAGCTGGACGCCCGCGGGCGTGGCGAAGCCAGTGAGCACGGCGCCTGCATCCTGGTAGCGGGCGGTGTCGCTGCCGGGCCGGTGCAGTGGATGGGCGTCGGAGGAGTGCTTCACCACGGCCACGCACAGGCCTCGCGTGGCGAGCTCGGGGACGAGCCGGGTGATGAGCGTCGTCTTGCCGGCGCCGGACCAGCCCACCACGCTGAGCGCGGGAACGCGGCTCATGCCAGTGCCCCCAAGGGTGTGAAGGTGGGCCGGTCGAAGAGCTCGACGTCGACGGGGTCGTCTTCTGCGAAGTCCGCGCGGCCGGGTGGGAGGAGGGCCCATCCTTCGCCGTGGACGTTCTGCAGGATCTGCCCGGCGCCCTGCGGGCGGAGCACGGCGCGCGGCGCGAGGCCGTCCCGGGCTTCCAGGGTGGTGGTGATGAGGTAGGTGAGGCCCGCTTGCTTGTGGCGTGCTTCGGAGAGGTGGGCACGGACGCGGCGGCGCGTCTCCAGCACGCCCTGGTGCTTGAGGAGGAGCGGGCGGGCGAACTGGTCGAACGCCACGGTGGCCGCGCCGGGATTGCCGGGCAGCACGACGACGGAGGTGTCACCCAGCCGGGCCACGGCCACGGGCTTGCCGGGCTTGAGCGCGACGCCGTCCACGAAGAAGCGGGCGCCGAGCGCGGCGAGCACGCGTTTCACCAGGTCCTTGTCACCCACGGAGGCGCCTCCGGTGGTGATGAGGACATCCACCTGCGGGGCCAGGCGGGTGAGCGCATCGCGCAGGGCGCGCTCGTCATCGCGGGCGCGGGCGAGCTGGCGGACATCCGCGCCGGCCTCGCGGGCGAGCGCGGCCACGAGGACGAGGTTGCTCTCGTACACCTGGTGGGGCAGGGCCGGAGTGCCAGGAGGGACGAGCTCATCGCCGGTGGCGAGCACGGCGACGCGCGGCATGGGGCGCACCCAGACGTCCGTGGCACCCATGGACGCGAGCACGCCGAGCACGGCGGCGCCCACGCGCTGGCCCGCGTCGAAGAGGGGTGTGCCGGTGAGGACTTCCTCTCCGGTGCGGCGGATGTCGTTGCCGGGAGGCACGGTGATGAAGACGTCCACGCAGGCGCCATCCTCGGCGGCGCGAGCGGCCTCCTGTCGGACGACGGCGTCGGCGCCGGGGGGCAGGGGCGCGCCGGTGAAGACGCGCGCGGCCTCTCCGGGCCGGAGGGGCGTGGAGGGGAGGGCGCCGGCGAAGAGCGTGCTGGTGACGCACAGGCGCGCGGGCCGGTCGCGGGATGCGCCCTGGGTCTCCTCGGCGCGCACGGCCCAGCCGTCCATGGCGGAGTTGTCACAGCCAGGCAGCGAGCGGGAAGCCGTGACAGGGGCGGCGAGGAACCGACCCTGGGCATCGAGGAGCGGCACGCGCTCAGGCGCCGCCGGGGCGATGGCGTCGAGCGCGGCCTGCCGGGCGGAGTCGAGGGGCGTGAGGGGCATGGAAGCGCCGCAGCCTATGACGTGGAGCGCGCGCTGTGTCCACGGGGGCAAGGGACACTTCGTCTGCTTTCTTCCTCTGGGGGCGTGCGTGGGCGGACAGATAAGGTGGCCGCGGCTGGCGCGCGAACGGGGCACGAGCATGGAGCGAAGCCACACGGAGTTTCCGGAGGTGACGCTGGCCATCCTCGCGGGAGGGCAGGGCCGGCGCCTGTCTGGCGTGCCCAAGGGGCTGTTGGAAGTGGAGGGGCGCGCGGTGCTGGAGCGGCTCCTGGCGCTGGCCCCGTGCTTCGAGGACGTCTTGCTGGTGGCGAACGTGCCCGGGCCCTACGCCCGCTTCGGGCTGCGCACGGTGGCGGACGTGGTGCCAGGCAAGGGAGCGCCCGGCGGTGTCCACGCGGCGCTGGTGTCCGCGCGCACGCCGTGGGTGGTGGCGGTGGCGTGCGACATGCCGTTCATCACGACGGAGGTCCTGCGGGTGTTGCTGGGCGCGCGGGACGACGGCGTGGACGCGGTGTGCTTCGAGGTGGGGGGCAGGCTGGAGCCGTTGCTCGCCGCGTACCGGTCGGAGCTGGCACCGGCCTGGGGGACTGCACTGGCTATGGACCCGTCGATGCGGGAGCTGTTGTCCGGCGTGCGCACGCGGCTGTTGTCCGAGGATGTGCTGCGCGCGGTGGAGCCGTCACTCCGGTCCCTGGCGAACGTGAATACACCCGAGGACCTGGCGCGCTACGGCGTGGCGCTGCCGTCGTGGCGGGGGTGAGGGGGAGTCTCTCTGAGGAAGGCGCTCAGGAAAGGGGTTGGGAACGCCTAGGGCTATACTGACAGGCTGTGCGACCCTTCCTGTGTGTATGGTTTCTCGCGCTTGCCTTGTTCTGGGGCGGTTGTGCCACCGCCTCGAATGCACCTCTCCAAAGCGGAGGGGCTGATGCGGAAACGGAGTGTCGCTCGCCCGATGAAGACAGGTGCGTCACCCTGCTGTGCCTGGGGGACGCATGTGGCTTCTACCGCTGTGAGGACATGCCCGGTGCGGTGTCGATGGCGCGCTTTCCTCCTGCGCGTCCGCCTGCTGCGGCCGCCGCGCCCGGCAGAGGGCCTCGGAGGCATTGGGGAGGTGGGCGCCACCTTCCTCGGGGGGCCGTCATGGTCTTCCCCAACTGGAATGGCGCACCCAAGCGGCTCATCCCTCCGTCACACCAGCTCACGCCCGGGCGCTGGGAGAAGCATCACATCTTTCCCCAGGCCGAAGACCTCTCGATGTGGTTTGAGATCCGAGGCGTCAAGATCCACGACTTCACCATGCCGATTCCGCGTGACGTCCATCGGCGCATTCACGGTGGAGACGGACGCGGTGGCGCGTGGAACCAGGCTTGGCGCGACTTCAAGGCGGCAAAGCCGCGCGCCAGTCCCACGGATATCTACAAGTTCGCGGGGGAGCTCATACATCGCTTCCAACTCATGGGCGGTCCGATTCAGCCCTACTATTCGCGCCCGGGAGTGTGAGGACGGATGAGCCGTTTCTTCTGGATGCAAGAGGACAAGGCCGCGGCGGCGAAGTACGGAGGAGAGATCAACGCCTGGCACAAGCTGTCGCTCCCCGGCGTGAGCTGCGGCACTTGTGGCGAGACATGGGCCAATACCGGACACGAGTATCCGTGCGTCGACCTGGCTCAACTGCCAGAGCGTAACGAGTTCGCTCGTCCCAGGCCCGAGCCCTTCTCTGAATTCGCGCGTCTCCGTGAGCTGGTCCGGCCGCTGGTTCCTCCAGGTGCCGAACTGCCGCCCGGTACGGGCTTCGGTCCCTTGGTCGGACGTGCCATGGGCGAATTCGGTCCCATTGCCTGGGTATGGGGGCAGAAGTTGCTCGTGCAGCGCGACGCCCTGTCGCGGCTGCATTCCGAGGGCGTACAAGGCCTCCAGGCCTGCCCGACGCAGTTGCGCTTCCGGCAGAAAGACCCGCCAGAACTGCTGGAGCTACAGATTGAGCCCCACGGCAGGCTGCATCCGGACTGCATCCCGCCCGATGAGCCGCCACCGTGCGTGACCTGTGGCCGCTTCGACCTGACGCGGCCGGATGCGCCCATTCTCGACGCCGCCTCGTTGCCTGCGGACCTGGACCTGTTCCGGGTCGGAAACTTCTCCACGATGATTATCGGCACGGAGCGCTTCATGGAGGCAGTGCGCCGTCTGGACCTGGATGGCATCACCTTCCAAGCGCTGCCCGCGCGCTGACGGACGACCCGCCAGGCCTCGAGCCCGGGCAAGCAACCAGGCAGCACCCCCTGCGTCACCATGACTCATGGACCGCGGCGGCTGGGAGTGGGAAACAGGTGAGGGAGAATCTCATGCTGAAGACCCCTCTTGGACGTTTCCGTGCCGTGGC
Source organism: Myxococcus xanthus (assembly GCF_006402735.1). Classification (NCBI taxonomy): domain Bacteria; kingdom Pseudomonadati; phylum Myxococcota; class Myxococcia; order Myxococcales; family Myxococcaceae; genus Myxococcus; species Myxococcus xanthus. Next base: position 9,207,642 of record NZ_CP017174.1, on the reverse strand, counting down.
CCTCGCGGAGGGCCTGTCCGTCATCGCGCTCTTCTTCATCGCCATGCCCTTGAAGTACGCCATGGGCATGCCGCAGGCGGTGAAGTTCACCGGCTGGGTCCACGGCCTGCTCTTTGTCCTCTACCTCTTCGCGCTCCTGGAGGCGGCCATCACCTACCGCTGGTCCTTCGTGCGCGTGGTGGGCGGCCTCTTCGCGTCGCTGCTCCCCTTCGGCACCTTCGTCTTCGAGGCGCGTCTGCGCCGTGAAGCGGGCGCGCCGGCCGTCGAGCCCGCGCCCTGAGTCACGTCCCGCACCGGACGTGAGAGGTGGGACGCCCCACACCGAGGCCGCCCGGAGTTCGCGCGGGTGGCCAAGCTGTGCCAGCATCCCGCGCGTTTTCCGACGGGAGGCCAGCATGGAGCGCGGCAAGTGGGACACGTCAGAGGATGTGGAGCGCGAGCTGAGCTCGCGGCTCGCGCTCGTGGAAGCGTCCGAGGGAATTCGCGGCATGCACTTCGCCGCCGTCCTCGACACCGTGCGTTTCCTCGGCGGTGAGCAGGCGGTGGCTCGCATCCAGCAAGGCGGTGACTACCCCGCCGAACTGGACACCACCGAGCTCTACCCCGTCCCGCCCTTCATGCGCGTGTTCTTCTCCGCGGCCCGGCTGCTGGCACCGCAGCTCGGCGGCGTCGAGGAGGCCATGCGGCAGCTCGGTGTCCAGGGCACGCTTGCCTTCATCAACTCCATGTTCGGCGCCGAGGTCCGGCAGCAGGTGGGCGGCGAGCCCAAGCGCCTCGTGGAGATGCTCCCCGAGGCCTACCGCATGGCCATCAACTTCGGAGAGCTGCAGGTGGCATGGACGGGCCCGCGCTCGGGCCGCATCCACATGCGCCGCATCTTCACCCCCGTGGCCTACAACGAGGGCATGCTCGAAGGCGCGCTGCTGGCCGTGGGCGCCCAGGACATCCAGGTGCGCGGCGGACAGACGTCCCTGCTGGACAGCGAGTACACGCTGTCCTGGGACTCGTGACGGGCTGCGTGTCGCGGGCGCGGTTTCTCGACTCGCGAGAATGGGCCGCTGCAATTGCTGGCCCGTACACACCTGCTGGACGAATCGTGGTGGCCCCTCTGTCACGCGGCTGATCCACGCATGACATCGACGCGACTGTTCACAACCATGACGAAATAAATGATGTTCCTCCGCGCCCATTGGCTAGAAGTGGGCGCCGAGCGCCCGGACATGTGCACCGGGCCTACGCAACGGAGGGACGTCTCATGAAGGCAAACAACTGGAAGAACCTGGCCGCAGTGGCGGGCGTCATGGTGTCGGTGAGCGCCGGCGCTCAGGAGTCGTCGGGGAGCTTCGGTTCGGAGGGGCAGTTCGTCATCAGCACGGATGCCTCCGCGAGCCTGGGTTACTCCACGCAGGGCAGCGGCATCGGTTACATCTTCCTGGAGCCCGGCGCGGACTACTTCCTCAAGAAGAACCTGTCCGTTGGTAGCGGCCTCCAGGTCCGCGCGCTCTTCGGCAGCGGTGACACGATTGCCGCCTTCGGCCTGAATGCCCGCGTCGGTTACAACATCCCGCTCTCCGACCGCATCTCCGTGTGGCCCAAGGGACAGGTGTCGCTGTACATCGGCGACGACATCCTGCCCTTCGCTAACTCGGCGCTCCCCGCTGACGTGACCGTCATCCTGGAAGGCTACGCGCCCTTCCTCTTCCACGTGACGCCGCACTTCTTCGTGGGCGGTGGCCCGCGCCTGGCCTTCGGTCTGGGCAATGACGTGGAGGTGAACTTCAGCGTCGCCTCCACCATCGGCGGCTACTTCTAGTCTCCGCCCCGCCGCGTCCCTCGAGGACGTGGACGTGCGTGTGGTGCATCAGGGGCCTCGGACGAGGTGGGACGCTGCTCCCACCGCGTGCCGGGGCCCGCTTCATTTCCAGGCGACGCGCCGGGCCTCCGTTGCCGTCAGTGGCTGCGCTGCTGACCAGGGCCGCCCTCGCGCGACAGGTTCAGCGCGGTGCCCACCAGCGCGAGGTGGCTGAAGGCCTGCGGGAAGTTGCCCACCATCCTGTGGGCCACCGGGTCGTATTCCTCGGACAGCAGGCCCACGTCGTTGCACATGCCCAGCAGGTGCTCGAACAGCTCGCGCGCCTCGCCCTTGCGGCCCATCAGCGCCAGCGCGTCTGCCAGCCAGAAGCTGCACGCCAGGAAGACGCCTTCGCCCGGGGGAAGGCCGTCCCGCGTCTCGTGCGTGTGGTAGCGGCGCACCAGTCCGTCGTGGCACAGCTCGCGGCGGATGGCCTCCACGGTGCCGCGCACGCGGACGTCGTCCGGCGGGAGGAAGCCCACCATGGGAATCAACAGCAAGCTGGCGTCCAGGGCCTGGCTACCAAAGGCCTGGGTGAAGGTGTTGCGGCGCGCGTCGTAGCCCCGCGCGCAGATGTCCGCGTGCATCTGCGCCCTCAGCGCCTTCCAGTGCTCCACCTGCGCGCCGCGCATGCCGCGCAGGTTCGCCGTCCTCACCATCCGGTCCATGGCCACCCAGGCCATGACCTTGGAATGGGTGAATTGCTGGCGCCCGCCGCGCACCTCCCAGATGCCCTCGTCGGGCTGGTCCCAGTTGCGCTCCACGAAGCGCAGCAGGTGCACGCTCACGTCCCAGGCCTCGGCGTCCGAACAGACGCCGTGGCGGAGCGCGTGGTAGAGGCAGTCGGCAATCTCGCCGAAGACGTCCAACTGGAGCTGGCCCACGGCGGCGTTGCCGATGCGCACCGGGCGCGAGCCCTCGAAGCCCGGCAGCCACGGCAGCTCCAACTCGGTGACGCGGCGCTCGCCGGCCACGCCGTAGAGGATTTGGAGCTCGTCGGGTTCTCCGGCCACCGCGCGCAGCAGCCAGTCCCGCCAGGCCTGGGCTTCCTGGGTGTAGCCGGCGTCCAGCAGGGTCAGCAGCGTCAGCGTGGCATCGCGCAGCCAGCAGAAGCGGTAGTCCCAGTTGCGCACGCCGCCCATCCGCTCCGGCAGGGACGTGGTGGGCGCGGCGACCACGCCGCCGGTGGGGGAGTAGGTGAGCGCCTTGAGGGTGATGAGCGAGCGCAACACCTGCGCGCGCCAGGGGCTCTCATGGATGCAGCGGAACGCCCAGGCGCGCCACCACCGCTCCGTGTCCTCGCGCGTGAGGAACGGGTCCGGCGGCTGACGTGGCGGAGGCAGGTGCGAGGGATGCCAGGACAGGACGAAGGCCAGGCGCTGCCCTTCCGGCACGGTGAAGTCCGCGAGCACGTGGCTGTGCTCCAAACGCAGCGACAGCTCAGTCGCCAGGTAGAGCGCGTCCGGGCCGGCCTTGGTGCTGACGCCTCCCGGAATCACGCGAGCCCAGGGCGTGCGGTCTCCGTAGCCGAAGCAAGGGGCGAACTCCAGGTGGAGAGGCACCTGTCCGGTGCGGGCTTCCACGATGCGAATCAACTGCGGCGTGTCCTCGCGCAGCGGCATGAAGTCGCACAGGCGCACGGTGCCGGCGTCGGTGTGGAACTCCGTCTCCAGCACCAGCGTGTCGCGCACGTAGCGGCGGTGTACGCGCCGCACGGGCAGGGTGGGGGCGATGCGCCAGAAGCCATGCCGCCGCTCACCCAGCAGCGCCGCGAAGCACGCGTCCGAGTCGAAGCGTGGCCAGCACAGCCAGTCGATGGTGCCGTCATTCGCCACCAGCGCGGCGCTGTGCGTGTCTCCAATGAGGGCATGGGCTTCGATGGGCAGCGCCATGCGGGAAAGCTAGGGACGCCTCCCGCGGCGTGTCCCTCCAGGGCACCCGAAGCGGCGGGCCGTCCACGGGCCCCGCGGATGGCGGAGGAGAGGGCAGTCGCCCGCTCGTGACGCAGCGACGCCATGCGACAAGACATGGGGCATGAGCAGGAAATGCCGCGGCGCCGAACCGGCACCGGTATGGGGTTGCCCGGACATGACTGTGCATACGGGCCGGTCCATTCTCGATTGGCGTTGGTCCTGACGCGCGCGGCCTCCGAAGGCGCGCGCGGTCTGGTGTTTCATCCGCATGTTTCACCCGCATGCGGGCCCCGCGCTGGCCCCGCATGCCATGCGGGGAGGCGCGTACTGCTTCCTACCCACGTACCAGGTTGCGCAGCAGGAAGGCCAGATTGGCGGGGCGCTCGGCCAGCCGGCGCATGAAGTACGGGTACCAGTGCCGTCCGTACGGCACGTAGATGCGCACCGGGTGACCCTCCCTCACGAGTCGTTCCTGCAAGTCCCCGCGGATGCCGTAGAGCATCTGGAACTCGAAGGCGCCGCGCGGCAGTCCGCGCTTCGCCGCGTGGTCCAGTGTCGCTTCAATCATCCGTTCATCGTGCGTGGCGATGCCGTGATACACGCCGCTGTCCAGCAGCACCCGCATGGTGCGAACGAAGCTGGCATCCACGTCCCGCTTGTCTGGGAAGGCCACGTCGGGCTTCTCCAGATAGGCACCCTTGCATAGGCGGGTGCGGATGCGCTGTGCGCACAGCGCCTTCGCGTCCTGCTCCGTGCGCCGCAAGGCGCTTTGCAACACGGCGCCGACATGGGGTTCGCCGAACTCCGCGCGGAGCTGACGCACGATGTCCAGCGTCACCTGTGTCACCGAGCTGTCCTCCATGTCGATGCGCACGAAGGAGTCGCGGGCCGCGGCCTCGGCCACCACCGTGCGCGCGTTCTCCAGGGCCAGGGCTTCATCGAACAGCAGCCCGCACTGGGTGAGCTTCATCGACACGTTGGCCCGCACGCCCACCGTGTCGATGCGGGCCAGCAGCCGCTGGTACTGGCGCACCTCCTCCCGAGTCTCCTCGGGCGTCTGGACGGCCTCGTTGAGGTGGTCGAACGACGCCATGAGCCCGCGCGCGGACAGCGTCTTCACGGCGTCCACGGCCTCCTCCAGCGTCTCTCCGGCGATGAAGCGCGAGGCCAGCCGCCGGAAGGGGCGCAGGCGCATGGCTGCGTCCTCCAGGCCTGGGCGGCGGGCCAGGAACAGCAGGGCGGAACGGGACAGGTGGGTGGCGTCGGTGGTCATGGTGTGGGTGGCGGCTCAGTCCAGGTGCTGCCGGAGGAAGTCTCCGGCCAGCGTGTTGAAGGCCTCGGGGTGGCTCATGTAGGGCAGGTGGCTGGCGCCCCGGATGAGCGCCAGCCGGGCTCCGGGGATGTGCCGGGCCACGTCACGGGCGGCGCGGGGCGGCACCAGCAGGTCCCGGCCGCCCTGGATGATGAGTGTGGGCACCTGGAGCTCATGGAGCCGGGGCATCAGGTCCGTGGCCAGGATGTCCCGCAGCCGGCGCAGCAGCTCCACCGGGGACAGCCGCCGGGCCTCGCGCACGATTTCGGCCCGGCCCTCCGGCGGCAACCGGCGGCCTCCCAGGACCCGGGCCACGGTGGGGGCCAGCAGGTACGCCAGGGGCCGGGGTGCGCGCACCAGGGTGGACAGCGTCAGGGCCAGCCGGTGGATGCGGTGCACGCTGGCCACCGGTGACACCAGCAGCAGGGCCTTCACCCGCTCCGGGTGGGCCAGGGCATAGGCCATGGACAGCAGGCTGCCGTAGGACGACCCCAGCAGGGCGAAGCGCCCCGGCAGCAGGGACTCCGCGTGGTCCAGCACCGCCAGGTTCCACAAGAGCGGGGTGTGGGTGGCGGGGGTGCGCAGGGGCGGCGTCCAGAGCAGCAGCCTCAGCGCGTCCGCCAGCGGCTCCATGGGCGCGAAGGAACGGCCACTGGCTCCCAGCCCCGGAAGACACACCACGGTGCGTGATTCGTCCGTGTTGCCGTCTGGAAAGGTGAACAGGCGTACCGGTGTGCCTCGCACGGGATGTTGTTCACAGGGCAGGTGGGCATAGCCCTGCTGGATGTCGTCCACATCCGGGACGAGCGGCGGGCCGTGGGGGTGTCCCCCTGGACGGGAAGACAGGGCTTCAAGCATGGGAATGCCTCGTCAGGAGCCGCCCTACGCTGGCGGCCACGGTGTCCCGGAAGGCCCGGAGGCGGGATTCACTGGCATCCGGAGGCGGTGGGGCGTGAGGCGTCCCCAGGTGGAAGGTGAGCCGCACGGGCCAGGGCAGGGGCCCCAGGCCCATCACCAACGGCATCCGGTATTTGTCATCGTTCGTCAGGCGCACACACAGGCGGTCCTCGCCCGGGGGCCAGCGGAAGGTGTCATCCACCCCCTGACCGGCGAAGGGCACCACCGGCACGCCGGCGCGGGCCGCCAGCCGCGCGAAGCCCAGCGCCTGCTCCCAGCGCAGCCGGTAGCGCCCGTGGCTGCGCTTGAAGGTCTCCCACGCGCCCCCGGGATAGCAGACGACCAGTGAGCCCGCCCGCAGCGCCGTCATGGCGTTCTCCCGCGTCCCCTCCACGCCGCCCAGCCATGGCAACACCGTGCGGATCAACGGGATGCGGAAGAGCCCTCGTTCCGCCAGGCCCAATGGATAGCGGCCGGTGCGCTGGTGGATCAGATGAAAGAAGGCAGGTGTCTCGTAACCCCAGACGCCGTGGTTTCCCACCAGCAGCACCGGGCCTTTCAATGGCAGGTGCTCACAGCCCAGCAGTCGCGCCCGATGGTACAGGGCCGACAGCGCCGCGCCCTGCTCGGCGAGGCGGAATACGGCCCGGCGCAGGCTGGCGAGCGGGGCATCCATGGTGGAAAAACATGGGGATGCGTGGCGCCCCCAGCAGGCGGCGCCTTCCTCCTGGCCGCCAGGCGGCCAGGCACCCCTGAGACGGTGGCCGTCCCGACAGTGGGGGTTCGTAGGAGTTTGAGTAATGCCAGCTTGCAGGCATACTCAGGTTGTCTGCTTCCAGGTGCATGTCGAACGTTCCGGCATGGGCAGCCCGTTCGACATCCTCATCGACCAGCATCGGGAACTGGAAGAGCGTCTCGAGCGTCTGGCATCGGGTGAGGAACCCGATGAGCTGAGGGGGCTGACGGCGGAGCTGCTGGCATTGCTGAGGCTTCACTCACGACTGGAGGAGCGTTGCCTCTACCCGGTGATGGCACGGGTGGAGGGCCGCGAGTCTTGTCGTGAGCAGACGGAAGACCATCTCACCATGCGTGAGCTGATGGCTGAGCTGGAAGAGCTGCCCTCGGGCCATCCCGAGTGGCAGGCGCGTCTGTTGACGCTGGAAGACCTGGCGGTGGCGCATTTCCAAGAAGAGGAGAATGCACGACTGCCCCAGCTCATGATTGCCCTGGATTCCCTGTCGTTAGACGGCCTGCGTCGTGATTTATCGGCCACTTGGGACGAGCTGCTGTCACGCTCCCAGGTGTTCCAGGTGGCGGGGGAGGCCCCCCTGCTGGAGTCCCTGCACTGGGACGGTTAGGCCTCTGTCGCCGCCGGGAAACAGGTGAGACCTGCGACAACGGGGCGAATGGTCCGTTGCTCAGTCACAACTTTTATCTCTTCCTTTAGACAAAACCATTTTTGGAAGGTAAGGGTATGGGCAGCATCACAAGCATCGAGCATCAGCCCCCCCTAGTACTGCATTACCCTTGTCGTTCCCCAGGTGAGGATTCAACGAATGTCCGTGGATAAAGCGTTTCGCGACATGATCCGCAATGAAATCGAGGTCCAGCTCAAGCCGCTGCGTGACGTGGTCGCGCGGCTGGAGGAGGGCACGGCGGACTTGGACGCGCTCCGCAACGTGGCCGAGCGCCTGGCCCCGCTGGCCGAGGTCGTCGGGCCCCTGTTCGGCGCCCAGATTCCCGCGGCCGCCAAGGCCGGCCGTCGTGGCCCGGGTCGTCCTCCCGCGGCTCGCAGCTCCGTGACGGCGGCTCCCGCGGCCGTGGGTGGCAAGCGTCGTGGCCGCAAGCCGGCGGCGGCGGGTCCTGACGGCTCGCGCGCGTGCGCCATCATCGGCTGCGGCAAGCCCAGCCGCACCAAGGGCTACTGCGCGGCCCACTACCAGAAGCTCCGCATGCTGGAGAAGACCAACCGCCGCCCGAGCGACTGGAAGGACTACGCCGACCCGGACAGCGTGGACGACATCAAGCTGCCGCGTGGACGCGCCGCGTCCAAGGCGTTGGCGGCTGCCGCTCAGGCTGGGCACGCAGGCTAGCCAGCGGCACGCTGCCCCGGCCCGGGCAGAGAGTGACCGCGCCCCCGTCGTTCCGCTCTGTTGCCGGGAGAGGAATCGGGGTCCGCCCATGCGGGAGAGACTTGCCCGTGGGGGCTTGCACGAGCATGAATGCCCGGGCCCATGAACAAACGCGATTTGGAGCCTGGAATCATCACCGACCTGGCCGGAAGGACCACGTACGGTGATTATCTGCAGCTCGACCGGCTCTTGTCGGCCCAGGTGACGCGCTCGCAGCCGCCTCACCACGACGAGCTGTTGTTCATCATCCAGCATCAGACGAGCGAGCTGTGGATGAAGCTGCTCATCCACGAGCTGGGCGCCTGCATCCGTTACGTGCAGGCGGACCGGCTGGAGCCGTCGTTCAAGATTTTCGCGCGCGTGGCGCACATCCAACGGATGCTCTTCGAGCAGTGGAGCGTGTTGGAGACGCTCACGCCGAACGAGTACCTGGAGTTCCGCGACACGCTGGGCAGCTCCTCTGGCTTCCAGAGCTTCCAGTACCGTGCGCTGGAGTTCCTGCTGGGCAACAAGGACCCGCAGGCGTTGATGCCCTTCCGCCACGTCCCCGCCATCCACGGCGAGTTGGAGCGGCTGTTCGAATCCCCCAGTTTGTATGACGAGTTCCTGCGCCACCTGTCGCGCATGGGACATCCGGTGCCGCAGAGCCACGTGCAGCGTGACTGGCGCAAGCCCTACGAGAAGAGCCCGGAGGTGGTGGAGGTGTTCCGGCGCATCTACCAGGACGCCGAGGCGCACTGGGATGCGTATGAGATGTGCGAGAAGCTGGTGGACACCGAGGAGCGTTTCCAGCTCTGGCGCTACCGCCACATGATGACGGTGATGCGCATCATCGGCTTCAAGCAGGGCACGGGCGGCTCGTCGGGCGTGGGCTTCCTGCGCAAGGCGTTGGACCTGCGCTTCTTCCCGGAGCTGTGGGACGTGCGCACGGAGCTGACGCCGCCTCCGCCGCGCCACCGGCCCTGAACGTTCGCTCGACTGAAGACAGTCCAGCACCTCCCGGGGCCGTCCATTCCGGTACGGCTCCGCGGAGGGAATGACGACTGTCTGGCATGCCAGGGTGGCCGGCCACGGATTGTCATGGGCGCGGGTTAGGCTTCACGCACCATGGACGCTGCCGAACCGCTGCTCTTCGACAAGGCGTACGTCCTCTGCTACCGCACCTTCGACATCGCGGAGGAGCTGGACCTGGAGCGCGCGCGCCGGGTGCTCACGGAGGACTCGCGCCGGCTCAAGCTGTCACGGGAGAACAGTCAGTACATCCAGCTGCCCAACCCGCCGCTGGCCTATGAGCTGGGCCGCCGGCCCCTGGCACTGCGGGACGGTCCCGTCACGGTGGATGTCACCGCGCGCCTGTTCGACCATGGCGCCGTGTCCATCATCCTGCAGGTGCCTGTCGTTCCGGGCACCTCGTTGGAAGCGCTCACGCGCATGGCGGACGAGCTCTATGACAGTCAGTCGCTGGAGGCCCTGGCGTTGGAGTTGGTGGAAGGTGTGCGCCGCACCATCGCTCCCGCCGCGCAGGCGCCCCATTTGTGGGAGCAGAACGAGAGCTACACCGTCATCTTCGCCGAGCACATCCGTGGCAATCCCACCGCGGAGGAGCTGGTGACGCGCGCGGACCTGGCCCGGCTGCTCCTGGGCGAAAGCGGCACGGTGCCGCTGTCTCCGCGTGAGAGCGAATCCGTGCTCCAGTCGCGCTTCAGCTACACCATCCACGACCTGGTCGTCATCGACTGGAACAGCGCCTTCGTCTACGAGCCGTCCGGCTCGCGAGACATCCCCGACCTGCTGGAAATCGCCAACGCGCAGTTGTTGGAGTTCCGCTACTACGATGAGCGGTTGGACGCGCACATCACCCGCATCCACGAGAAGGTGCAGGCCGCGCGGCATGGCTGGGCCACGTTGTTCCGCAGTCCCTACCGCACCCTGGCTCGGCAGACGCTCTCCACGCTGGTGGACCTCAACGAGTTCATCGAGCGCGTGGACAACAGTCTCAAAATCATCGGCGACTTCTACCTGGCCAAGGTCTACGAGAGCGCCGTGCGCCGCATGCGCATCCCGCCGTGGCAGGCCGCCGTCACCCGCAAGCAGCAGTTGCTGGCCCAGACGTATGGCCTGCTCAAGGGTGACGTGGACATCGACCGCTCCCACACGTTGGAGGCCGTCATCGTCCTGCTCATCGTGCTGGAAATCTTCTTCGCCTTCTTCCGCGTCTACGAGCACTAAGGCACCCACGGGGAACCCCGTACTTCAGGGCAACGCGCTGTGCGGTATCCACGCTTCGTCCGGCATGGGAGAATGAGGCTTCGAGGCAGGGAGCCAGGCGTCCGTGCCGGGGGGAGTGGGGCATGAATGTGCCCGGAAAAACCGTGGGAGCCGCGGTGGACCGCATGTCGCGGGCCCTGGAGCGGCTGTCCGCAGCACCGCCGGTGGTGGCGGTGCTGGAGGAATTGCTTTGCCAGGCGTCCGCCACGCTGGGGGCCTCGGGTGCCTTCCTGTGCTGGTGGGGCGGGACGGGCGACTTGAGCACGCTCACCACGCACGGCGTGGACGCGGAGGCGGCCGCCATCTGCGCGCAGCAGCTGCTGGCCCAGGCGCCCGCGCCTGGTGAGCCGCGCCTGCCCCGGGTGGTGGAGGACGTATCGCAAGACGCGCTGCTGGCCTCGGAGCCGGACGCCTTGCGGCGATTGGGGGCCACGGCCTTGCTGTCCCAACCGCTCTACTTCGCTTCCGGCCTGGGCGCCGCCGGTGTGCTGGGCGTGCTCTTTCGCGAGGCGTGGCGGCCACAGGAGGAGGCGCTGCGGCGCTTCGGCCTCTCGGTGAAGCTGGCGGCGCTGGCGCTGGAGCGCGAGCGCATGGCGGAGACGCTGCGCCAGTCCGTGCTGTCCGCGCGAGCGGAGGTGGAGGAGTCGGAGGTGCTGCGGCTGCGCCGCTTCCAGGCGGTGACGGAGGCCTTGGGCCGCGCGCTGTCCTGGGATGAGGTGGCGCGCGTGGTGCTGGAGCAGGGGCTTCCCGCGGTGGGCGCGGGCGTGGGACTGGTGTACCTGGTGGAGCCGGACGGGACGCTGGCGTTGAAGGCCGCGCTGGGGATGTCCAACGCGCAGCGGGAGGCGCTCCGGGTTCCACCCTGGCGAAGCAGCGGTGGGCCGGGGCACGGCGCGGGAGGGCCAGTGTGGCTGGAGACGCCCGCCGCGGCGCGGGACATGGTGCCCGCGCTGGGGGCACTGCGCGCGCTGGTGCTGCTGCCCTTGCACGTGGAAGGGCATGCCTTCGGCACGTTGTGCCTCGGCTTCTCGGAGGCGCGGCGCTTCTCGGTGCTGGAGCGGGCGTCCATCACCGGCCTGGGGCACGAGTGTGGCCAGGCGCTGGAACGCGCGCGGCTGTACGCGCGGGAGCGCACCGCGCGGCTTCAGGCGGAGGCGGCGGGACAGCGCCTGCGGCTCCTGGCGGACGCGAGCGCGCTCGTGTCGGCGTCGCTGGACTGGGAGGAGACGGTGGCGGGCGTGGCGCGGCTGGCGCTGGGGCACTTCGCGGATGGCTGCGCGGTGGACTCGTACGAGGACGGCGTGGTGCGGCGGCTGGCCGTGCTCTATGAGAATCCGCAATCGGCGCCGCGCGGGTTGGAGCTCCTGCGCTTCGCTCCACAGGAAGGCAGCCCCACGTTGCTGGCGGAGGTGCTCGCCTCGGGGCGTCCGTGGATGATGGCGCGCCCCACCGCGGAGCCCGGGGACACAAGTACGGCGGCGGCGCGGCTGTACGCGGCCGCGCGCGAGCTGGGCGTCGGCTCGCTCATCCTGACGCCGCTGGTGGCGCGGCAGCGCACGCTGGGGGTGCTCACCTTCATGCGGAGCGAGACGTCCGCGCCCTTCGACATCCCGGACCTGTCGCTGGCCGAGGAGCTGGCCGGGCGCGCCGCGCTGGCCATCGACAACGCGGATCTGTTCCGCAAGGCCCGCGCGGCGGAGGAGGAGAGCCGGCGCGGAGCGGCGCGGCTCCACGTCCTGGTGCAGGTCAGCCACCTCATCGCGGAGGCGGGGTTGGACCTGTCCATGGTGCTGGAGGTGCTGGTTCGCAAGGTGTCGGAGGCGCTCGGAGACGCGTGCGTGCTCCAACTGCTCTCCGAGGACAAGACGCGCTTGGAGTTGGTGACGGTGCACCACCCCAACGCGGAGGCCCGCGCGGTGCTGGACGCATCCATGCGGCGCTGCCCGGGGCGGGTGGGAGAAGGGCTGTCGGGCCGGGTGGCGGCGACGGGGCAGCCGCTCTTCGTGCCCCGCCTCCAGGCCGAGGACCTGCGCGATGAACGCGTGCCGGAGGGCATGCCCTTCCTCCAGCGCTACGGACCCCACAGCGTCATCGTCGTTCCGCTGGGCGTGCGTGGCCGGGTGCTGGGCACGCTGGGGGTGATGCGCGAGGCGCAGGGCCGCGAGTATTCGGTGGAGGAGCGCGCGTTGCTGGAGAGCCTGGCGGCGCGCGCGGCGTTGGCCATTGAGGACGCGCGGCTATACGGCGCGGCCACGCAGGCGGTGAAGGCGCGGGACGAGCTGCTGTCGGTGGCGGGGCACGAGCTGAAGTCGCCGCTGAACGCGCTCCAGCTCCAGATTCACCTGCTGGCGCGCATGGCCCGCGATGCCATGGCCGTGGACGGTCTGGCGGAGCGCGCGGAGCGGGCGGCGAAGGCGGGCCAGCGGCTGGGGTTGCTCATCGATGACCTGCTGGATGTCTCGCGCCTCAGCTCGGGGCGGTTGGGGCTGAAGCGTGAAGAGGTGGACCTGGCGGCGCTGACGCGCGAGCTGGTGGGCCGAATGTCCGAGGAGCTGGCCCTGGCGGGCAACGAGGTGCGGCTGCTGCTGGACAGGCCGGTGTCGGGGCAGTGGGACCGGCTGCGCCTGGAGCAGGTGCTGGTGAACCTCCTCTCCAACGCGGCGAAGTACGGCGCGGGCCGGCCGGTGACGGTGGAGGTGGACGCGGTGGGCCCGGTGGCGCGGCTGTCCGTGCGCGACGAGGGCATCGGCGTGTCGCCGGAGGAGCAGGAGCGCATCTTCGAGCAGTTCGAGCGCTCCGCGTCGGTGCAGCACTTCAAGGGACTGGGCCTGGGCTTGTGGATTACCAAGCGCATCGTCGAGGCCCACGGCGGCTGCATCCGCCTGGCGAGCGAGCCGGGCAAGGGCTCCACCTTCACCGTGGAGCTGCCCTTGCCTGCCTGAGTGTCTGGACAGCCCGCACTCGCTGCGCTCTGGTTCCGCGGATGAAGACGCGCGCACTCCACCGACTGGCCCTGCTCGCCGCCGTGCTGGCCGTGGCCGCCCCGGGCTGCCGGCACGCGCCCCCGCTCGCCCCGGCCCTGGACGCGGATGGCGACGGCGTCCTCAATGGGGAGGATGCCTGCCCCACCGTTCGAGGGCTCGCGAGACTCCAGGGCTGCCCCGTGAAGGACACGGACGGGGATGGCGTGGAGGACGCGTTGGACAAGTGCCCGCGTCACGCCGGGCCCGCCTCGCGGGACGGCTGCCCCATCCGCGACACGGACGAGGACGGCGTGGAGGACGCGAAGGACGCCTGCCCGCGTGTGTTCGGCCTGCTGGAGCGGCAGGGCTGCCCCATCGACGACCCGGACCGCGACGGGGTGGAGGGCGCGGCGGACAAGTGCCCGGACGAGCCCGGGCCCGTCTCGCGCGAGGGGTGCCCCATCCGTGACGCGGACGGTGATGGCGTGCCGGATGAAGAGGACGCCTGTCCCGACGAGGAGGGACTGCCCTCGCTGCGCGGCTGCCCGGAGCGGGACGTGGACGGCGACGGCGTGGCGGACCACCGGGACAACTGCCCGCGCGAGCGGGGCGCGGTGGACAACCAGGGCTGCCCGGCGGCGCGCAAGCAGCGCGTTGTCATCCGCCCGGACCGGCTGGAGCTGTTGGAGCGCATCACCTTCGCGCCCGGCACCGCCGCCCTCCAGCCGCGCGTCCAGCCGGCGCTCGACAACGTGGCCGAAGTCCTGCTGGTGCACCCGCGGCTGGGTGTCATCGCCATCGAGGGCCACACGGACAACCGCGGGGACCCGGACGTGCAGCGGGAGGTGACGCTGGCGCGCGCGGAGGCGGTGCGGGACTACCTGGTGGAGCGGGGTGTCCCGCCGGATCGGCTGGAGGCGTGGGGATTCGGCCCGGACAAGCCCGTCGAGTCGAACGAGACTTCCCAGGGACGCGAGGCCAACCGCCGTCTGGACCTCCGGGTGGTGGCGCCGCGCGGGCGCCCGTAAGTCCCGGACTCCCCGTGGGTGGGGGGTGTGAGGTACACTCACCCACCATGAGTGCTTCCAGCCCCCTGTTTGGTGACTTGCTGCTCAAGCTGGGGATTGTCTCGCCCAGTCAGGTGCAGGAGGCACTCGCCCTCCAAGCCCTCACCGGGCAGCGCGTGGGGGAAGCCCTCATGTCCCTGGGCTACGTCACGCGAGAGCAGATTCAGGACGCGCTGGGAGAGGCGCTCGGGCTGCACCAGGACAAGAGCCCCCTGCAGCCCGCGCTGGGCGAGCTGCTGGTGGGGCTCAAGTACGTGACGCTGGCGCAGCTCGACGAGGCGCTCGCTCGCCAGCGCCGTGACGGCCGCAAGCTGGGCGAAATCCTGGTGGAGCTGGGCCACTGCACCTACAAGCAAATCTACGAGGCGCTGGGGCTGCAGAACCGCATCGCCGGGCGGCAGGACCTGCCGCGCCCCTCCGCTGACGGCCGCCGCCGCGTGGTGGTGGTGGACGACAGCCCGCTCGCCTGCGCCTTCGTGCAGGAGGGCCTGGTGGCGCTGGGCTACGAAGTCCTCTGCTTCCAGGACCCGTTCGAGGCACTGGAGAGCATGGGGCGCCTCCAGCCCATCATCGTCCTCAGTGACCTGGAGATGCCCGGCCTGGAGGGCGTGGAGCTGTGCCGCCGACTGAAGGAAGGCCCCAGCCACGCGGTGCCCGTCATCATCCTCACCGCCAACGACGTGGAGGCCGAGCGCGTGCGCGGCTTGCGCGCTGGCGCGGATGACTACGTCAACAAGTCCGCGTCCATGGACGAGCTGGCCGCGCGCATCGAAAGCGTGGT
Organism: Myxococcus xanthus; assembly: GCF_006402735.1. Taxonomy (NCBI): domain Bacteria; kingdom Pseudomonadati; phylum Myxococcota; class Myxococcia; order Myxococcales; family Myxococcaceae; genus Myxococcus; species Myxococcus xanthus. Next base: position 9,192,457 of record NZ_CP017174.1, on the reverse strand, counting down.
GCGCCGCACGGGCGAGACGGAGCGCATGCGCAAGCTGTTCGCGCGCTACACGTCCGACGCGGTGGTGGAGGAAATCCTCAAGAGCGCGGACGCGGTGGTGCTCACCGGCGAGAAGCGCGAGGTGACGCTGCTGTTCGCGGACATCCGCAACTTCACCGGCCTGGCGGAGAGCCTGCCGCCGGAGCAGGTGGTGGGGGTGCTCAACCAGGTGCTCGGGCGGATGTCGGACGCGGTGCTCACCTGCGGCGGCACGCTGGACAAGTTCCTGGGCGACGGGCTGATGGCCGTCTTCGGCGCGCCGGTGGCCCGTCCGGATGACGCGCTGCGTGCGCTCCAGTCCGCGAAGATGATGATGGATGCGCTGACGGACCTGCGCATCGAGGCGGAGGCGGAGTGGGCGGCGGGCGGGCGCGAGGGCCAGCCGCTGGTGCTGGAGCTGGGCATCGGCATCAACTCGGGCGTGGTGGTGGCGGGCAACATCGGCAGCACGGTGCGCGCCGAGTACACCTGCATCGGTGACGCGGTGAACGTGGCCGCGCGGCTGTGCGCGCTCGCGGGCCCGGGGGAAATCCTGGTGGGGGAGCGCACCCGCGAGCTGGTGGACGCCAACGAGACGGCCTTCGAGGACCTGCCTCCCGTGCGGCTGAAGGGCAAGCAGCAGCCCGTTCCATTGTTCCGCGCCCTGTAAGAGGTGAAGTCCACGCGCGCCTCGCGAGCGGAAAGCGGCTATAGGAAGGGGTCATGAACGCCTCGTCTGACGAGCCCCCTCCGTCCCGCCGCTCCCCCGTGTTGTTCGTGGGGCTCGTCTTCGGACTCGGGTTGGTGGTCGCCGTCCTGGTGGGCGCGCTGAGCGGCTCCAAGGCCGTGCACGCCGACCGCATCCACCAGGACTTCGCCGTGCTGGAGGAGGCACTGGGCCGCTACCACGCGGACAAGGGCACCCTGCCGGAAGACGCGGACGTGGAGGAACTGCTGGTGCCCGCGTACCTGCCCGCCGTGCCGTTGGACCCGTGGGGCCGGCCGTACCGCTACACGAGCAACGGCACGGAGGTGTTCCTGTCCACCTTCGGCAAGAGCGGTGACCGGGGTGGCTCGGGCGAGGAGCAGGATCACACCAACCACGACGGGCACGCTGTGCCCACGGTGGCGCCCGAGCGCACGTGACGTGCGGGCGGGCAGGCGCAGGGGTGTGCCCACGCCCCGCGAGCCCGCGTACGCGGTGTGCGCCGGGCCCTGGAGCGAGCCAGCGTAGGGTGGGTGCCCGCTTCCTGGCGTCGCCATGGCCATCTGTTCCTTCACGGGGAAGGGTTTTCCCGAACCTGGAGGGCGGCCATGGCCATCGTGTGCGTCACCAACCTGTCCCCTGAGTCCCTCGCGGCGGCCCACGTGGCGGCGGCCGTGGCGGGGCGGCTGCAAGAGCCGCTGCTGCTCCTGGGCGTCGCGGAGGGCGATGCCTTCCTCGACGACGGCACCGGCGCGCTGGCCCTCACCCTGCAACGGTTGGAGGAGGAGGCCGCGCGGCTCGAAACGCTCGCGAGGGTGGTGCGCTACCGGCTGCAGGCCGGCACCTCCGCGGATGAAGTGCTGAGTGACGAGGAGTGCCGGCACGCGCGGTGGATTGTGGTGGCCGCGTCCGGCTGGCGCACCTCGGCGTGGCGGCGGGCCACGGTGCCCGAACGCCTGTCCCGCTACGGCTGCGCGCCGGTGCTGGCCGTGCGCAGCGACACCGCGATGACCGACTGGGCGCGGGGCCGCAGGCGGCTGTTGGTGCTGGTGGGCGTGGACCCCGGCTCCTCCACCACGGGCGCCGCGGTGTCCTTCCTGCGCGAGCTGCGCCGGGTGGGGCCGTGTGACGTGTTGGCCACTTACGTGTGCTCGCCCATGGACGAGCGGGAACGGCTGGGCATCCACAGCCCCGTGCATGTGGAGCTGCTGGAGCCGGCGCTGCAGAGCATGGAGGCGCTGGACCCCATCGTGGAGCGCGTGCTGCAACGCGAGGTGCGCGAGCAGGTGGGGGACCTGTTGGGCGAGGGCAGCGTGGAGGTGGTGCTGGAGCCCGGCTTCGGCCGTCCGGCGGACCACCTGATGCACGTGGCGCACACGCGCGGCGTGGACCTGCTGGTGGTGGGCACGCACCAGCGTAGCGGGGTGAAGCGGCTGTGGCATGGCTCGGTGTCCGCGGGCGTGCTGCGGCACGCGGCGCAGTCCGTGGTGTGTGTGCCGCCCATGGTGCAGGCCCGGCGCGCGGACCGCCCACCGCGAAGCGTGTTGGTGCCCGTGGACTTCTCCGAGGCCTGCACCAAGGCCATCTCCCAGGCGCGCACGCTGGTGGGGCCCGGGGGCCGGGTGCACCTGCTGCACGTCCACCGCCGCAAGCTGGAGGACCGTGGCTTCGCGGACCACTACGGCGTGCTGCCCGAGCCCGCCAGGGACAGGGACCAGGTGCTCCAGCGGCTGTGGGAGCTGGTGCCGCGCGACGAAGCCGCCCAGGCGGTGCGCTGGAGCGTGGAGGGTGTGACGGGTGAGGACGTGACGCTGGCCATCTGTCAGGCCACGGAGCGCGAAGGGGTGGACCTGGTGTGCGTGGGGACGTCCCTGGAGCCCTCGCGCCTGCGGGACGCCCTGGAGGGCGAGGTGGCCCATGAGCTGGTGGCGCGTTGCCACCGGCCCGTCATGGTGGTGCCCTCCGCCTGAGGCACGTGTTTTCAGACAGCGGGAACACCTGTCATCACCTGAAAGGATTGTCAGGTGGTGCCGGCGCCGACGTGCCCGGTGGGGCACGTCTGCATTAGAATCTAGAAATCACGCATTTCCAGACGCAGGGGGGCCGCCGGTGACACCGCAGGGTTATCGTGAAGTAGAGCTCGTCTGTAACCGTTCCTCGCTGCTCCTCCATGGAGGTACGGAAGAGGAGCGGCGCTGCTGGGCGCAGGAAGCCGCGCGCAACTTCAACGTGGAGCTGGTGGAGGTGCGGCAGGCGGCCGAGCTGCCGCAAGCGCTCCGGCAGCCCAACGGGGTGGTGTTCATCCCGGACGTGGCGAAGCTGGGGCGGGACGCGCAGTTCGTCCTGCTGCAGTGCCTGCGGACGCAAGAGGAGCGGCCGAAGCTGGTGCTGGGCGTCTCCGGCTCGGCGGACGCGGCGCTGGGGCGCGGCACGCTGCGCGAGGACCTGCACTACCGTCTGCACAAGGCCCAGGTGGACCTGCAGAAGGACGGGCTGCGGGACGTGTTGAAGCGCCGCTGGGCGCAGCAGGCCGAACAGCTCGCGCTGAAGGCCGCCGCGGCCCGCGCCGCGGAGGAAGCGGCCCGCGAGGCGGCCATCGCCCGGCGTCCGGGCACGGTGACGCGCATCGCTCCCAAGCAGAAGGTAAGCGGCGGCTCGCGCGCGAAGGCCGTGTCCAGGAACGCCGCCCGCTGAAGCCGCGCCCTCAGTGCCGGTGCTTCTGCCCGCGCTTCGCCTTGGTGGCGGGGCGCGCCTTCTTCGCGGTGCCGCGCTTGGCGGCGGCGGCCTGGCCGGGCACGGACTTGCGGCCCACCTGATTGTTCGCTCCCGCCGCGGCGGCCGTCTTGGTGGACGGTGACATGCGGCGCGCGGGGGCCTTCGTGGGCTTGCCACTCTCGATGACGCCGCGGGCCGCCTTGGCCGTGCGCCGCGTCCCCTCCGCCGCCGTCTTCACGCGGCCGCGGGCCGGGGTGCCCCGAATCTTGGACTGGAGGTTGGCCACCCCCCGGGCCGTCACCACCGCGGTGCCCAGGAGGACCCGCGCGCCGCGCGTGCCGGCCTGGACGGCCACCTCCTTCACCCTGTCCACCAGCCCCCGCTTGGAAATCGCCATGGCGCGCCTCTTCTCTCTGGCTGTCCTTCGCTGCCGCCAAAGGTAGTCACGGGCACACGGGCGTGAAGCCGTCCCCCTCCTTCTCCCGCACTCTGGCTCCGGCCATTCCAAGGTGGGCGGGAATGTGTGAAGCGGGGAAACTGGGCTAGAGTCCGGCGCACTGTCCCATTTCCTTCTCGGAGCAAGAGCATGTCCCAGGAAAACACCGGAAAGCCGAAGCGCGGCCTGAAGCGACCCATCGAGGTCGTTCGCGCGGAGCTTCTCAAGGATCCGGAGACGAAGAAGATCGCCGAGGCCGTGAGCATGAAGCTCGAGGACTACGTGGAGCTGGTCCTCAAGTACGCCCAGGACAAGGACAAGGAGGCCGAGGTCGCCGTCATCTCCGACGAGGAGCTGCGCCGCAACGGCTTCAACCCCCTCTCCTCCGAGGAGGCCGCCAACATCCTCATCAAGGGCATGAAGGGCGAGCTGCCCGGCTCACCCCCGGACTTCGAGGCCTCCAAGTTCACCCAGGACAAGGTCTCCACCGCCGGCAAGCCGTCCCTCACCTCGCCTCCCGTGGGCGGCGCCGCCCCCACCGGTCCGCAAGATCCAGCCGCCCGCCAGGAGCTGATGGATCAGCTCAAGAAGGGCAGCAGCGGCGGTAACCGTCCGTAATCCCTGGCACCACGGGCGGAGGCGGGTGGGGATAATTCGACGAAAAAGGTGGGAGGAAACAATTCCCCACATGCACCGAGAATCCCCTCGAGTTTTCCTTCCGGCACAAATCTCCGCCTTCCAGGCATCTAGAATCCAAGGGGTACGATCATGGGCGCACTCAAGTCCGTTACGAACGTCATCAGCAAGGTTGCCAGCACGGTCAGCAAGATTGCCGGTGGCATCGCGAACATCGGCGGCAAGGCCATGGAGTTCCTCCAGAAGCCCCTGAGCTCGCTGGTGGACCCCATCGCCAAGTTCATCGGTGAGAAGGTCGGCAAGCTGCCCCTGGTCGGCAAGTTCCTGGGCCCCACGGCGGAGAACCTGGTGAAGCAGGGCGCCGCGTCCTTCCTGGGTGAGGGCACGCTGGGCAGCCTGGGCTTCCTGTCCAAGATCGCCCCCAAGGTGCAGGACATCACCAACATCGCGCAGGCGGTCAAGGGCGCGGCGGACAAGGTCGGCGCCTTCGCGGAGAACCCGCTGGGTCTGCAGAACTTCCAGAACATCATCGCGCAGAACCACGCCCGCTTCGTGGAGTGATGATCCGCGCCTCTGGCGCGAACTGGTAGCGAGCCCCAGGGCCGGTCTCCCGCGAAGCTGCGGGGCCGGCCCTTCGGCTTTGCGGGCGACGCGGCCCCCCGCGCGGCGGCGCTCAGTGCCCTGTCTGGGCCAGGCGCCGGGTGTCGCGGATGAGGCGCTCGGTGGAGTCGCTGTCCGCGCTGTCGTAGTAGCCGCGAATCTGCCCGGCGTCGTCCACGAGCACGAAGTGCGTCCCGTGGAAGATGGAGAGCAGGTCGTCCTCGGGCGCGCCGGGCTCTCGGCCCATGCTGACCTTGAAGCCCTGGACGATGGTCTCCTTCAGCTGCTCGTAGTCGCCAGTGAGGAAGCTCCAGCGGGAGAAGTCCGCGCCGTGGCGCTCGCCATACTCGGTGAGCCGCTCCGGGGTGTCGTACTTCGGATCCACGGAGAACGACACCAACTGGAGCCCGGCGCCATGGGACGCGGTGGCGTCCTGCACGCCCACCATCTTCCGCGTGAAGGCCGGGCAGATGGTGGGGCAGCGCGTGAAGATGAAGTTGGCCACGAAGGGCTTGCCCCTCAGCTGCGTGCTCCCGAAGGGCTGGCCGTCATGACGGGTGAAGGTGAAGTCTGGCAGCGCGCCCAACTGGGGCAGGGGCCCACTGCTCTGGCCGCGGATCAGCATGGCCCCCATCGTGGCGGTGACGCCAAGCGCGGCCACGGCGACACCAGCCCAGAAGCCCGGGCGCTGCGTGAGACGGGCCCGAGGGGCCGGAAGGACGGAGTCAGCGGACATGGCCCCGGAGGTAACGGAACCCCCGGAGTCACACAAGCGTGGCCGCTGGGGTGCGACATCCTGGCTACTTGGGGGGATGATGTCACGAGTCTGTGACGACCCATCCCTTGTGTCACAATTCCGTGATTTCGGTGATTTTGAATAAGTTTATGCATAAATAACTGGCATTGCGGGGAAACTTTCTCTCAGTCGTTACGAAAATGTGGGCACGTCGCCTCTCTGTTTTCAGGAGTCTGCCCCCCGTGACGACCTACTCCGTTCGCCGTGGCGATACCCTCAGCGCGCTGGCCCAGCGCTTCAACACCTCGGTGTCGTCGCTCGCGAAGAGCAACGGCATCTCCAACCCGAACCTCATCTACGCGGGGCAGCAGCTCCGCATCCCGGACGGCTTCGACGCGCCTCGTGCTTCGGGTGGGGGCCGGGCGGCTTCCAGCTACACCGTGAAGTCGGGCGACACGCTCAGCGGCATCGCCGGCCGGTACGGCACGTCGGTGGGCGCGCTGGCCACGGCCAACAACATCTCCAACCCGGACCGAATCTACGCGGGCCAGAAGCTCACGATTCCGGGCACGGGCGGCGCGGCGCCGAGCAGCCCGGCGCCTTCCTCGGGCGGCGGTTCGTACACCGTGAAGTCGGGCGACACGCTCAGCGGCATCGCCGGGCGGTACGGCACGTCGGTGGGCGCGCTGGCCAAGGCCAACAACATCTCCAACCCCAACCTCATCTACGCGGGCCAGCGGCTCACGATTCCGGGTGGGGGCGGCGCGTCGCCCACCCGGCCGACGCCGAACCAGCCGCCGGTGGGGGGCGTGGGTGGCCCGAAGCCGCCGACCGGTGGATCCGCCGGCGTGACGGTGCAGCAGCTCCGGGCGGTGATGCCCAACCTGTCCCAGGCGACGGCGGAGCAGTACCTGCCCCACCTGAACCGGGCCATGGCGGAGGCGAACATCACCACGCCCATGCGCAAGGCTGCCTTCCTGGCGCAGCTCGCGCACGAGAGCGGCCAGCTCCGTTACATGGAGGAGATTGCCTCCGGCGCCGCCTACGAGGGCCGCAGGGACCTGGGCAACACCCAGCCGGGCGACGGCGTCCGCTACAAGGGCCGTGGCCCCATCCAGCTGACGGGCCGCGCCAACTACCGCGCCGCGGGCCAGGCGCTGGGCATCGACCTGGAGGGCAACCCCCAGCGCGCCAAGGACCCGGACGTCGCGTTCCGCATCGCCGGCTGGTACTGGTCGTCGCGCAACCTCAACACCTACGCGGACGCGGGCAACTTCCGCGAGGTCACCCGCCGCATCAACGGTGGCTACAACGGCATGGCGGACCGCGAGATGTACTACCGCCGCGCGCAGAACGTCTTCTGAGCCCGCGCTCCCAACGCGCGGTGCGGTGAAGCGGGGACCGTGGCCATGGAGGCCCCGGTCCCCGTCGCGTTTCGGGCGAGTCCCATTGGGGAGATGCCGCGTCCATCCGGGGCGACCGTCGAACGCGCGTGGCCCTGGGAGGCACCCTGGTGTGCCAACTGCATCGGACAGGCCGTTCCCACCCGGAGCGCGTCCCATGCCTCGTATCGATTCGTCCGGCAGTTCCTCGTTGTCCACCATCGACACCCCCGCGGAGGCCGGAGCGGCGCCCCCGTCTCCGTCACGCGCCGCGGAGCCCCGCGCGCAGGCGTCCCCTCGGCGTAACGAGGTGCGCGCCTTCGACGGATCCGCCGCCAGGACGCCGGAGCCCTCGTCTCACGGATCCACGCCTGCTGGCGCGGGCCCCGCCCGGTCCGCGGGGGAGATGGCCGTGCTGGGAGGCTGGTCGCGCCCGGAGGGCTCGAAGGATGCGCCCACGGACGTGCTCGAAGGCATCCGCGCGCGCCTGACGCGGAGCCTGGAGAACTGGACCGTCGGTGCCGATGACGTGCGGGCGGTGCACACCGCGCTGGGAAGTCTCCCGGCGGGCACGTACCGGGTCGCGCTGGAGCGCTTGCAGCAAGAGGGACTGCTGGGCGCATACGTGAAGGCGCAGGACGCGGGCTCGCGGCTCGCTTTCCTGGAGCAGGCGGAGTCGAAGGGCGTGCTCCATCGGCGCAACGGGGAGTCGGGCCCGGTGGGTCCCCTGGGCTACCCGGCGGTGCCGGACGTCTTCGTCAATGACCGGCGGCTGCCGGGGGCGATGCGTGACGCGGTGAACGCACACGCCATCGACGTGGGCGCGGGCTTCTACCGGGCGCACACCGAATACCTCGGCCGGTATGCCCGCGCGGTGGATGGGGCCCAGAGCCTCCAGGAACTGGGAGCGCTGGGACCGCCACGCGCCGCGCGCCTGCCCGAATCCCTCCTGGGCCTCGAGTGGAAGGACCCGTCGCGGCGGGACTACGAGGCGGCCTGGAAGTCGGGCATCGGCCAGCCGAAGACGCTCAACCTGGTGCTGCAACACGTCAGCGCCCGGCAGCGGGAACTCTCTGGGGAGCGCGCCGGGGGCACGGTGCAGCTTCACGGCAAGGTGGGTGTCAGCAGCGAGAGCGCCCAGTGGAGCGCGAAGGCGGCGCTCGACACCCGGGGACATGGCGAGCTGAAGGGGGACGTGGGTGTCGCCGCGCGCGCGGGCCCCGTGGGTGTCGAGGTGTCACATGACAGCTCGGGCGAGACGGAGGGGAAGGTCAAGGTGAACCTGGGACTCGTGGAACTCAGCCTGGCCTCGGACGGCGAGCAGCGCGTCGCGGTGGGCGTCGGCACGCTGTTCCAGGTGCACGCGACGCTCAACGCGAAGAAGGCGGAGCTCGGGGGCGGCGTGTCAGCGAAGCTCAAGGCGGATGGGAGCCAGGCCAGCGCCGAGGCGGGCTTCTCCATGAAGGGCCTGACGGCGGAGCGAGCCCAGCAATCCTTCGCCCCCGGGCATCGGGGCGTCTTCCAACAGCCCGCCGAGCTGGCATCCCGCACGGCCTGGGACGCGCTGCCTGAATCCACGCGAGCGGCCTATGCGAAGGAGGGGTGGAATCGGGAGGCGTGGACCCGGGCCTTGCCGCGCTGAGGACCCGGGCCTGGGCCACGAGCCTGGCCCTCAGGAAGCCGCTTCCGGTGTCTCGGGGGGCGGCAGGGGGCGAGCGGGGTCATCGGACTGCTTCCGAGGCCACACCAGGTAGCAGGCGATCAGGGGGAGGTACCAGGGCGCAGCCACCCACAGCCACGGAATGTTCTTCGCCGCCTGTGTCAGCATGAGGACGCCGCCGAACCAGAGCAGTCCCTGAATCCCCAGGCCCAGGCTTCCGAGGTACTGGAGCGGGCGCGCCTTCGTCCAGGTGCCGAGGATGGCCAGCACCGCGGGCGCGAAGATGGGCAGCAGGTAAGGCGTCAGCCACGCATCCACATCGCCGAGCCTACCGAGCTGGGGGAGGGCCATCATGATGAGCTGCATCACCAGGCCGAGGAGCGTGACGGCCGTCGCCAGGATGGGCGAGCGGAGGAGGCGCGACGTGGGGGCCTCCGTCGTCGGCAGCCCCTGCTCACGCCGGGCCCGCTCCAGGGCGTCCGGGGGGACTTCCAGCGCATACGGGTAGCCCAGCTCCAGCAGGGCCTCCACCGCCGCGGTGCGCACCGTGATGCCGGCGCTCCCCGTCAGGACACTGGCATCCCCCGGCAGCGTCATCAGGGACAGCAGGTAGTCCGTTCGCTCGCGCAGGGCCTCCGGGTCTCCATCGGGACGCTGGGCAATCGCCGCGATGAGCGCGTCCACCTCCGAGGGGATGACGCCGGGCGAGCTCAGGGCGTCCCGCAGCGCGGCCAGGGAAGGGGGGGCAGGCAGTGGCGCCAGGGATTCCACAAGGGAATCGCTCGTCGGCTCGGCGGGGCGGGTATGCGTGGAGGTCATGGCCGCGGAGACGTGAGTCTACCACCGGCCCTGCGGCGAGTCCCCCGCGCGACCGTCCGGAGGGCGAGGGGCCGGGCCCTTTGGAGGGACATGTCCTGAAGGCGTGCGCACCCTTCCCCTGGGTGACTCTTTCACGAGAGCGAGGCAGCGCATGGCGATGGAGCGAGCGCAGCGGTTCGTGGATGCACTGGCGAAGCTGGAGAAGGAGGGGGACCTGGAGACCCTCGTCTCCCTCTTCAGTGACGACGCGCAGGTGAGCAACGTGGCCTCGCCGCAGGTCTTCTCCGGCCAGGAGGGCGCCCGGCGGTTCTGGCGTGAATACAAGGGCACCCTCCATCGCGTGGAGTCCACCTTCCGCAACATGATTGAGGCGGGCTCCCGCGTCGCGCTCGAATGGGAGACGCAGGGCACCGCCCACAACGGCGCGGCGGTGGCCTATGAGGGCGTGTCCATCATCGAGTGGGATGGCGACCGGATCCGCCGTTTCTACGCGTACTTTGATCCGCACGCGCTTGGCCTGGAGCTGACCTCCGGCAGCGCGCCGCGCTCGGAAGTCCCCGCCACCACCCCCGCGTGAGGCGTGAGGCCGCCCCGCCTTGGGGCGTCAGGTTGTTCTCTGTGAAGTGAGCCGCCGGGCTCGCCGCCCGGACGCGCCCTTCACCCCTGGCCGGTGCTCGACACTGAGCCGTGACCTTCAGGCACCTCCCGATTCCCAAGTGCGGACGCTACCGTCAGCCGCCACGTCCCCGGACTGCCGACGCCTGTCCGGACAGGGGGCCGCGGAAAATGATGCCGGTCCGCCGATTTTTGGGCGGTACCGTTCGACGCGGTGCGTTTCCCGGAAAGTCCGGACGCGATACCGTTCGCTCCGTCCTCGGAGAAGGTGGGTTGGTGATGGTGTGGCGGAGGACACGAGCTCGGATGACCGGTCCTGACCCGGCAGTTTGCTTTGCGTCTACACGGAAAAGCCTGATGACCCGCTTTGCTGCCTTCTTCGTCGTCCTGTCGTTGATTGCCGCCCCCCACACCGCCTGGGCCCAGCAGCGCCAGACCGAGTCCGCGAAAAAGACCCGGGCGGTGAAGTCCTCCTCCAAGACGAAGGCCACGAAGATGAAGGCCGCGAAGCCGGCCAAGGCCACGTCGAAGCGCAAGCCCGCGAAGAAGGGCAAGAAGGCCACGCCGGCCGTGGATTCACGGGACGTGGACGCCCCGGAGCTTCAGCACGCCCAGCCCACGATGCAGGTGGAGCCCGCCAGGCTCCTGTCTCCGACGGACGACGCGCCCACCGTCCAGAAGAAGTCCGGGGAGGCCCCGGCGGAAGGGGGCGACTCGCTGGACTTCGACCTGCTGGAGCCCGCCGAGGCCGCGGCCGCCGCGAAGGTGGACCCGGACCTGGAGAAGCGCATTGGCCGGCGCCGCACCATGCTCAAGCTGCACCAGGGCCTGGGCTTCGCGATGGCCGCCGGTCTGGTCGGCACCACGGTGGTGGGCCAGCTCCAGTTCAACGACTCGTTCCGCGGCGGCGGTGATGACCGCAACCTGCTGGGCCTGCACCGGGGGCTCGCCATTGGCACGTCGGCGCTGTTCGCCACCGTGGGTCTGCTGGGTGTGCTGGCGCCGGAACCCTTCGAGAAGGAGTTCCGGTGGGACACCATCACCGTCCACAAGATGTTCATGGCGCTCGCCACCGTCGGCATGGTGGCGCAGATCGTCCTCGGCATCATGGCCACGGACCGTTTTGGCCGGCTGTCCGAGACGGACATGGCCACCGCTCATCAGATCTCCGGTTACGTGACGTTGGGCGCGGTGTCGGCCGGCGTCTTCACACTGTTCTTCTGAAGCGCATGCCTTTCGTAGTGGTTCCCTGGAGGTTGACGTGATTGCTCGACGAATCGCCCTGATCGCCACCCTGGTGCTCGCGCTGCCCGCAGTCGCGCAGTCGCAGGCCCGCACGTATAGCGTCAAGAAGGACGCCAGCTCGCTCACCTACAAGCTCAAGCACAAGCTGCATGAGGTGGTGGGCAAGGCGCCGCCCAGCGACGGCAAGGCCCGCCTGCTGCCGGACGGCACGCTCCAGGTGGCGGTGCGCGCCAACGTGAAGGACTTCGATTCGGGCAACGCCAACCGCGACGCGCACATGCTGGAGACGACGGACGCGGCCAGGTTTCCCATCATCGACTTCAAGGGCGTGGCCACCGGCGTGAAGCCGCCCACCAGCTTCCCGGCGAAGGTGCCGGTGAAGGTGAAGGGCCAGCTGACGTTCCACGGCGTGAAGAAGACCGTGGAAATTCCGATGACGGTGCTGTTCAAGTCGGAGAAGGAGGCGGTGGCCGAGGGCAGCTTCGACATCAGCCTGGATGCCTACAACGTCAACCGCCCGTCGCTGTTGATGGTGAAGGTGGATGACGTCCTGGTGCTGGAGCCCAAGCTGGTATTCGAGGTGGAGGGTACGTGAGTTCGACGCGACGAGGATTCCTCAAGGGCATTCTGGGAACAGGCGCGGCGAGCGCGGCGGCGACGACGCTGCCGGGCTGCGCGCCGGACATCAACCCCGCTCCGGTGACGGACGTCACGGCCAGCGAGCAGGGGACAGTGGACATCCTGGTGTCGCGCTATCCGGATTTGGAGCCCGTGGGCGGCGCGTTGACGGTGCGCGTCCCGGGTGAGCAGGTGCCGCTGCTGGTGGTGCACTCCAAGGACGACGGCGCGCCGGACGACTTCTCCGTGCTGTCGTCGCTGTGCACCCACGTGGGGTGCCCGCTGGGCTTCGACGGCAAGGACGTCATCTGCCCCTGCCACCTGTCGCGCTTCAGCGCCACGGATGGCTCGGTGCTCCAGCGGCCGGCCACCGTGCCGCTGCAGACGTTCTCGGCGGCGTACAACCCCAACACCGGTGTGCTGCGCATCAACCTGCGCGCGGGCCAGAGCGACTTCCCGTCCGCGGTGAACGGGCAGGTGGTGCTGCCGCTCAGCCAGTTCCCCCAGCTGCGTGACGTGGGCGGCTCGGTGACGGGGGTGCCGTCCGGGTACGGCAAGCGCATCTTCGTGTTCCGATTGCAGGACGGTTCGCTGTCGGCGGTGGACTCCGTGTGCACCCACGCCTTCTGCGAGGTGAACTACCGGGAGCAGGAGGCGGACCTGTTCTGTGCCTGCCACGCGTCCATCTTCACGCGCGCCGGCGCGGTGACGCAGGGTCCGGCCACCATTCCCCTCAAGAAGTTCACGGTGTCTGAGACGGGCGACTCCGTGGTGCTGACCGGCGTGGCGTGAGCCATGCGCCGGGCGCGGGTGGGCCAGACACAGGGCCCGCCCGCACCCGAAGGGAACGCGGCATCGCTCAGCCGAGCCGGCTCCAGAAGGAGCGCTTGGAGGAGATGCGCTCCAGGGCTTGTTGCAGCTCCTCGTCGTGGTCGGCGCGCAGGGCGATGTCGCCCAGGGAGATGATTCCCACGATGCCGTCGTCTCGCTCCACCACGGGGATGCGGCGCAGCTGTCGGCGCCCCATCAGCCCGATGACGTCATGGAGCGTGTCGTCCGGCGTGACGACCTCCACGTCATCCGTCATCACGTCGGACGCGCGAAGTTGCTCCGGCGAGCGGCCCCCGGTGAAGGCGCGGACCACCAGGTCCCGGTCGGTGACGATGCCCACCAGTCGGCCCCGCTCGTCCACGATGGGGACGATGCCGCAGGACTCATCCTTCATGATTTGCGCCACATCCCGCAGCGGGCTCTCCGGGCGCGCCGTGCGCACGTTGCGCGTCATCACTTCGCGGGCCAGCAGGGGCTCATGACGCCAGTGGCCGCGGCGGGCGCGGTCGTCCCGGCGGGAGGTGCTCGCCTCGGAGCGGCCCGCGACGGCGGTGTAGACCTGGGTGCTCGCGCCGTCACGTCGTGCGCCGGTGGGCGAAGGCGCGCCTGTTCCAGCCCAGCGGTGGGTGCTCGCTTCGTCACGGGCCGAAGCGGACGCCGCGCCTTCCCCCCGGTGGGTGCTCGCCTCGTCGCGGCCCGGGTCATGGGAAGCGCTCCGGTCCATCTGGTAGCGGGGGCGCGCGTCGCCATGGCGCTCCTCGCCGTGCAAGCCGCGTTCACGGCCATGGAAGCGCACGTCGCGGTAGGCCTCCCCCTGTGGGGGCTGGGGGCGGGAGGGCTCGCCGCCACCGCCGCCGTAGCCGGAGCGGTCCCAGGGCCGGTAGTCGGCGCGTTGGCGGGAGAACTCGACGTCCTGTTCCCCGGTGTCGTGCCGGGGGCCCCAGCCGGTGGCATAGTGGCTGTCCCGGTCGTCCCTGCCGTAGGGGCCGCTGTCCTCCGGGGGCGCGCCATACGCGTCCTCGCGAGGCCCGTCGTCCACCTGGGTGCGCGGCAGGGCCATGCGCATCGTCGCCGCGCGGTGGTAGCGGCCCTGTCGGGTGGAGGACTCCTCGTCGCGGGCGGGGTTCCAGCCGGTGAGGTCGGACTCGGCGCGCTCACGCGAGCCCGGAGGCGCCACGTCCGCCTCGCGGTGGGGTTCGTCCCTGCCGTTGTCCATGCTTCTGTGGGCCATGACTCTCCTTGGGCGAAGTCGGGTTCAAACTGCAACGCTGGTGGTGAGGCCGCGTGCCTCCAAGGTGCGGGCGTCCGAGCGAGCGGGTGCCTGTCCCACTCTGGCGTTCCTCACCCCGCGGCCAGCGCGTCACCCAGGCGCACCAGTCCGCTGAACTCCTCCAGCTCTGCGCCCGCGTCCGGCGCGGCCACCGCGAGCGTCCCCGAGGGAAGGTGCCGGGTGAGGCGGTCGAGCACGTCTTGGTGGGCCTTGGCGCGCGCCTGCTCCACCGCGGCCAGGCGGGACAGGGCCGCCACGGCGTGCTCCGCGTGGCGGTCGCCTCCCGTGTGCTCCAGCAGGGCCTCTGGCGCCGCGAGCACGTCGTCGTGGGCCCAACTCCGGTTCAGCACGTAGCCCGCGAAGGGCAGGCCCCGCTCGGCCAGCGTCTCGCGAAACCAGGTGGCCTCGCGAAGGGAGGCGGGTTCGGGGGACGTCACCAGCAGGAAGGCCGCGTCCGGTGAGGCCAACCGCTGGTGCAGCCGCTCCGTGTGCAGCCGCATGCCGGAGAAGAGGCCGCCGAACGCGCCGATGAAGCCGCGCATCTCCTGGGTGAAGCCCGCGCCGAAGATGCCCGCCAGGACGCGGTCCACCACCGCCTGCGCGCCGTGCCACAGCCGCCCTCCGCGCGACCGCTTCTCCGGGCCGAACAGCGACACGATGCGTTCATCCAGGAAGCGCGCCAGCCGGCCGGGCGCGTCCAGGAAGTCCAGTGCGTGCCGGCTGGGGGGCGTGTCCAGCAAGATGAGCTCGTAGCGGCCGTCCGCGAGGAAGCCGTCCAGGGCTTCGGCGGCGGCGTACTCCTGCACGCCCGCCACCAGCTCCGACAAGAAGCGGTAGAGGCGGTGGTCGACAATCGCGCGCGCCGCCTCGGGCGTGGGCGCCAGCCGGTGCACCATGCGCTCGAAGATGGCGCGTGGGTCCAGCATCCACACGTCGAGGAGGCCCGGGCCCTGGGGGCCGTCGGCGAAGAGGCGCTCGGAGGGAATCGACGTGGGCTCGGGGCCACTCTCTTGCAACCCCATGGCTTCCGCGAGCCTCCGCGCCGGGTCGATGGTGAGCACCAGCACCCGCCGTCCCGCGCGCGCGGCGGCCACGCCCAGGGCCGCCGCGGTCGTCGTCTTGCCCACGCCGCCCGCGCCACACAGGACGACGATGCGCTTGTCACGCAGCAGCCGGCGCAGGTCGCCCGCGCTCACGGCGTGAGCCCCTGTGCCACGCGCCGGGGCCCACCGCCTTGTGGTCCGTGGCTCACGGCAGGGCCTCCTGCCAGAGCGCGTGCTCCGGGTGAGGTGCGAAGCCCTCCGCCAGCGCCTCGACCAGCGCGGGGCCCGTGGCGTGGAGCTCTGGCAGGGTGAGCAGCGGCGCGCGCAGCGTGCGCGACAGCCGGACGAAGGCGGCCCGGGCCCGTTCCAGCCGCTCCAGCTCACGCCACCCCTGGTGCGGCCCGTGCGCGGCGAGCATCCGGCCCAGGGCGGCGCGGGACTCGGGCGTGAAGGGGTCCTCCGGCATCCGGTTGAGGACGGCCGCGGACAGCGGCAGCTCCAGCCGGCGCAGCTCGGCGGCCACGGTGAGCGCCTCGCTGACGGGCAGCGGCTCCGGCAGGCTGGTGAGGACCACCGCGGTGCGTTCCGCATCCTGGAGGAAGTCGAGCCCCTCCCGCACGTCGCGTCCGATGGGGCCCCCGGGCATCAGGGACAGCACGCGCTGGGGAAGGGCGGCCAGCGCCAGCGCGTGTCCCGTGGCGGGCAGGTCGACGACGGTCAGCGGGTGGACGAAGCGTCCATCCGGCCGGGTGCGCCGGAGCAGGGCCAGCAACTGGTACATCAGCCCCATCTCCCGGAGCGCGGGCCCTGCTTCCAGGAAGCGGCGCAGGGCGCGGGTGCGCAGCGCGGCGTCGGCCAGCCAGCGCGCGGGCAGGGCGCGCTCCAGGAAGTGCCGGTGCCCTACCGATGCGGACAGCCGCACGAAGTGGAGCCCGGGACGCACGCGCGTCACCTGCGGCCCCGCCTGGCGCACCCCAACGCGCGCCGCCAGGGGCGAAGGCCCGTCCTCCTCCGGCGCCAGCTCCGCCAGCAGCACGGTGCGGCCCGCGCGCGCGGCGGCTACGGCCAGCGCCGCCGCCAGCGTCGTCTTCCCCACGCCTCCCTTGCCCGATACGAGCAGCGCACGCCTGTCCCAGAGGGCTTCGAGCACCGGCCACCGTCCTGTCGCAGCGCCCCAGGCTGCGCGCTGTTCCCCACACGGTGTGGAAGGCGACACGCCAGGACAACCGCGGCCCTGGTGCGGCGGTCCCGGGCACGCGGCCGCTCGCGTGCCCGGGTGGCGCTGGGACTACAGCGCCTCGATGACCTTCTTGATGCGCTCGAAGGCCCAGTCCAATTCGGCCTGGGTGATGATGAGCGGCGGCGTGAGGCGGATGACGGAGTCGTGTGTCTCCTTGCAGAGCACGCCCTCCTTCATCAACGCCTCGCAGGTGGGCCGCGCGGAGATGTCCAGCGCCACGCCAATCATCAGCCCCCGGCCGCGCACCTCCACGATGTGGCGATTCTTCAGCGTCTTCAGCATGGCCAGGAACGACTTGCCCAACTCGGCGGAGCGCTCCACCAGGCGCTCGTCGCGCAGCACGTCCAGGGCGGTGCGCGCCACGGCGCAGCCCAGCGGATTGCCGCCGTAGGTGCTGCCGTGCTCGCCGGGCCGGAGCACGCCCATGACCTCGTCATCCGCCATGACGGCGGACACCGGATAGAAGCCGCCCGACAGCGCCTTGCCCACCACGATGACGTCCGGCCGCACGTCCTCATGCTGGAAGGCGAACGTCTTCCCGGTGCGCCCCAGGCCCGTCTGGATTTCATCCACCATGAACAGCACGCGGTGCTGCTTGCAGAGCTCGGCCACCTGCTTCAGGTAGCCGTCGCGCGGAATCAGCACGCCGGCCTCCGCCTGGATGGGCTCCATCAGGATGGCGCAGGTGTTGGGGGTGATGGCGCGCCGCACCGCCTCCACGTCGTCGTAGGGCACCACGGTGAAGCCGGGGGTGAAGGGGCCGAAGCCCTGCCGGTAGCTCCGCTCGGTGGAGAAGCTGATGAGGCTGATGGTGCGCCCGTGGAAGTTGTTCGCGAAGACGATGACCTCCGCCTTGTCCTCGGGGATGCCCTTGACGGTGTGGCCCCACTTGCGCGCCAGCTTGATGGCCGTCTCGCACGCCTCCGCGCCCGAGTTCATCGGCAGCGCGCGGCTCAATCCAGACAGCTCGCGCAGGGCCTTGTAGAGGTGGGGAAGCTGGTCGTTGCGGAAGGCCCGTGACGTCAGCGTCACCTTCGCGGCTTGCTCGCGCAGCGTCTCCAGGATGCGCGGGTGGCAGTGCCCCTGGTTCACCGCCGAGTACGCGCTCAGGCAGTCCAGGTACTTGCGGCCCTCCACGTCATGGACCCAGCAGCCCTCGCCCCGTTCGATGACGAGGTCCAGCGGATGGTAGTTGTGCGCGCCATACCGCTCCTCCAGGTCGATGAAGTCGCGCGTGGAGAGGGCGTGGGCGGCGTGCTCGGTGCTCATGGAACTCCCTGGGGTATCGGGTGGCGCGAAGCAGGACCATCGATTTCGATGAAGTCCTTCGACGTGTCCACCCTCGTAGTGTCCCAGGCGGTTGCTTCGTTGAGCACTGCACCCGAGCCCATGGCTCGCCGCGTCAGTGGACGGACCAGCGCTCCGCGATTTCCTCGCAGGCGAGCACCACGTCGCTCAGCCGCCGGATGTGGGCCCGCGGCGCGGTGAAGACCGTCCCCGCGAAGACGTCCACCACCTGGATGAGGCGGTGGTCACACGGGCCCAGCGGGCACAGGTGCTGCTCGGTGAAGCGCTGGAGCAGCGTGCCGATGTACTGCCCCGACCGTTCATCCAGTGGCTGGTGCTTGGAGAAGTACAGCTTCATCAGGCCCACGCGCGCGTTGCCATGTCTGTCCATGCGCTGGAGCACGACCTCCGGCCGCACGCTGATGGTGACGCCCGCCACCTCCAGCACGGGAGGCTCCGCGCCCACCGCGCTGATGAGCGTCTCCTCCAGGTCCAGCCAGGGCACCAGGTCCGCGAAGCGCTCGAGCGCCTCCGAGCACAACTGCAGCCGCTGCGCCTCGAACTCCGTCTGGGGCACGCTGCACGCGAAGCGGCGCTGGTGCTCGCGGAGGATGGACAGGTCCATGCCCCGGCAGAGGAAGTCCGTAATCGCATGCGACGCCTCCGGGTAGCGCAGATACTGCTGCTCCGGCGGGTGCTTCTGGTCGTGGATGATGCGCTTGCGACGCGCGGGCGTGGCGACGAGGTACTCGCCCAACTTGTTCACGGACACACGCGGCAGTTCACGGATTTCCGCCATGGAATCGCTCCCCCTGGGTGCTGGCGAATGAGCACACAGTACAGAGGGGGGCTGACACGCATTGGACGGCGTGAGTGCTTGAAATCAGGGAGCTGACGGGCCGCTCGGGAAGCCATGGCCTCCAGAGCGGCCCTTCGTGAGGGCTCACTCCCTCTGGGGTTCGCCCTCGGGGTAGGCGCTCCAGTAGGTGTCGGGCAATGGGTTGGTGCCGGCGTCGCTGCGCGGACCATCCCCGTCCCCAATCTCATCCAGGATGGCGCCGGGCGTGCGCTCCGTCGGGTCGATGGTGCGCATGCGATGCGTGTCTTCTGTCGACTCGGCGGCGTCCGCCAGGTCGCGCTTCGCTCCGTTCTCTTCTGTCTCCGGAGTGTATTGCCGCGGTTCCTCCGTACGGCCATAGTAATCCTCGGGTGGCTGGATGCCCGGCTGTTGATGCTTGTCGCGCTGAGCCATGATGGATTCCCTCCGTCACACTACGTTCGTGACGGGACAGGCCGGCGGCAACGGGCCAACGGGCACGCACGCCAGGAGGGTGGGCAGGCGGACGGGATGGACGTCCCTGGTCAGGTGCGCCAAGACTGACGGGATGGCCGAGCAATCCCAACAGACACCGTCCGCCGTGGCCGGACCGTTGCTCCACCTGGGGTGTCAGTCCTGCGGCGCGCGTCTGGTGCTGGAGCCCGCGCTGCGGACCACGCGCTGTCCCTACTGCGCCGCGCCTGCCGTGGTGGAGCGTCCTCCGGTACCCGGTGTGCCCGAGCCCGTCTTCGCGCTGGGCTTCGCGCTCACGCACATGGCGGCGAAGGAGCATGTGGCGCGGTGGTTGCGTTCGCGCAGCCGCTTCACGCGCTCGGGCATCCGCTCCGCCGCGCCGGGCGAGGTGCGAGGCGTGTACGTGCCCGCGTACCTCTACAGCGTGCTGGCGCAGGCGCGCTACCGCGCCTCCATTGGGGAGAACTACCAGGAGACGGAGACGTATAGGACGACGGAGAACGGAAAGACGGTGACGCGCACGCGCACCGTGACGCGCACGGAGTGGCGTTCGCTGGAGGGCGAGCTGGTCAGCTACGTGGCGGACGTGCTCGTCACCGCGTCCAAGGGGCTGGACAACGCGGAGCTGGAGGCGCTGGAGCCCTTCGACCTGCGCGGCCTGGCTCGCTACACCCCGGCGCTCATCTCCGGCTGGGTGGCGGAGGAGCCCTCGCTCACGTTGGCGCAGTGTCAGGAGCTGGCCCGGAAGGAAGCGGTGGAGCGCGTGGGCGGGCTGTTGTCGCGCTCCATGCCGGGGGACTCGCACCGGGGCCTGGAGCATCAGTCCCGGCTGGACTGGGAGGCGCTCGACGTGTGCCTGCTGCCCGTCTGGGTGCTGGCGGTGAAGTACGCGGAGGACGCGCCGCCGCTGCGGGTGCTCGTCAACGGGCAGACGGGGGCCGTCCATGGCGAGGCGCCCATCTCTTCATGGAAGGTGCTGTCCGCCTTGGTGGCGCTGCTGGCGGTGCTGGCCGTGGGCTGGCTGCTCACGGGAGGTGGGCGATGAGCGCCGAAGCGGTGTGGGTGGAGCCCTGTCAGCGCTGTGACTGCGCGCTGGAGGCGGAGGACCTGCGTTGCCCCATCTGCGGGCTGACGGCGCCGCCTCCGCCGCGTGCCGCGGTGGAGCGCGCGCGGGCCCGCGTGGTGCGGTGTGACAGCTGCGGCGCGGCGGTGGAGTACTCCGTGGAGGCGAAGGCGCCCCGGTGTGACTACTGCGGCTCCGTCACCCATGTGGAGACGACGGCGGACCCGGTGGAGCAGGCGCAGCACTGGCTCCCCTTCACCGTGGACACCGAGTCCGCGCGCGGCGCGCTGATGGGCTTCCTGGGGCGGGGCGGCTTCTTCCGGCCGTCCGGGCTGGCACAGGAGGCCTCGCTGGAGTCGCTGCGTCCGGTGTGGTGGCCGGCGTGGATGTTCGACGCGGGCGTGGACGTGAGCTGGACGGCGGACTCGAACGCGGGCTCGAGGCGGTCGGACTGGGCGCCGCACGCGGGCCGGACGCGCTTCGATTTCGAGGGCATCCCGGTGCCGGCCTCGCGCGGGTTGAAGGTGCGGGAGTGCGAGGCGTTGGCGCCCCACTATCAGCGAGGCTCCGGTCAGGACACGCCCCATGGGCCGGAGGGCGCGCACGTCGAGCGCTTCGAGGCCACGCGCTCGGGCGCCCGGCGGAGCGTGCTGGAGGCGGTGGAGCGCCTAGCCGGCGAGCGCCTCCAGCAGGGCGTCATTCCGGGCAGTCGCTTCCGGAACATCCACGTCGCCGTGGCGCTATTCAGCCTGCGCACCCAGCGGTTGGCCCTGCCCGTGTACGTGCTGGCTTACCGCTACCGCGACAAGCCGTACCGGGTGCTGGTGCACGGGCAGGATGAGCGGGTGGTGTTGGGCGAGGCGCCCATCTCCGCGTTGCGCGTGGTGGCGGTCATCGCCGTGACGCTGCTGGTGCTGGCGGGCGTGCTGTACGGCGCTGGTGTGCTGTAGCCCACCGTGACGCCACGCGCGTCACGGTGTGTCGGGCTCCTCAGGCGTCGTGGCCTCTGGGGCCGTGCCAGAGGGCTCCGGTGGGGAAGGCGGCTGGGATGAGGAGGCCTCGGGACGTGCCTCGTCCGGTGCCTCGGGGGCGGGCGGAGGCGGCGCCGTCTCCGCCACCGGAGTGGTGGGCGCTTCGAGGCCCGGATGCGAGCGTGCCTCCGTGTGGGCGCCGTCGAGCCGTGTCGCGAGCGCGGGAGCCTCCGTGGCGGCGTGCCGCGCGTCCGCTGCTGGCTCCACCGTCTGGGTGATGCGCGCCTCCAGCGTCAGCTCGGCCACCTGTGACAATCGGACCGCGGACCCCGCGGCTTCGCCCAGGGGCGTCTCGGACGAGGGCTCTCCGGCCAGGGCCGCTTCCTCCACCGTCAGCCCTTCCGGATGCAGCCCGCCCTCGAGCAGCTCCGCCTGGTTGCGCCGGACCGTCGCCTCCACGGCGGCCTGCTCCACCTCCTGCGCGATGGCCTGACGTCCCCGGTGGCCTCCCTGCGCATCCAGCCACGCACGCAGCGCCTCCGCCATCTCCGCGCCCGTCTGGAACCGCTCCGAGGGATTCTGCCGCAGCGCCCGCAGCAGGATGGCCCGCAGAGGCTCGGCGACACCCGCCGCCAATCGCTCCACCTGCTCCGGGCCCACCTGGGCCATCCGCGCCGCCACCTCCTTCACGGGCATCCACGTGGGCCCTTGCGCGTGAAGCTCCAGAGGCTCCGACTCCAGTACGGGCGCCAGGTCATCCACCATCAACGGGTGCCGGCCCGTCAGCAGCTCCAGCAGCACCAGTCCCAGTGAGAACAGGTCCGACCGGGCATCGACCTTCCGTCGCCGCAGTGCCTCGGGCGAGGCGTAGGCGATGTCACCCTTCACCAGCTCCCGGCTCGTCACCTCGCGCCCGGAGAGCGACGAGGCCGCCACCGTGAAGTTGGTCAGCTTCACCTCGCCATGGACGCCCACGCGGATGTTCCGCGGGCTCACGTCCCGGTGGACGATGTGCAGCGGCCGGCTCCACTCATCCGTGAGGCCGTGCGCATGGCTCAGCGCCTCCGCCACCTCCGCCGTCACGTGCGCCGCGAACTCCGCGGACAGGGGCCGCCGCCGCATGGCCGCCAGGTTCAACACCGTGTCCAGCGAACGCCCTTCCACGTACTCCATGACGATGTGAGGCGCGCCGCGGTAGAGCTTCAGCAGCATCACCTTGGCGATGGCGGGATGGTTGAGCCGGAACGTGAGGTCCACCTCCTCCACCAGCCGTCGCCGCTCAACGAAGGTGGCGGGGTTCCGCAGCCGCTTCACCACCACCGGGCCGCTCAGGCCATTGCGGTAGCGGCGCTGCGCCAGCATCAGCAGTTCCCCCGTGGAGCGCATCTCCAGCTTGCGGACGAACTCGAACACCGTGCCGGCCACGGTGAACAGCACGCGTGGTCTGCGCGGACCTCCAGGAAGCTCCTCCGTCGTCGTGTCAGGCGTCATCATGGGCTCATGGACCTCTGAGGTTGAATGAAAATGAATGGATTTCCCGGAGGGCCAGGCGCCCAGGCCCCTCCCAAGGAATGGCGCGCCGGCTCAGCGCCACGAGCGCAGCGTGGCCAGAAGCCGCTTCAGCGCGTCCCGCCACCGCCGCCACCCGGTGCTCGCGCGGACCTCCGTCAAGGCCCAGGGTGAGGTGGGCTCGGTGGGAGGCGCGAAGGAGGCTGGCGGGCGCGCTCGCTCCGGGACACGCATCCAGCGGCGCAGCTCGCGCGCCTCCTCGTCCCCGTCGAAGAACTCCAGCGCCTCCTCGGTGACGGCCTCCTCGGGAGCGAGGGGCGGAAACAGGTGCTCATCCCAGGCCGAGTCCGCGCCCGCCAGCGCCGCGTCCAGCGCATCGAACAGGGCCGCACCCGAGGGAGGCCGCCCCGCCGCGGAGGGCGACAGCAGGCGCGCCACGATGGCGTCCAGCGCCTTCGGGGCGCGCGGGTTGCGGACAGAGGGCGGGGGAAAGCCACCGGACTCGATGCTGGCCAGCAGCCCGGCGGGCGGCAGCTGCGCCGGATAGGGAAAGCTCCCGGTGAGCACCTCGTAGAGCACCAGCCCCAGCGAGTAGAGATCATCCGTGGGCGCGAACGCATAACGCGAGCCCGCCGGCCGAGGCTGGGCCCAGAAGCGCAGGGCCTCCGGGCTGCGATAGCTGGGCGTGCCCGGCGGCAGGGTGTCCTCGGTCAGCACGGGCGAGCACGCATGGTCCCCCGAGCCGAAGTCCACCAGCACCGGCTGTCCGTCCGACGCGCGGATGATGATGTTGTTGCCCTTGATGTCTCGGTGGAGCACGCCCGCGCGGTGGATGGCATCCAGCGTGAGCGCCAGCTGCTGGAACACCTGCACCGCGCGCCGGGGCGTGGGCTGCGCGGACAGGGCCCACTCGGACAGGGTGGGGCCCTCCACGTAGCCCATGATGAGGACCAGGTAGCCATCGCGCGCATCCGGCCACCGCCGGTAGCCCAGCAGCTCCACGACGTTGGGGTGCTCCAGTCGCATGAGGACGTGGACCTCCTTCCAGGTCCGCGCGTCCGCCCCGGGCGAGTCCTCCTCCGAGGGGCCCTGGAGCGCGAACTTCAGCGCCACCTGCCGGTGCGTCTCGGATTCGGCCAGGAAGATGGCGCCAAAGCCCCCGGTGGCCAGCCGCCGGACGATGCGGAAGGCCCCCACCTCCTCTGAGTCCTGGAGCATCAGCGGGTGCAGGTCCTCTCCCGGCATCACGGATGGACTCCCATAGGACCTTGGAGGTCCAATTCAGACGTGGTTCCAGCGGCTGTCATTGTGGGTGGCGTCATGATTCAACCTTGGAGGTCCATAGCATGACGTTTGCCCTTTGAGGTAGTGTCCTGACTTGGGAGGTAGGTTTCGGGGGAGGGGATGCGCCAGGGAGGCGATTGGAAACTTGCAGGACCCGGCGAGCGTGCGACCCTCGGCCGTCATGCGTGAGCCCGTCGACCACAAGCTGGCAGCCGTGCTGGGAGGTGCCGCGCGTGACGCCCGCCTGCGTCTGGGCCTCACCCAGGGCGACGTCGCCGAACGCATGGGCATGGCCATGGAGGTCTACAGCCGCCTGGAGCGCGGGAAGATGCTGCCCCGGACCCAGACGCTGCGCCGGCTGTGTGACGTGCTCCAGGTCTCCGCGGACACGCTGCTGGGCGTGGGCCGTCCCGACGGGGCGCCCGCCACGCCTCGCAAGACGGTGAAGGAAGACCCGGTGGAGCTGCGCCGCATGACGCGCAAGCTGCGGGAGCTCGAGCCCGGTCAGCTCCGCGCGGTGTCCCGGGTGGTGAACGCCGTCGTCACCGTGTTGCCTCAGCCGGTGGTTCCGGCGCCCGCCACCCCGGCGAAGCCCGCCGCGCGTGCGGCGCGCAAGCGCCGGGCGACGGGCTAGCGCTCAGCGCCCGGCTCAGATGAATCGCGCTGAGCGGGTTGCGAGCTGCTGCTCGAACTCCGCGCGTTGCCTTGCAGCACGCGCGCCGCCGCGCGGCACTTCCTCCACGGTCTGGGAGCGCTTCATGACGCCTTTTCCCGCGCCGCGCTCTCGCTGGACACCTGGCAGGGCAGGCGCACCGTGAAGGTGGCGCCCTGGCCCAGCGTGCTTCGCACGTCGATGGTTCCACCCATGGCCCGGACGTTCTGCCGCGTGACGTACAGCCCCAGCCCCAGTCCGCCATAGTGCCGCTCGGAGACGGCGCGCTCGAACTTCTCGAAGATGCGGCCCACCGCATCGAGGGGGATGCCAATGCCTTCGTCACGGACGCTGAACCAGGCGTGCTCCGCCGTCCTTCCGGCCTGCAGGTGAACGGGGTGACCCACGCCGTACTTCAGGGCGTTGGCGAGGAGGTTCGACACCGCCTGCTCCAGCCGCATCCGGTCCCACTGCCCCACCACCACCTCGTCCAACTCCGCCTGGATGGGCGTCCCGGTGCGCTGTGACTCGCCCTCGAAGCGCGCGGCCACCTCTTGGACCAGCGCTCCCAGGTCCACCGGCTCCGGCTCCAGGCGCAGCTGACCGCTGCTGATGAGCGTCACGTCCAGCAGCTCACCCACCAGTGTCGACAGCCGCTTCACCTGCCGCTGCATGACCTCCAGGTCCGCGGGCAGCCGCTCCAGCAGCTCCGGTCCGCGCCGCTCCTGGGCGGCCCGCGCCAGCGTCTGGAGTTTCAGGTTGAGCGGCGTCAGCGGCGTCTTGAGCTCGTGGCTGGCCACGGCGAGGAACTCGTCGCGCAGCCGGATGGCCTCGTCCATGGCGGTCAGCAGCCGCTCGCGGTCCTGCTCGACCTGCTTCCGCTCGGAGATGTCGATGACGGAGCCGATGTAGCCCAGGAACTCGCCGTCCAGCCCGAAGCGGGGGCTGGCCGAGTCGATGGCCCACCGGTACTCACCATCCTTGCGCCGCAGCCGGTAGTCGAGCCGGAAGGGGCTGCGCCGCGCATTGGCGCCGAGGAACACCGCCCCTGAATGCTCGGAGTCGTCGGGATGCACGGCCTTG
Source organism: Myxococcus xanthus (assembly GCF_006402735.1). Taxonomy (NCBI): domain Bacteria; kingdom Pseudomonadati; phylum Myxococcota; class Myxococcia; order Myxococcales; family Myxococcaceae; genus Myxococcus; species Myxococcus xanthus. Next base: position 9,166,747 of record NZ_CP017174.1, on the reverse strand, counting down.
AGCCAGCCGAAGCCCAGGCCTTCTGCCTCCGTCTGTCCGGTGAACTCGTACCAGGTCCGGCTGAGGTAGATGCAGCGGCCGGTGACGTCCGTCACCCACAGCATCACCGGCGCGTGGTCCGCCATGTTCCGGAAGCGGGCCTCGCTCTCCTGGCGCGCCCGTTGGGACGCCTTCTGCGCGGTGACCTCCCGCATGGTGACGAAGACCCGGTCGCTCCGCTCCCTCGACGGCCGGGTCAGGGTGAGCATCACCTCGATGCGGCGGCCTCCCAGGGTCTGGAGCTCGGTCTCCACCTCCAGCCGCGTGCCGCCTTCCCAGAACAGGAGGAGCTCGGCGGTGAAGGCCTTCGACGTCTCCGGAACGAAGACGCGGGACCGGGACACGGACAAGGTGCGAAGCACCTCATCCCGGGTACGCGCTTCGAGCAGGCGCACCGTGGCCTCGTTCACATCCACGACCTTCACCCACTCCGCGGCCTCCATCGCGAACCTGGGACGCGCCGCGAGCCAGGCACGCAGGTCCTGGACGCCGGAGGCACGCAGGCCGTCGAGCGCGGCCGAAACGGCGGTGAAGTCCTCCTCCCAGAGGGAGACATCCGCTCCGTTGAACAGCTCCTGGTAGCGCGCGTCTCCGGCTGTCTCGGCCCCCCCCAAATGTGTCTCCTCCGTACCCCAGCGCGGGTGTATTGAGTTAACAGCGCGGATGCGTCCGCCGCGTCACAAAGATTCTGGAGCCGCCAGGAGTCAACGAACAGGCGCCTTCCTGGCGGCTGACGGTCGAACGCCTTCCTGATGGGCCACGACGGACGCCCGTCCGTCCGCCCGCCTTCCGCGCCGGACCCGCCAAGGCGCGCTGGTTCCTGGGCGCCTCGTCCCCGTCTCCCACGGAGCCCGGGTGGTCGGGGCCACGCCGGGCTGCCTCCCGCCCGCCGGGCAATGACAGACGCATGCGCACCGTCCGCGCAGGCTCCATGCGGGGTGGGGCCAGGGTCGTCACTTGTCGCGCGGACATGGGCTCGCATAGAAGGTCGCGCATGCTTCGCAAGCCTTTGCTCGCCCTGCTGCTCAGCGCGTCTGTCCTTTCCGCCGCGTGCTCCGACGACGAACAGAAGCCAGCCGTGCTCATCATCGACCGGGAGGCGGTCGACTTCGGTGAGCTGGAGGTGGGCCAGACCTCCCCCGAGCACCTCTTCACCGTGCGCAATGCGTCTCCGTCGGCGGTGGAGTCCGTGTCCGTCAAGGTGGAGGGCAGCGGGTTCACCATCGCCGCCAACACCTGCGAGCGCTTCCTCGACGCGGGCATGGAGTGCGAGGTGCGGGTGCGGTTCTCGCCCCGGCTGGCGGGGCCGAGCGAGGCCCACCTCAAGGTAGAGGGCGCTCCCGACGTGGACAGTGCGGTCCTCAAGGGCATGGGCGTCGGCTATGTGGAGGTGCGGAGCCTGCCCGGTGCCGGAGCGCACGTGGTGGCCGAGGGGGACGGCTGGTCCTGCGGCGAGCCGTGCAAGGTGCCGGTCCGCAAGGCGCAGGTGACCCTCCGGACCGCGCCGGCGGGGTTTCCGACTTGGGGCGGGGACTGCACCGTGGTGGCGGGCGGCGGCTGCTCGCTCGTCATCGACGGGACGAAGGTCGTCTCCCTGCAGGGGTTCGCGCCCCTCCTGCAGTGGGAGGTGCGGCGGAGCTCCCATCCACGGAGCGTGGCGGTCATGCCCGACGGCGACATCCTCGTCCTGGAGGTCGGGCAGTTGCTGCGGCTCAGCGGCACCGGGCAGGTGCGCTGGTCGGTCTCCCTGAGCGGCGGGGTGGAGATGGCCTTGGACGGCCAGGGCAACAGCTACGTGGTGGACTTCTCCGGGCGAGTGACCCGGTACGACGCGGACGGGCAGGTGCTGTGGACCTCTTCAGGGTCCGCCGAGACTTCCAACTGGCCCGAGCTCGCGGTGAGCACCAGCGGGCACGTCTACGTGCTGTTGAGCCTGGGCAATCATGAGCTCGCGCGTCAGCTCAAGCTCATCGCCCTCTCACCGCAGGGTGCCGAGCGCTGGAGCCTGCTCTTCAATGAGGGCCAGTTCAACCACGCCTCCGGCCTGGCGGTGGATGCCCAGGGGGAGGTCTATCTGTCCGGCACCGTGTTCAACCGGAACGCGACGTCCGGGGAGTTGGTGTTCGTGAAGTCCTACCTCCGGAAGTACAGCGCCGAGGGCGCCATCCGGTGGGAGACGCAGGACGTCTGGAACCTCTTCGCCGTCAACGCAGAGGGCGCGACGAGCACCCTCTCCCCCAGCGGCGAGTCCACCGAGGGCTTCACTCAGCGGTGGATTGGCGCGAACGGGATGACGCAATGGAGCGCGGCGGTCCCGAACGGGCCGGGCGTGCTCACCCTGCAGACCTTCTCGCCCTCCGGCACGCTGCTCATCGGCGGGCACGAGCTCCTCGCGGGCGGAACGGAGATTGGCCGGGGCTGGTTCTCGGCGATGAACCTCACGACCCGCGCTCCCGGCCCGGTGACCTACGTCGAGGGGAGCACGGGGGCGGGAGGCCCGGTCCGTATCAGCGGCCTCGCGCTCACCCCAGCGGGCGATGTCGTGGTGACCGGCGGCTTCGGCGCCGTCACGGACCAGGGCGGGGGCTACATCCGAGGGTACGACGGGCGCGTGCTCGCGGGCGTGCCGTAGCGCCCTCACGGCGCGGGGGACCACGCCTCCACCTGCCGCTCCCCCAGTGAGAGCCGGGGTGGCTGGTAACGGACTGTTCCGTGAGACGGGCCAATTCCTGGCGTTGTTGCGGCCGCTTCCGGGCACTGCCGCCCTGGTAGAGTCCCGCCTCAGCCATGACGACCCTTCGCAAGGTGATGCTCGTTGACGATGAAGATGACATCCGCACCATCGGCAATCTCAGCCTCAGCCGTGTGGGGGGATGGCAGACGGTGCTCGCCGCGTCCGGCGCGGAGGCCCTGGAGAAGGCCCGCGCGGAGAAGCCCGACCTCATCTTGCTGGACGTGATGATGCCGGGCATGGATGGGCCCACCACCTTTGGCAGGCTGCGCGCCGAGGAGGCCACGGCGCACACGCCCATCATCTTCATGACGGCGAAAATCCAGAAGCAGGAGGTCGCGCGCTACCTGGAGCTGGGCGCGTTGGGCGTCATCGGGAAGCCCTTCGACCCGATGACGTTGCCCCAGGAGATTCGCAAGCTGGTGCCAGGGTGAGTCAGGGGCTTCGCCTCTCCCGCCGCTCGGGCGTGTTGGCGGCGGGCGCGCTGCTGCTCTTGTGCGGCCTGTTCGCCATGGGCCGTCCGTGGGCCACCTCCGACAATGACCGCTACCGCAGCGCGCTGCGGCACCTGCGCGTGGCCAGCGGCGATTTGGAGATGGACGTGCTGCGCGAACGCATGGGCCTGCGCACGCTCCACGGTTCGGACCCGGAGGACTTCGCCGCGCTGAGGGCTCGCGCGGACGCGCTGCGGCAGTTCCCCTCCTTCCTGTCCGCCATGGACCGGCGCACGATGAACGCGGCGCTGGACCTGTTCGTCAGCGCGCTGGAGGAGAGCGCCGCGCTGCTGGAGCGAGCCCACGCCGCGGACGCGCGGGGTGAGAAGGAAGAGGCGGACGCGGCTGTCCAGGCCCTGTTGGAGGGCACCGCCAGCACGCGGGCGGACCGCCTCATCAGCACCTACCTGGAGCTCTACGAGCGCACGCAGGAGCGCAACGAGCGCTCGCGCATCATCTTCTTCATCGTCTCGCTGGCGCTGGTGGCCTACGTGCTGGTGGTGATGGTGCGGCTGTCGCGGGCCACCGCCGACCTGGCCGCGCTCAACACGGATTTGGAGCGGCGGGTAGAGGAACGCACCAAGGCCTTGTCCGCCGCCAACGAGGGGCTGCGCGCCAGCGAGGCACGCAAGGCCGCGATTCTGGAGGCCTCTCCGGACGGCATCCTCCTGCTGGACGGCGGCGGGGACTTGCTGGAGCTGAACCCCTCGGCGCAGAAGACCTTCCAGGTGGTCGCCGCAGACGTGGTGGGCCGCAACTTCCTCTCCGTGGCGCTCCCGGAGGAGCTGCCGGACGGTGCCCGCCAGAAGGTGCTGGCCGCGGGGTGGAACACCGCGTCGGGGCAGGCCACGCGGCTGGAGTCCCCGTGCCTGCGCATGGATGGCAGCACCTTCCCCGCGGAGCTGACCATCGTCCGCGTGCCCGGAGACGGCCCGCCTCGCTACACCGTCTTCGTTCGCGACATCACCGAGCGCAAGGCGGTGGAGCGGATGAAGAACGAGTTCATCTCCACCGTCAGCCATGAGCTGCGCACGCCACTCACCTCCATCCGTGGCTCCCTGGGCCTGCTGGAGGGCGGCATCGTGGGCGATATTCCGCCCCAGGCGCTGGACATGGTGCGCATCGCCCGCACCAACACCGAACGCCTCATCCGGCTCATCAACGACATCCTCGACCTGGAGAAGATGGAGGCGGGCAAGCTGGAGCTGAAGGTCTCCACGCCGGAATGCGCGGACCTGGTGGAGTCCACCTTCGCGGGCGTCCGGGGCATGGCGGACGGCGCGGGTGTATCGCTCCACGCCGAGGTGACGGGCACGCCACAGGTGAAGGCGGACCGGGACCGGCTGGTGCAGGTGCTCACCAACCTGGTGTCCAACGCGGTGAAGTTCTCCCCGCAGGGCGCGGGGGTGACGGTGCGCGTGGGGGAAGAGGCGGACGGGCGGGTGCGTTTCAGTGTGGTGGACCAGGGCCCCGGCATCTCCCAGGAGCAGCGTGCGCGCCTCTTCGGCCGCTTCCAGCAGCTGGACAGCTCGGATACACGCTCCAAGGGGGGCACGGGTCTGGGGCTGGCCATCTCCCAGTCCATCGTGGAGCAGCACGGCAGCCGCATCTCCGTGGAGAGCGAGGAGGGCCGGGGCTCCACCTTCACCTTCACGCTGGAGTCGGCCCGGCCCGCGTCCGTCACGTCGCCGCCCGTCATCCCCGAGGACGCGTCCCGCCATGAGGTGCTGGTGACCACCGCGGACGCGGAATTGGCGTCGCTGCTGGGCGGGCTCCTCGCGCACGAAGGCTACCGCGTGCTGCGCGCCACCAGTCTCATCGAGGCGGCGAAGCACCTGGACACGTCCCTGCCGGACGCGCTGGTGGTGGACATGCAGCTTCCGGAAGGGCACGCGCTGGACTGGGTGCGGCGCCTGCGCGAACAGCCGCGCACGCACGAGCTGCCGGTGTTGGCGTTGTCCGGCCGCTCGGACGAAGCGGAGGGCGTTCCGCACTGGGTGGACTGGATGCCCCGGCCGCTGGAGGAGTCACGGCTGCTCAAGTCGCTGCGCTACGCCACTCGGCAGCCGGGCCAGGCGCGCGTGCTGGTGGTGGATGACGACGCCAGCACCCGGCGCACGCTGTGCGCGCAGATGGAGCGGCTGGGCGTGCAGGTCTTCGAGGCGGCGGACGGCGAGAGCGCGGTGGAGCTCGCGCGCGAGACGACACCGGACCTCATCGTCCTGGACGTCGGCCTGCCGCGCCTGGACGGCTTCGAGGTCGTCGACATCCTCCGTCAGGGCAAGGGCCGCGCCACGCCGCTCATCGTCTTCACTGGCCGGGATTTGACGCGCATGGATGAGCGGCAGCTCACCCTGGGCATCACCCGGCACTTCACCAAGTCGCGCGCCTCTGAAGAGGAGCTGGTCTCCTCCGTGCGTGACCTCCTCAACGGCCTGCTGGCGAGAAAGGCACACCCCTCATGAACAGCAGGACGCTCCTGTTCCTGGAGGACGACAAGGATTTGCAGTCCCTGGTGGGCACCTTCCTGCGTGAGAAGGGCTACCGCGTGGAGCCCGCGCGCAGCGCGGCGGAGGCGCAGGCCGTGTTGGCGCGCGTGCCGGTGGACGCCGCCATCGTGGACGGCCTGCTGCCGGGGATGACGGGCGCGGACTTCATCCGTGAGTTGCGCAAGACGCAGCCCAAGCTGCCCATCCTCTTCGCCTCCGCCTTCTGGAAGGATTTGAAGAGCCACGAGCTGCTGACGCGGCAGCTGGGCGTGGTGCGCATCATCCACAAGCCCTACAAGCCGGAGGAGCTGCTCGTCTGGGTGAACCAGCTCTTCCCCGCGCCCGCTCTGCCGCCTCCACCGCCGCCCGAGGCGCTGGAGGAGGCGGAGGAAGTGGACGTGGAGGTGGACGACCTGGCCGCCAGCCTGGCGTCGCTCAACGCGGAGTACGGCGCCCGGCTGAAGGAGAAGGTGGCGGCGCTGGAGGCGCTGCTCGTCCGCGGGCGCGGAGGTGACGCGGCGGCGCTGGAGGAGGCCTACACGGTTGTCCACAAGTTGCACGGCACCGCGGGCAGCTACGGCTTCGCGGAGGTGAGCATCCGGGCGGGCCAGCTGGAGGCGGTGCTGCTGCCGGCTCGGGCCGGGGCGCCCGTGGATGTGGCGGCGCTGGACGCGTCCTTCCGCACGCTGGCCGCCGCGGCCTCCGTTCCGGTGAAGCCCGCCGCCGCGCCGCCGCAATCCTCCGAGGGTGTGCTGCTGGTGGTGGACGAGGACGCGAAGCTGCTGGCCGAAGCGGAGCGCATGGGGCGACAGGTGGGCGTGGGCGTGGTGACGGCGCGCACGGCGGACGCGGCGTGTGAGGTGGCGCGGCGGCAGTGGGTGGATGGTGTGCTGGTCCACCTGGACCTGGGCGGTCCACTGGGCGGCCTGGCCGTGGCGCATGCGCTGCGCGCGGAGGAGAGCCTGCCCGTGCTGCCGCTGGCCGTCACGGGTGCCCGGGACGTGCTGGAGGAACGGGTGGCGGCGGCGCACGCGGGGGCGTCCCTCTTCCTGCCACGGCCCTTCACCGCGCGGGACTTCTCCGCTGCGGCCGAGCGCATGGTGGCGGCGCGCCGCCCGGAGCGCGCGCGGGTGATGGTGGTGGATGACGACCCGGACGCCATCGCCGCGCTGACGCAGGCCCTGGCCAGCGACCAGATTGAGGTGGTGGGGCTGAACGACGCGCACGGGCTGATGGAGGCGCTGGCGCAGCACCGGCCGGACCTGCTGCTGTTGGACGTGCAGATGCCGGGGCCCAGCGGCTTCGACCTGTGCCGGATTCTGCGCTCCACGCCGGAGTGGCAGGAGTTGCCGGTGTTGCTGATTACCGCGCACCTGGGGCTGGAGTTCCGGCTGGCGGCCTTCCAGGCGGGGGCGGATGACTACCTCTCCAAGCCGGTGCTGCGCGAGGAGCTGCGCGCGCGCGTGCAGGCCCGGCTGGAGCGCACGCGCCTGTCGCGCGAGCGGGCGGAGCGGGACGGGCTGACGGGCCTGCTGCTGCGCCGGCCCTTCCTGGACGGGCTCCGTGCCCGGTTGGCCGAGTCACGGCGCCAGGGAAAGCCGCTGGCGTTGTGCTTCCTGGACGTGGACCACTTCAAGCAGGTGCATGACCGCTACGGCCACCTGGCGGGCGACCGCGTGTTGATGTGGTTGGGCCGGCTGCTGGGCGCGCGCTTCCGCCGCGAGGACGTGCGGGGCCGCTGGGGTGGGGAGGAGTTCGTGGTGGGGCTCTTGGGGGAGGGCGCGGGCAGCGCCTCGGAAATCCTCGCCCGCACCGCGGCGGAGCTGTCGGAGATGACCTTCGACGGCGACACCGGCGAGCCCTTCCACGTCACCTTTAGCGCGGGCATCGCGGTGTCACCGGGGGACGGCGACACGGTGGAGGCGCTGCTGCGGACCGCGGATGCGCGGTTGCTACGCGCGAAGGAGAACGGCCGCAACCGCATCGAGGCGTGAGCTCCAGGGCTACGGCTCGTTGAAGATGAGCAGCCCGCGCGACGTGTCCACGACGTAGATGCGGCCGTCCCCCGGCACGCGGATGCCGATGGCGCCGTCGGTCAGCTTGTCTGTCCGGTTCGGGTCTGACTCGCGGAAGGTGTTGTAGTACGCGATCTCGCGAGGCTGCGAGGGATTGGACACGTCCAATACGCGCACACCCTCATGGTAGTACGCGACGTAGAGCCGCGTGCCCACCAGCAGCATGTTGTGGACGGAGGTGAGGCCGCGCAGCCGGTACTCGCCAATCTTCACGATGTTCGCCGGGTCGGTGACGTCCAGCACGCGGATATGGGAGCCCATGGTCTCGCCGCCCTCGAAGGCCACGGTGCGGCCATTGAAGGTACCCACCGCGTTGGCGTGGCTGAAGGCATGGGGATAGGTGTATCGGCCGAGCAACTCCGGCGTCTCGCCGTCCAGCCCTGCGATGAGGAAGCCATCGTCGAGGTGGTTGATGTAGAGGCGCCCCTCATACGCGAAGGCGTCATGCGGATAGCCCGCACTTCTGGGATACGTGAAGCGGGTGAGGAGCTGAGGCTCCAGTGGTTGGGTGATGTCGAAGATGATCGTCTGCTTGTGGGATGGCGACATGGCATAGAGCCGGTTTCCATCCACGAAGAGGGTGTGCACGTCGACTGGGCCGCCACCGCTCGGGTGGTTGCGCACGAAGGCGGGCAACCGCGGGTCGGCCAGGTCGAACACGAGCAGGCCGGAGCGAGCGCTGCCGACGTAGAGCGCATTGTCTCGAGCCCACACGGCATTCCAGTAGTCGCTATGGCCGAATCGGATGACCGTCTGCTGGACGGGAATGTAGGGATTGCTCACGTTGAAGACGGCGAGGCCGCCGCCGACTCCTCGCCGGTCGATGGCCACGACATAGGCGTGGCCGTGGGTGACATACACGTCCACAGGCGTGTCCAGGCCCACGGGCATTTCGGACAGGAGCTGGAGGTTGGCGGACTCGGGCTCGCCCTCTCGCCACGTCATGCGCTCGGCGCGGAAGCTACCGCTATGGCGCAGGGTGCTGCCTCGGCACCAGAGAACGCAGCCGGTGAGGCTCCGTGGACCCTGGGCGTGACAGCCGATGAATGTGTAGCGGTCCTGGAGATTGGTTTGGCTCGTGGGTCCGGAGGAGATGAAGAACCGCTCGCCATTCATGGTGGCTGCATGGGGATTGCGCCCCATGACGGACATGGGCTGGCCCGAGGCATCGAACTGGAAACCACCGTTCTCCGGGAGGACTTGTACGGTGCCGGGCTGTACCTGGGTCTCGTACCGGATTTCCGCGCGGTAGATGGCGCCCTGCCGCTCCAGGCCCGCGAGCGAGCCGAAGTCACAGTCTGGCATCACCAGTGTCTCCGGCGCGTTGCACGCCGCTTGGGACGTCTGCGCGGGACAAGACTCGAAGGCCCCGGGGTCCACCCATTCCCCCATCTCCGGAAGCACCGCCCAGGGGCCGGTATACGCCGGCGGCTCGGGAGGCGGCGTGGGGGGCGGGGGCTCCGACGAAGAACAGGCGGACAACGACACGGCGCAAACGAGCGTCAGCAACGGGCATGCGATACGAACAGACATGAGGTGCAGCCTCTGGAGGAGGAGAATGGGCGCCCGCATCGTTCCGCGGACGCCCTGTGTTCAGCATGTGAGGCCATCGCGAGCGCCGCGAAGAGGCGCCCCCGGTTGGCTCACGGCTCGTTGAAGATGAGCAGCCCGCGCGACGTGTCCACGACGTAGACGTACCCATCTCCGGGCAGGCGGATGCCAATGGCGCCCTCGAAGGCGCCGCCCGCCCGGTGCGGGTCCGTCTCCCTGAAGGTGTTGAAGTGCGCCACCTGCCGGGGCTGGGTGGGGTTGGCCACGTCCAGCACGCGCACGCCCTCGTGGTACCAGGCGACGTACAGCCGCTCGCCCTTGAGAATCATGTTGTGGATGGAAGTGGAGTACCGCATGCGGTGCTCGCCAATCTTCACGATGCTCGCCGGGTCGGTGACGTCCAGCACTCGCAGGTGCGAACCCGGAAACTCGCCGCCCTCGAAGGCGATGGTGCGGCCCGCGAAGGTGCCCACCGCGCTGTGGTGCGCGAAGCCACCGAACCCCGGGTAGAAGTACTGCCCCAGGTGCTGCACGTTCTCCAGGTCGCTGACGTCCACGATGGAGTAACCGCCGGAGGCGTTGCTGATGTAGAGGCGGCCCTCGTACGCGAAGAAGTCATGGGGCCCGCCGAGCGAGTACATCTCCGGCAGGGTGATGACCTGCCGCAGGACGGGCGCCAGCGGCGTGCTGATGTCGTAGACGCGGGTGCTGCCCACGAAGTCGGTGATGTCGGACGCATACAGACGGTCCCCATCCACCAGGACGGTGTGCACGTTGGTGTAGCCGTTGCCCGGCAGGGTGAGGACGAACTCCGGTGACCCCGGGTTGGAGATGTCGAAAACGGAGACGCCGGTGTCGGCGCTGGCGACATACAGCGCGTCGCCCTTCGCCCACACGCCGTTCCAATACGAGTCGCCCGGCAGGCTGATGGATGTCTTGAAGAAGGGATGCGCCGGGTCGCTCACGTCGAAGACGGTGAGCCCGCCGAAGCGGCCGGCCTCGTCGGTGGACACCACGTAGGCGTGGCCCTGGGTGACGTAGACATCCACCGGCACGCCCAGGTCCACGAAGTACTCGGCGACGAGCTGCATCCCGCCGGACGACTCGGCTTCGCCGCGCCGCTCCGCCCGCTCGGCCTCGAAGGTGCCCATGCTCCGGGAGGAGGACCGGGGCGTCTCAGTGCAACGGACATAGCAGCCGGTGATGACGTCGGGCCTGGGCGTCTCACAGCCCGCCACCGAGACGACGCGCTCTCCGGTGTAGGGATTCGACTGTCTGCCGGAGAGGAAGAATGTGCCGCCGGTCGTCATCCGCGTGGTGACGGGAATGCCCATGACCTTGTCGGGCCCCCCATCCGCGAAGAGCTGGAAGGCGGCGCTGCCCGGCGTGACGGACGTGCCCCCATCCGCGAGCAGCCTCTCCGACCGCCCGTCGCCCACATAGATGCCGTGTTGCTCCACCGCGGCGAGCTGGTCCGCATTGCAGGACGACATGTCGAAGTTCGCCGGATCCGCGCAGGCCTCGAGGCTGGGGTTCTCCACGGTGAAGCGGCACGCGGAGAACGCGCCCCGGTCAATCCAGTCGCCCGGGTCGTCCAGCACGGTGTAGCCCCCGTCCCAGGGCGCCTCGGGACCCGCGTCCGTCCCGGCGTCCTCGGTGCCCGCGTCCTCGGAACCCGCGTCCGTGCCGGAGTCCGTGGGGTGCTGCCCAGCGTCGGGAACGGGCGGAGGCGGGTCGTCATCACAGCCGGTGGTGGCGGACAACAGCAGGGTCAGGGCGGACAGCAGGGCCCAGCCCGGGCGAAGCGGGGACGTCATGGAGACACTCCTCATGGGGTAATGCGAGGCACTGCGGGGATGGCCGTCCTGCACCTGCACGCAGGCATACGCCTGTCATGGCGTTCGCGATTCGAGATGATTGCCAGATGAATGCCAAAGGACGGGCAATGCAGCGGTTGCTTGTTTGGGGCGGGAAATGGTCCTGGCCTTGCAGGCGCGCGGCGCCCCGGCGCACGGCATGAAGTGTCTTTCATTGCGGACGCGGCGGGGGCGCGACCTTCCGCCACCGCACTCCCGGCCAGGGTAGGGTGGGAGGCCACAGGAGGGTCGCGGTGGGAGGGAAACTGAGTCCGGGCATCTACCGGGTCCACAAGCCGGTGGGCGCCACGAGCTTCTCGGTGGTGCAGCGGTTCATGGAGGAGGCGAAGGCCGCGCAGCCGGGCAAGCGGATACCGGTGTGCCACGGCGGGACGCTGGACCCCTTCGCGGAAGGGCTGCTGCTGGTGCTGGTGGGGCAGGCGCCGCGCCTGTTCGAGCTGCTGCACGCCGTGCCCAAGGTCTACGAGGCGGAGGTCGTCTGGGGCACGGAGACGGACACGGGGGACCTGCACGGCCGGCCCGTCCTCCAGGGAGACACGGGGGCGCTGACGCCCGAGGCCCTGGACGCGGCGCTGGCGTCCTTCGTGGGCTGGCGGGAACAGGTGCCTCCGGCCACCAGCGCGAAGAAGGTGGGGGGCGAGCCCGCCTACCGGAAGGCGCACCGGGGAGAAGCCGTGGAGCTGCCGCCCTCGCGCGTGTACCTGCACGCGGTGCGCTGGCTGTCCCACGACCTGCCGCGCGCCAGCCGCCTGTGGCTGAGCTGCCGCGGGGGCTACTACGTGCGCTCGCTGGCCCGCGACGTGGGGCGCGCGCTGGGCTGCGGGGCGCACCTGTCCACCCTGCGGCGCACGGCGATTGGCCCGTGGGAGGACCCGGGGCTGGAGCAACGGGTGTGGCTGCACGGACGCGAGCTGCTGCCCTGGGCCCGCGTGCGGACGCTCACGGACGCGGAGGTGGGCGAGCTGCGCCGCGAGCGCCCCATCCCCGCGAGCGGCCTTCAGCCCGCGGACTGGAAGCTGCCCCCCGGTTTCCCGGACCCGGAGGCGCCGGTGCGAGGCTTCCACCAGGGCCGCCTCACCTTCCTGCTGCGGGAGCGTGACGGCGCGCTCTGGAGCGAACTGGAGCTGCGCGGAGGGCTGTAGGCCCGCGCGCTGGAAGCCCCGCCCCGCCGTTGCCAAGGTGTCACGCGCTCCGCCCGGGATGGGCCACCGGTGACAAGAGTCACCACCTGGGGGCCATCCCGGTGATGACGGTTGTCACCGGTGATGACAGTTGTCACCACCCCGCACGGCCCCGTGAGAAGGGCACCCGAATTCATAACCCACTGAAAAGACTCGGGACGCCCAAGTGGGCCCACCGGGACCGGTGTGTGGCACGCCACGCGCAATAGGACAGGACATCACGCTCCAACACGGAGCGGGGCTCGAAGCACGGGGGGCCTGGCCGGGGGGCCAGGCGCTGGGGGGCGAACCTCCCGAGCGAACGAGTCAGTCGGACCTGGAGGACTTGAATGCGCGAGCGGAAGCCGGTTCGGGGGAACCGGGATGCGACCGGGGGGACGCAACGCTCACGCCCACGAGGCAGCCGGGAACGACGTTGAAGTGACCTGATGGGCTCATGGCGTGGGGGGAACCCCAGCCGGGGGGCTGGGACGCGACGGGGGTCGCGCCTCTCCGCGCCATGAGTCCGCCAGGACGAGCACCTGGATGCCGAAAAGGCCCGAAGGCCTCGGACCGTTGGGGGACGGTCCGAGGCTCTTTCTTTTTGCGGGCTACGGCCGCGTCTTCGTCTTCTTCAGCGAGTCCTTCGCCTGCTGGGCCACGTGGTCCGCGGTGAAGCCGAACTTCTGCTGCAGCGCCTTGATGGGCGCGGAGGCGCCGAAGCTGCGCATGGCGACGATGTTGCCGTCATGCCCCACGAAGCGCTCCCAGCCGAAGGTGGCGCCCTTCTCCACCGCGACGCGGGCGCGCACGGACGGAGGCAGCACGCTGTCCCGGTACTCCTGGGACTGCTCCTCGAACAGCTCCCACGACGGCAGGCTGACCACGCGCGCCGGGATGCCGTCCGCCTTGAGCTTCTCCTGGGCGTCCAGGCACAGCGACACCTCGCTGCCGGTGCCGATGAGGATGACCTCCGGCTTGCCGCCCTCCGCCTCGGACAGCACGTAGCCGCCGCGAGCCACGCCGGACGCCGCGCCGAACTTGCTGCGGTCCAGCGTGGGCACGGGCTGGCGCGTGAGCACCAGCACCACCGGGTGCTTGCGCTGCTGGGCAATCACCCGCCACGACTCGACCACCTCGTTGGCGTCACCGGGGCGCAGCACGATGATGCCGGGAATCGCGCGCAGCGACGCCAACTGCTCCACCGGCTGGTGCGTGGGGCCGTCCTCGCCCACGCCAATGGAGTCGTGGGTGAAGATGTGGATGGCGGGCAGCTCCATCAGCGCGGACAGGCGGATGGCGGGGCGCTCGTAGTCACTGAAGATGAGGAACGTGGCGCCGTAGCCGCGCAGCTTGCTCAGGCACAGGCCGTTGACGATGGAGCCCATCGCGTGCTCGCGCACGCCGAAGTGGATGTTGCGCCCCGCGTACTCGCCCGGCTTCATCGCCTCCCCGCCGGTGATGTACGTCTTCGTGGACGGGTTGAGGTCCGCCGAGCCGCCCACCAGCCACGGGTAGTGCTTGGCGATAGCGTTGAGCACCTTGCCGCTGGAGTCGCGCGTGGCCAGTCCCTTGGCGTCGGCGGGGAACGTCGGCAGCTCCGCGTCCCAGCCCTGGGGCGCGTCGCGGCGCTGCATGCGCTCCAACTGGTCGGCCAGCTCGGGGAACTGCTTGCGGTACTCGGCGAACTTCTGCTCCCACTCCGTGCGCAGCTGCTTGCCCCGAGCGCCCATGCGCTCCTGGAAGCGCTCGCGCACGCCGTCGGGGACCAGGAACTTCTCGTCCTCGGGCCAGCCGTAGAAGCGCTTGGTGCCCTTGATTTCCTCGTCGCCCAGCGGCTCGCCGTGGGCCTTGGAGGAGCCCTGGAGCTTGGGCGCGCCGTAGGCAATCTGGGTGGTGACGATGATGAGCGTGGGCTTGCCGCGCGCCGTCTTGAAGGTGCGCAGCGCCTCACCCATGGCGTTCAAATCGTTGGCGTCCGGCACGCGCAGCACGCGCCAGCCGTAGGCCTCGAAGCGCCGGCCCACGTCCTCGGTGAAGGCCAGGTCGGTGCTGCCGTCGATGGAGATGTGGTTGCTGTCGTAGATCCAGCACAGGTTGGGCAGTTGGAGGTGGCCGGCGATGGACGCCGCCTCGGACGCCACGCCTTCCATCAGGTCGCCGTCGCCGCAGATGGCGTAGACGTCGTAGCCGAACATCTCGAAGCCGGGGCGGTTGTAGTAGCTCGCGAGCCAGCGGCTGGCCATGGCCATGCCCACGCTGTTGGACACGCCCTGGCCCAAGGGGCCGGTGGTCGTCTCCACGCCGCTGGTCCACCGGTACTCGGGGTGGCCCGGGGTGGACGAGTCGAGCTGCCGGAACTTCTTGATGTCCTCGAGCGACACGGTGGGCGCGTCCTCGACGGTGTACTCCCGCGTGACGCGCTTCACCCCGGCCAGGTGGAGCAGCGCGTACAGCAGCATGGAGGCGTGGCCGTTGGACAGGATGAACCTGTCCCGGTCCGGCCAGATGGGGTGGGACGGGTCATACCGGAGCTCCTGCTGCCAGAGCTGGTACGCCACGGGGGCCAGGGACATGGGAGCCCCCGGGTGGCCCGAGTGGGCCTGCTGTACCGCATCCATGGCGAGGGTGCGGATGGTGTTGATGGCCAGCACGTCCTGCTTGTCGGTTGTCATGGTGTCCTCGCGGTCCCGCTCGCGTGCGCGCGCACCATGCCGCAAGTGACGCTCCAGGTGCTGCACCAAATGCGCTGGGGCCCGCCCGGCCGTCCGCCAGTCCACGGGCACACCCGGAATTCCTGCCCTGGGGGGCACGGGAATGAATCCCGCGCGCCTACGGACACGCCTCAGCGCCGCGCCGCCGCGCCCCTCACGGTGCGGCCCCGTGTCAGGTGCGTGACGGCTTCACCCAGGCCCTCCACCGTCAGGGCGAACATGGGGAAGATGCGGGCAATCACGGAGATGGTCCCCGTGCGCCACGTGCCCATGGGCTCCGGGTTGAGCCACACGTTGCGCTCGAAGTGCTGCGCCAACTGCATCAGCCACGTCAGCCCTTCCAGCCCGTCCGTCTTGTAGTGCCCCTGCGCGTCGGTGCGGATGGACAGCTCGTAGGGCGCCATGGAGGCATCCCCCACCATCACCAGCTTGTGGTGCCGTCCCACCTGGGCCACCAACTCCGGCACCGTGATTCCGCCCGTGAGCTGCGGCGTGGCGTAGAGCTTTCCGTAGACGCAGTTGTGGAAGTAGTAGGTGCGCAACTCCTTGAAGTGTGTCGCCTGGCTGGCCACGCTGAACAGCCGGCTCACCAGCGCCGCGTACGGGTCCATGGAGCCGCCCACGTCCATGGCCAGCACCACGCGCGTGTTGGGCCGGCGCGGCGGCCGAGTCACCACCTCCAGCTCACCGGCGTTGCGCGCGGTGGCGGCGATGGACTCGTCCACGTCCAGCTCGTCCGGCGCGCCGTCCCGGGCGAAGGCGCGCAGCTTGCGCAGCGCCACCGCCATCTGCCGGGTGTCCAGCACCACGTCGTCGCGGTAGCCGGCGTACCTCCGGGCCCCGGCCTGCATCAGCGCGCGTCCCTGGCGGTTGCCCGCGCCGCCGCCCACGCGGATGCCCTCGCGGCCGAAGCCGTTGTTGCCGAAGGGAGACGTACCGCCGGTGCCCACCCAGCGGTTGCCGCCGTCGTGGCGCTCCTTCTGCTCCTTCAGGCGCTCCTCGAACAGCCGGCGAATCTCCTCCGGGTCCAACTGCTCCAGCAGGGCGACCTCCTCGGGGCTCAGGTCCGGCCGCTCGCGCGCCTCCTCCAGCCAGTTGAGCAGCTCCTGCGTCAGCTCCAGGCTCGCCGTCTCCACGCCCTGGAAGTGCGCGAG
Source organism: Myxococcus xanthus (assembly GCF_006402735.1). Lineage (NCBI taxonomy): Bacteria > Pseudomonadati > Myxococcota > Myxococcia > Myxococcales > Myxococcaceae > Myxococcus > Myxococcus xanthus. The sequence continues at coordinate 9,150,463 of NZ_CP017174.1, read as the reverse complement.
GAAGGCCTGGTCGAACGCATCCAGCTGCGTCTCCGAGTGCACGAGCAGCGCCCGGGCCACATGGTAGAAGCCGTCCAGGTGGCTGTCGTGCAGGCCCGCTCGCAGCGCGCCGGCCAGCGCCAGCGCCTCCTGGGCGCCGACCTTCAGCCCGCGCCGGCGCAGCTCGTAGAAGAAGGGCAGGAACATGGCAGCGCCTCTCTAGGCCCGGGGACGGCGCCCGCGCCCGAAGGCCTCCGCCACGGAGACCAGGTCCTGCTCCTTCTTCAGCAGCGCGCCCAGGAAGGGGAGCTGCTCGTCCAGCTTGAGGTCGTGGACGCCCTGTGCCTTGAGCACGGCAATCCAGTCGATGAGCTCGCTGGTGGAGGGCTTCTTGCGCAGGCGGGTGAAGCTGCGCAGCTCGTAGAAGACCTTCAGCGCCTGCTCGGACAGCGCGCTGTCCAGCCCCGGATGGTGCACGCCGACGATACGGCGCATCAGCTCCGCGTCCGGGAAGTCGATGAAGTGGAACACGCACCGGCGCAGGAAGGCGTCGGGCAGCTCCTTCTCGTTGTTGGATGTAATCACCACCACGGGGCGGTGCTTCGCCACCACCTCGTCACCCGTCTCGGTGACGCGGAAGCGCATCCGGTCCAGCTCGTGGAGCAAGTCGTTGGGGAACTCCAGGTCCGCCTTGTCCACCTCGTCGATGAGCAGCACCACGCGCTCGGGGGAGGAGAAGGCCTCGCCCAGCGGGCCCTGGCGGATGTACTTGCGGATGTCGCGCACGTCCCCGTCGTTGAAGCGCGAGTCATACAGGCGCTGCACGGTGTCGTAGACGTAGAGGCCGTCCTGCGCGCGGGTGGTGCTCTTCACGTGCCAGGTGATGAGCCGGTGCCCCAGGGCCTCGGCGATGGCCTCCGCCAGCAGCGTCTTGCCGGTGCCGGGCTCGCCCTTCACCAGCAGGGGGCGCTGGAGGGTCAGCGCGCAGTTGACCGCGGCCTGGAGGCTCTCGTGGGTCAGGTAGGTGTCGGTGCCTTTGAAGCGGACGGGAGTGGGCGCCTGGCTCATGCTCCATCCCTTTAACATCCGCCGCGTTGCCTGGGGGGCTCACGTACCCGGGGCTCCGGAAACGTCAGACCCGAACGGCAAGCTCGCTCGTATGTCTCGGGCAGAGGCAGCCGGGCGGCCTGTGGGGGAGGAGACCCGCGGAGTTGGCCGGCGTTCACGTCCGTCACCTGCTTCGAGGAGGCGCCATGGTTCACCTGTTTGTTCCAGCACTGTTGCTCGTGGGGGCCGTCTCCCTGGCGGCGCGCACCTGCGGGACGGCCGCCGTCAGCCGGCCGTCCGAGCTCCAGCGGGAGGCCCCGGAGCGCGTCCTCCCTCGGGCCGAGCCGCCGGCCACCGTCAGCGTCCGGGGGTAGAGGCTGCTCTGGCGGGAGGGACCGACCTCACGGGATGTATGGCTTCGCCCGCCGGTCAACGATTGGTGCGAGCCAAGCACAGGTTTTCACACCGGTTGCCTGGGGCCCCGTGTATTCTCCCGAGCAATGTCCATTGCGAATGCTCTTGGCGAAATCTTCCGGCGCGAACTCGATGCGCAGTTGGTCCCGTTGCAGCAGGCGGTCCGGCGCATGGAGGAAGGCCTGGAGGCCCTGGAGTTGGTGCGCGAGGTGACGCACCGGTTGGCGCCGCTGACCAGTCGTCTCGGCGCCATGGCGGGAGTGCGGACGCCCACGGTGCTGCCCGCGTCCACGCGCGGAGGCCGCAAGCAGGTGGTCGCGGCGCCAAAGGGCCGCGCATCCGTGGGCCGGCCCGTGGCCGCGAAGCCGGTCGTCAGTCAGGCGCGCGCGGAGGAGGGCGCCCGGGCGTGCGCCGTCATCGGTTGCGAGCGCCCCAGCCGTTCCAAGGGGTACTGCTCGGCGCACTACCAGAAGCTGCGGTTGCTGATGCGGACCAACCGCCGGCCGTCGGCGTGGAAGGACGACGCGCTTCCGCAATCGGTGGAGGACGTGACGCTGCCGCGGGGCCGCGCCGCCAGCAAGGCGCTGCGTGAGGGTGGCGCCAGGAAGAAGGCCCCGGCGAAGGCCCCGGCCCCCGTGGCGGCGCCGCCGCCGCCCGCCGAGGAGAAGGCGCCGGCCGCCGCGAAGAAGTCAGCGGGTCGGAAGGCCGCGGGCGCGAAGAAGGCCGCACGGGCGAAGAAGGCCCCGGCCGCCGCGAAGAAGTCAGTGGCCAAGAAGGCGCCGGCCGCGAAGAAGGCCGCGGCCAAGGGGGGGCGCCAGGTCAAGACCACCAAGGTGAAGGCCGGAGCCGGCAAGCGCAAGAAGGGCCGGTCCTCCCAGGGCTCGCTGTTCTGATTCGAGCGCCGCGCCCCGCGGATTCCCTCGGGCCTTCGGGCCCGAGCGGCTCAAGTGGAATCCAGGGAGCGCGGTGAGCAGGCCGGACGAGCGGCCGGTTCCCGGACGTCCCCTTCGAGTCTCCGTTGACAGTGGCGGGGCGGGGATGGGATTCGGCCCGGCATGAGCGAGCAAGGTTATCCGGTCACCGTGGCGGTGCGTCGTCCCGACGGGCGGGTGGAGCAGGTTCGTGTGGGCACGGCGTTCAAGAGCGGCGAGGGCTTCACGCTGACGCTGGGAGAGATGTCCATCGGTGGCACGCCGGACGCGGCGGCCCCGGCGGCGCGGCGTTCAGCGCCCGCGAGCAGCGGTGGCGGCGGTGGTGGTGGTGATGGAATGGTCTTCCCCAACTACGGCCGCAGCAAGGGCGGACCCATTGTCGGCGCCAGCATGGGCGACCTGGAGTTCTACGCCAACGGCGCGCGCCGCACGCTGAATGACGCGAGCAAGTCGCGCTGGCACGACAAGGAGCGCCAGCTGCTCGCCGCCATCGAGGCGGAAATCGCGCGGCAGCGGGGCGGCGACGCGGGTGGTGGCAACGACGGCGGCTACGGCAACCAGGGCGGCTACGGTGGTGGCGGCCGGGGCGGTGGCGGCTTCGGAGGCGGGAGCTACGGCGGCGACGACATCCCTCCGCCGAACGACGACGACAACATCCCGTTCTGAGCCGCGCCAGGTCGGTGAGTGGCCGCCCCCAGTGGGTGGGCGGCCTTCCCGATATGTTGATTTCAGCACAGTTGTCTCATCCGCTCTTCAAGCCAGACACTCTCAGTGAGAGGCTCGGCGCCCAGATTCGTCGCATGGGTCTTTAGTCACTCATGCACGTATCGGCTCTTTTCACAGTGCAGCGAAGTCATAGGCGACACCTGGGGTGACATGCTCAGTCACTGAGAGGAAATTCTCATGACGAGGTGCTTCATTCGCAACGGTTGCTACTTCATTTGTGAAGCACTGGAAATCTCCAGTAATCCCGGTGGTTTCCTCGTGCCGCCGGCTGGAGGATGATTCACGAATGAAGCTGCCCCGTTCGCCAGCGGCAGTTGTTTCAATGACTTCGTATATGGCCTGAATCCTGCTCAATCCCCGTTGCCAGGGAATCCCTCCCATATGGCGAGACTGTGAAAAAACGGGGCCATTAAATGACACCCAATGTCTGTGTCGTCGGAGCTGGTGCCTTCGTTCCTTCACGTGTGGTGAGCAACGAGCGGATCGCCAGGGCCATCCCGGGGTGGTCGGCGGAGCGCATCGAGGAGAAGGTCGGCATCCGCGAGCGCCGCTTCCTCTGGGACATCGACGAGGCCACGGGCCGGGCGATTCCACCTCCCGAGAATGACGGACACATCTACCCGGCCAGCAACACGGACATGTGCGAGGTAGCGCTCCGGAAGGCGCTCGCCCAGGCGGGTGTGGACCCCAAGGCGTTGGACGCGCTCTTCGTGGTGACGTGTACGCCGGACGCGCCGCACTTCAACCACGACGCCATGGAGCTGCACCGGCGGCTGGAGCTGCGCGAGGACGCGTTCGGGCTCGTGGTGGACGACGGCTGCGGTGGCACGCCGTACGTGTTGGACATGGTGAAGAAGATGATGGACGGAGGGCGCTTCCGCACGGTGGCGGTGGTGGCCTCTGCCTTCACGTCTCCGCTGGTGAACCGGGAGGTCTACACGGACGAGCTGCCGCCCGGGCCTGGCCGCTCGAAGACGCTGCAGGGCTACCTCTCCATGTATGTCTTCGGCGACGGGGCGGGCGCGGTGGTGCTCCAGTCGAAGCCGGGGGATGCGGGGGCGGAGGGCATCCTGGCGTCCTTCTCCGGCAACGCGTACGGAGACCTGGTCATCCGCAAGGGTGGCGGCCTGTTGAAGCTGCCGTATCAGCCGGGGCGGATGCGTCCGGCGGACATGGCGTTCGTGGTGGATGGCTTCCGCGTGGCGCGCAGCTATCCGGAGTACATGCAGAAGTGCCTGGATGTCGTCCTGGGGCCGCGGCCAGAGCTCCGTTCGAAGGTGGAGCGGTACTACTTCCACCAGCCGAACAAGCGGGTGATGGACGCCTTCGTGGAGCGGGCGGGGCTGCCGCCTGAGGCGGTGGCGTGCAACGTGGACCGCTACGGCAACACGTCGGCGGCGGGGATGCTCATCCTTCTGGCCGAAGACCTGGAGGCCGGCCGCGTGCGTCTGGGAAGTGGTGACCTGGTGGTGGTGGCAGCGGTAGGCGCGAACGTCCATTACGGCGCGCAACTCGTGAGGTTGTAATGAACAAGTTGGATTCGAATATCGGCAAGGAGCTGGACGCGCGGTTGGCGCTGGCGACGAAGGACGACACGGCCCGCGGGCTCTTCTTCAACGGCGTGGTGTCCGCCGTTCGCACGATGGGAGGGGACGCGGCGGTGGAGCGCTGTCTGGCGGCCAGCGGCGAGACGCGCTTCATCGACTTCTTCAACTACCCGGTGGCCGCCTTCCTGCGGATGTCCTTCACGGCGGCGCAGGTGATGGGCCCGGAGCACGGTGGCTTTGACGGAGCGCTGCGGCGCATGGGGGTGGTGGCCACGACGGACTTCCTGTCCTCGGCGGCGGGCAAGACGTTGTTGCTGCTGGCGTCGGACAGTCCGAAGCGGCTCGTGGGCAACCTGCACTCGGGTTACCGCGCGGCGGTCAGCTACGGCGAGCGCGGTGTGAAGTGGACGGGCGACACCAGCGGCATCTTCACGATGAAGCGGGACTTCATGCCGCCCGCCTACCACGAGGGCACGCTCCAGGCCGTCATCGAGGCGGTGGGGGGCAAGCAGGTCCAGGTGCACGGCCGGCAGACGGGGCCGCTCGACACCGAATACACGCTGTCGTGGCAGTAGCCCCGGCGCGGGGCGCGTCGAAGGGGTGCTAGCGGTGGGCTGAAAAGCCCCTCACGGTCCGGAGGGAGGTACGCCATGTCGCGAAAGCTCGGCGGTGCGGTGGGGATGTTGGGTGTCCTGTTGCTGTCGGCGCAGGCGGGAGCCAATGAGGTGGTGATGCAGTTCCGCACGCAGGAGGACCCGGCGAGCCCCGCGGACCCGGCGGTGTGCGCGGCGGCGCCCTTCGAGGTGAACGTGAAGCTGGGCGGGAGTGTGTATGTGCCGGAGCACAATCCCAAGGACGGCAAGGTGGTTGATGGGGGAGGCCGGCGCGTGGGCTCGGCGACGGCGTGCGTCCAGGTGACGGACAACGCCTTCCCCGCCGGGCAGCAGCTGAATGTCTACATGCGCTACAACCTGCCGGAGGGGGGCTTCACGGCGCGGGGCACGTGCACCCTGGTGAGCAACGACGTGCCAGCGGCGGGGCTGGTCCTGGCTGGCTGTGCGATGCGGCTGGTGGACGTGCCCAAGGGCTTCGTGGGTGGCTCGGTGTCGAGCACCAGCGTCTTCAATCCCCGAAAGCTGCCGGGCTACGCCACGGGTTCGTATTACACGCTCTACGCCTACCGTGATGGCCGCCAGCGTGACGCGAGCAAGGTGAAGGAAGCGCAGGAGGCCGCGGCCGCCGCGAAGGCGCGGGAGTAGTCGCCCCTCGGCCGCACTGGAACCACGGGACTGGGCCCGGGGCGAGCGCCGGACACAGGGGCCCCAGGCACAGGAGGGCGCTGTAGACGGCGCCCCCCTGTGTTCATTGCCCAGTCCCGATGCGCAAACGTGGCGGTCCTGCGGCAGGCTTGGCATCCCCCACGTTGGCCCGAGCCCGATGAACGTGTCGGGCGCGGCATTCCCCGCGTCGGGCCAACGGGCGATGATGTGCCCATGGACCGCAAGCGGGTCGAGTTCTACACGGCACTCGGGTACCGGGCTCCTTCAGCCTCGGCAACGGCTCAGACGACGTCCGGAGCCGCGAGCGCCGACGTATCGGAGTTACCGCCGCTCGGTCCAGACGACCTGGGCGCGCTGCGCGAGCGCTTCCTGCGCGAGCCGGAAGAAATCCTGAGCCTCATCCGCCAGGACTTGGGCGCGCCCGTTTCAGAGGGAGCCCTGGTGCACGTGCTCCAGGAAATGGAGCAGTCCCTGCGCGAGCCCGAAGCCGCGCTTCAAGCACTGAAGCAGCCGGCATTCCAGGCACGGGCCTCGGTGTCACTGCCGCCGGACTTCACCTTCCCGCTGATGACGAATGAAATCCCCATCGACCCGGCGCGAACCCGTTTCGAGCCGGTAGCGGACCTGCGCGGATGGCTCCTGTTCAGCGGTCGCGCCTGGCTCCACGGCGGCTGGCACCGGGCGGAGTTCCGTCGGCACGACGATGCGCATCACGCCACCCGTTTTCGCTACGAGCTCCGCGAGCCCGCGCCGGGACGGCCGGTGGAAGTGGCGCTGTTCGGAGGCTTCGGCACGGGCGAGTACCCCGCGCGCTACGTGGCCCGTCAGCTCATCATGCGAGGCGAGCGCCTGGAGTACGCCGTGCACCTCGGGGGCGTGTACTACGCGGGCCGTCAGGGCGAATTCGACGCGCACGTGGCCGAGCCGCTCGAACCACTGTTGCCAGTGACAACGCTGATGACGCTGAACGCGGGCTCGGAGATGCGTTCCGGGGGCACCCCCTTCTACCGCTACCTGGACGAGCGGCGAGGCGCCTCACGAGCGAAGCAAGTCCAGGAGGGAAGCTACTTCTGCCTGGCCTCGGAGCGCTTCCAGCTCATCGGTCTGGACACCGCGTACTTCGAGCCAGGACGGCACCAGGAGCCCGCGCTCCTGAGCTGGCTGGAGTCGGTGCTGAAGGAGGGCCGCCAGCGAGGAGCAACGAACATCCTCCTGAGCCACGACGCGCCCTACCGGTACGGAGAACCGAGGCACGCCGGTTTGCTGGAAGACCTCCGGGAACTGGCGGTCGAGCGCGCACAGGTCGACCTGTGGTTCTGGGGCGCCACGCCATATGGAGCACTGTTCGACCGGAGCGCCGCGTTCCCATTCCTGGGAGGAAGCCTGGGGCACGCCGGTCTCCCGGTGCGAGCGGTGACGCCGGGACTGAAGTCTCCAGCACCCGTGCGCTTCCTGGAGTCGCACGCACGCTTCCCCGAGTGGACGGACCTGAGACCCGAACTGGGCAACAACGGCTATGGCTCGCTGCTGCTGCACGAGGACGGCACGTTGGGCCTCCAACTCCTGGACTGGAGGGGCAACGTCCGCTGCACGGCCAAACTGGCCCGCGAGGGGATGGGCCCGCTGACGTACCAGCACCTTGAGACGTCCGAATCGGAGCCGTGAGCGCGAGGGCGCGGCGTCACAGCCAGACGCGCGTGTACCAAGGTGCTCGGGAAGGCACGCTCCTGCTCCGAGCCGGGTCAGCAGGGCGCGGCACGGTGACGTAGCGGAGCCGGTATCCGTGGGGCAGCGCCTTCCAATACGTCACCTGCCACGGCGTCAGCACCTCGCCGTGTTTCGACGCGCTGACCGGCTGATGCGCATCGCCGAGTGACTCATGAAAGTGGAACTCCGCGTCCGCGGCTTCAAGGCTCGCGGCCTCGATGACCCAGGCGTCCTGGGCATCGTCGGCGGAGGGCTCCTGCCCCGCGTTGACGAACCGGCTCCAATCAGGCCTGGCGTGCTGCTCCCAGACGGCGCCCCCGTCACCCGTGAGCGAGTAGCCAAAGGGAGTGCGGGACTGCCGGGCATCAATGGCGCTTGAAATCTCCTCGGGGGAGAACAGCTCCTGCAGTCCATCCGGAAGTGCGTGGACGCGGATGAGTCCGCGCTCTGCGAGCAGCGACAGCCGCTCACACAGCTCCTCCCGGGACAGCCGCGGGTCGTCCGCCATGTTGAGCGCGATATGCGGGTTCGGCTCCACGAGCATGTGCAGGGGTGTAGGCAACTCCATGGCGGCCTCCAGAAGCCAGAGGTCCAGAGCCTCCACGGGCGGGCTCTCACTATCGGGCGGTGCCATGCGTCCTCCTCACTCCTGGGGAATGCCACGCTCGCGCATGAAGATGTCCAGGGACTTCCGGGCCTTCGCCTGGACCTTCTTCTTCAACAGGGGTGTCCACCCGAGCAGCAGTCCCGTGGGGCCCAGCGCCTGGCGGGACCAGGTCCAGAAGTCGAAGTGGTCGCGGTGCCGGACAATCTTTCCGTCGCGGAACTCGAACTCAGCATCGATGCGGTTGAGCACCTTCCTTCCGGTGCCGCTGAACGTGTAGCGGGCATCCCAGTGGGCGCGGCCCCGGTGGTCATCGGCCTGCACGTCGCGGAAGGTGACCTCCAGGTCCTTGCCGCGCTCGCAGAGCATGAGCCACATGGCACCGGGCTCCCGGTGACGGAGTCCGGCGAAGGCGGCGTCGGAGAACTCCACCTCCGGGTGGTAGCAGGCGGCCATGGCCTGGGCGTCCCGGCGTTGGAACGCCGAGTAGAAGTCAGTGATGAGCTGGGCGTGCGGGTGCATGGGACAGGTGTAGCAGACCTGTCAGTGAAGACGCGCCAACTGTCCGGATGGCATCGCTCGGAGGGTGAAACGTCCCAGGGCCGCATGGCTGCGGGGCGCCCCCCGCGCTAGCCCCGTCGGCCGCGCCGTGTGCCATGGCGCCGGGGGTAGGCAATGCGGAGTCCGAAGCGTGGCGGCTCGGCGGCGGGGACGCTGCTGGCCGCGGTGGTGATGTGGGCGGGAGGAGGGCCAGGCAGTGCCATGGCGCAGTTCTTCACTCCGGCGCAGACGTTGACCACGACGGCGGTGGGCTTCCAGGTCCCGCAGGTGTGCACGTGGGAGGGGGACGTGCACGTCGTCTGGGTGGACGGCGCCCAGGCGGGGAGGGTTGTGAAATATCAGCGGAGCACGGATGGGGGTGTCAGCTTCCGTCCGGTGCGCAGCCTGGGACCGGACAACTCGATACCCGGGGCGGCCGCCCGTGGCGCGAGGGTGCTGGCCCAAGGTGAAAACGTCTATGTGACGTGGCTGGACAGCGGGCTGCGGTTTCGTTCGAGCAACGACCGGGGAGGCACCTTTGGCCCCGTCCTCGAACTGACCCAGGAGAAGGAGGGGGGCCTGCGCCTCGCGGCCACCCGGAGCCACGTCTACATGGGGTGGTTCCGCTCGAGCGAAGACGACCAAGGCGGCATCCACTTCATCCGCGGTCCCACGGGGGGCGTCTTCGCCGACATCGAGGCGCTGAACGGCCAGCAGGGCTATGGCGACGTGGAGTTGGCGGCCCTGGGCGAGCATGTCTACGTGTTGTGGAACGGGGCCGGCAGCGATGAGAAGTCGAGCCTCTATTTCCGGCGCAGCACCGACGGAGGCGGCACCTTCGAGCCGGTACAGCAACTCGCCGGGCTGGGAGGGAACTCCAGGGACCACAAGCTGGCGGTGCAGGGCAGCGACGTCTACGCGGTCTGGACCGAATGCGGCACGGGGCTTTCGTCCTGCGAGGTGCTGCTGCGCCGGAGCGCGAATGCGGGGACTTCCTTCGGCCCGGTGGTCAACGTCAGCAACGACACGCGTGTCTCCTCCAGGCCGCAGGTGGTGGCGCGTGACTCACGGCTCTTCGTCGCATGGCTGGACCAACGCCCGGGCGCCTTGGGGCCGGAGGTCGTCCTGGCGATGAGCGTCGATGGTGGGGCGACGTTTTCCGCGCCCAGGAAGGTGTCGCAGGCGCAGGTCCAAGCGCTCTCCCCCCGCATGGTTCCTGCGGGAACGGGCGTCCGGCTGGTTTGGGCGGAAGGCTTCAACGGGGAGCGGGAGGTCCTGACGCGCGCCACGGTGGGGTTGGGCATTGCCTTGGGACCGGTGGAGAACCTGAGCCGCAGCCTTGAGGATTCAGGAGAGGCCTCCATGGCATACTCGCAATGCGGCGCCCAGGTGCATGTGGCCTGGCTGGAGGGCGATGCGCCTCTGGGCAACGCGGTGTTGTACCGCCGCGCCACGCTGCCCTTCGCGGAGCTGTATTGCCTGTTGTGGCCAGAGCCCCAGTGAGGGCCCGGTGGGGCAGGGCGGTCGTGTGAACCGGTGGACCGTTGGCATGCCGAATCGGGCGGCGCTGAGGGGGCGTGCATGGCAGATTGCGGCCCATGGCTCGCGACATCGTCATCTGGCCCCATAAGGTCCTCACCTCGTCCACCAAGCCCGTGACTGACTTCGGCCCTCCGCTCGAGAAGCT
>NZ_CP017174.1:8870000-9135000 GCF_006402735.1 Myxococcus xanthus | reverse complement strand
CCGAAGCGGGGTGATCTACACATGGCCAGGTTGAAGTGCGGGTAACACCGCATGGAGGACCGAACTCGTGAAAGTTGAAAATTTCTGAGATGAGCTGTGTGTAGGGGTGAAAGGCCAATCAAACTCCGTGATAGCTGGTTCTCCCCGAAAGATATTTAGGTATCGGCTCGGGCAATTCAATGCCGGAGGTAGAGCACTGGAACGGCTAGGGGTCTCACCAGATTACCAAACCGTACCAAACTCCGAATGCCGGCAATTGTTATCCCGGGACGCAGTCAGTGGGTGATAACGTCCATTGGCAAGAGGGGAATAACCCAGACCGACAGCTAAGGCCCCCAAATCTAGTCTAAGTGAACACTAGAAAGGATGTGGCAGGTCATTGACAACCAGGAGGTTGGCTTAGAAGCAGCCATCCTTTAAAGAAAGCGTAATAGCTCACTGGTCAAGACAGGCCGCGCCGAAAATGTAACGGGGCTCAAGACTAGTGCCGAAGCTTCGGGTCACACGTAAAGCGTGTGGCGGTAGGGGAGCGTCCCAGTTGCAGCGAAGGTCGACTGAAAAGGCGGCTGGAGCGACTGGGAGTGCTGATGCCGAAATGAGTAGCGATAAAGGGGGTGAGAAACCCCCTCGCCGTAAGCCCAAGGTTTCCTGGGTCAAGTTAATCTTCCCAGGGTTAGTCGGAACCTAAGCCGAGGCCGAAAGGCGTAGGTGATGGAAAGCGGGTTAATATTCCTGCACCATCTTGTGAGCGTTGAACTAAGGGAGGACGGAGAAAGCTAGGCGAGCTGACCGGTGGTTGTGTCAGTCTAAAGGTGTAGGGGTGTCGCGTACGAATAAAGGCGCGGCAGTTATCCCCGAGACTCCATGGCGCCCCGTAAGGGGTAAGTCGCTGATGCTCTGCTTCCAAGAAAAGTCCCGTAGGGAGCTTGCAGGGTGTCCGTACCGTAAACCGACACAGGTGGGCGAGGAGAAAATCCTAAGGCGCTTGAGAGAACTCTCCTCCAAGGAACTAGGCAAATTTCCACCGTAACTTCGGAAGAAGGTGGGCCTCTGGTAGGTGAAGGCGTACAGCCGGAGCTGAGAGAGGTTGCAGAGAAATGGCGGTAGCGACTGTTTACCAAAAACACAGGACTCTGCGAAGGCGACAAGCCGACGTATAGGGTCTGACTCCTGCCCGGTGCTGGAAGGTTAAGGGGATTCGTCAGCCGCAAGGTGAAGCGATGATCCGAAGCCCCAGTAAACGGCGGCCGTAACTATAACGGTCCTAAGGTAGCGAAATTCCTTGTCGGGTAAGTTCCGACCTGCACGAATGGAGTAACGACTTCCGCGCTGTCTCGGAGAGGGACTCAGCGAAATTGAAATAGCTGTGCCGATGCAGTTTACCCGCAGCAAGACGGAAAGACCCCGTGAACCTTTACTATAACTTGACAGTGACACTAGGGATTGACTGTGTAGGATAGGTGGGAGCCTTTGAAGCCGGGCCGCTAGGTTCGGTGGAGGCAACGGTGAAATACCACCCTGTTGATTTCTGGTGTCTAACCATGTCCCGTCAGCCGGGATTGGGACACTGTCTGGTGGGTAGTTTGACTGGGGCGGTCGCCTCCCAAAAAGTAACGGAGGCGCGCGATGGTTCCCTCAGCCCGATTGGAAACCGGGCGTCGAGTGCAATGGCATAAGGGAGCTTGACTGCGAGACGGACACGTCGAGCAGGTGCGAAAGCAGGTCATAGTGATCCGGTGGTCCTGAATGGAAGGGCCATCGCTCAACGGATAAAAGGTACTCCGGGGATAACAGGCTTATCTCCCCCAAGAGTTCACATCGACGGGGAGGTTTGGCACCTCGATGTCGGCTCATCGCATCCTGGGGCTGGAGCAGGTCCCAAGGGTTTGGCTGTTCGCCAATTAAAGCGGTACGCGAGCTGGGTTCAAAACGTCGTGAGACAGTTTGGTCCCTATCTGCTGTGGGCGTAGGATACTTGAGAGGCTCTGACCTTAGTACGAGAGGACCGGGTTGGAGGCACCGCTGGTGTACCAGTTGTCTCGCCAGAGGCATCGCTGGGTAGCCATGTGCCGATTGGATAACCGCTGAAAGCATCTAAGCGGGAAACCGACCTCAAGACCAGGTATCCCGGGCGCAAGCCCCTGAAGACCCGTCGAAGACTACGACGTTGATAGGCCGGGTGTGTAAGCGTGGTAACACGTTCAGCTAACCGGTACTAATTGGTCGTGAGGCTTACTTTCCCCATTCTCTTGCATGCCCCCTCAAGGGGAGTAAGGGACTCGGGGCCAAGGCCGAGGCTCGAGTGCTTCACGCACTCGCCTGGAAGACTGAAATACGCACAGCGAGACTTCGCTTAGTAGAAATTCGAAACTTACCCTTTGTATGCACTGTCGCTTGTTTTCCGGTGGCTATGTCGGAGGGGTCCCACCCGTTCCCATCCCGAACACGGAAGTTAAGCCCTCCAGAGCCGATGGTACTTCGCGGGAAACCGCGCGGGAGAGTAGGTCGCTGCCGGATTCTTTTTGAGAAACCCCCGGTGTCCCTCGTGGACACCGGGGGTTTTCTGTTTTGGGCGTCTTGGGTTTTCGGCGCCTCACCGCGGGCGTTGGGCCAGGCGCCGCGTGCGCAGCCGGCGCACGCCCCCCACCGCCAGCAGGGCCGCCGTGGTGGCCAGCACCAGCAGGTGCTCGGCCCGCGCTGCTCCTGTCACGACGCCAACCGGTTCCATAGCTGCGACGCGGATACTTGAGTCGCGCGTCGTATTGCAGTGAACGCCCTTCGTCCGCTGAGAGTCGCTGCCTTCCGCTACGACTGCCTTTGACGATTTGGACCTCCGTGTGGCTGGCATCGACGCGCTCGGCTTGGTTGAGTGTGGGCTCCCCCGCTGTGTTGAGAGGAGCCTCTCGAATGAAGCTGCTTCGTCCTTGCCTTGGCGCGCTGCTCGCGGCCGGCCTCTTCCTCGTTCCCACGAACTCCGAGGCTGCGGTCCGTGTCGGGCTTGGGGCTGACTATTGGATTGATGACAGCGCGGTCTTCAACTTCACGCTGGGCGTTGAGACGCCGCTCGCGGGGCCGCTGTCTGTTGGGGCTCGGTTCGGTGCAATGCTCATCACCGAGGGCAACGACATCGGTGTTCCGTTGGACCTGGTCCTGCGTGCGAACCTCGCCAAGTCCGGCGTCTACATCGAAGGCATGGTCGGTCCCTGGCTCGTGTTTGGCCGTGGCGACACTTTCCGGGCGCACGCCGCGTTTGGCTTTGGCCTTCAGGGCAAGGCCGCGAGCATCGGCCTCGAGGTGGGCTACCTGGAGCCCAACCCGACCATTGGTCTGCGGCTCGGCTACAAGTTCTGAGCCTCAGTAATGCGGTGGACGCTCGTCATGACGGGCGTCCACCAGGCCGGGCTCGGCTTCCAGCTTCTGCTTGAGCCGGTCCACCTCTGCTCGTAGCTGGTCGATGACCTTCTGTTGTTCGTACAGCACGCCGCTGAGCTCCTGCAGCAGTTCCTGCTGGTGCATGTATCGGATTTCCAGCTCGGCGATTCGCTTCTCGTCCATGGGCACCCACCCATATCTATCCCGGCGAGGCGGCCTGCGTCCCCACCTGGTTGAACCTTGCTCTCTGCGCATGAACGTCGACGAACACATCCAGCGTGCTCGTGAGCTGCTCGCCCGGAACCAGCCCGAGATGGCCGAGTCCGCTCTCAGCGACGCCATTGATGCCGCTGTCGCCGCCGAGGACATCGTCCTGCTAACGCGGGCTCGCTTCGCCCTGGGGGAGCTGCTCTTCCAGCAAGCGCGCGATGCGGAGGCGGTTCCCTACCTGCAGGCCGTCGTGCGCACCGAGCGCGTCGATGGAGCCGTGGACGTCGAGGTGAAGGCCTCCGCCCGCATGCTCCGACAGATCCGCGGCATCGAGCCTCGGGAGTAGGTCTCCGGCCCCTTCGCGTCAGGGGATGCTGCAGGACTTCCGAATCAGCTCCGGCTGGCCGGAAAAGCGCCGCTCAAGGTCCATTCGCGTGAGCCGGGCATCGTCGATGCGCCGCTCCTTGACCTGAATCGCGCAGAGGGCCGCCATCGCCTTGGGGTCTGCCCGGTCCAGCCGGTCCGCCTGGCGCAAAGCCTCTTCCGCGGTGGCCACCTTGCCCAGCCGATGCCAGGCGAGCCCGAGCTCGAAGAAGCCCATGCTGAGCTTCGGGTCTTCGGCCACCGCCGCGCGAAAGAGCTCCACCGCTTCGGCGTCGTGCCCTTCCCGGCTGTGCACCCGGCCTAGTTCCACCAGGAGCCTGGCATGCGGCAGGCGCCCTTCAAGCTTTCGGAGGACGGCCAGCGCCTCTTCGCCCCGCTTCGCCGCGCTCAGCAGGTGGACGTAACGCAGTCCGACCAGCGGGTCGCCGGGCGCCTTTCCATGCGCCCGCCCCATCGACTCGGCCGCGCCCACGACGTCCCCGTCCTTCTCTTGAAGCTCCGCTCGGAGCAGGTCCGGCCGTGCGTCTCGTGGGGCCAGCGTCTCTGCTCGTGACAGGGCCGTGCTCACACACCGGCTCATCCGCTCGACGTCGCAGATTCTCGCCAGCAGGAGCTGGGTTTCGACCTCCTGGGGATTGCGGCGTTCCGCCTCCAGGGCCAGCGCATGAGCGTCATCTGGCGCCCCATCCAGCAGCAGCGTCGCGGCCTCTCTCAGCTCCGCCGGCGTGGCCGTGGCGTCGTCCTTCAGGGGCCGCAGGAAAGGGACACGCTGCGACACGCTCGACATGGCCCGTGCGATGGACAGCTGCTGCTCGGGCATGTTCCTGGGGAGGAAGAGTGGAATGAGGTGGATGAGCGTCACGACGGTGCACACGATGAGCAGGCTTCGGGTCCCCCGGCTCAGCCTGCGGCGACGCGCTCCCTCTGCTTCCTGCACTTCCGATTCTCCTGGAGGCGCGCTCCGCCTCACCCTGCATCCAGCTACTACACTGCCCGCAGTCTTGGACGTAGCCCCGAGGGCAGCTCCAGGCCACAGCTCCAACACAGCTCGAAGTTGCCGGGGTTCTCTTCGCGGCACCGTGGACACTCCACCGACCGCTCGGCCTGCTCTTGATTCTCCTGGAGCTCCGCCAGGAGGCCTTTCGCGTGCTCAAGGTCTCGCGGGTCCACCCACAACTCTATCCAGGTCTCCGCGCTCGGAATCTCGCCGCTCAAAGGGGCAAGGGCTTCTCCGCGTACCTCTACTGACACTCCCATGGCTTCCAGCGCACCCGCCAGAAGCCGTGCTTCTCCCACCGTGCGATGCACGGACAACTGCACGCGCCTCATGCTCCTGTCTTCACAGAAGCCGAGCTCGCCAGCAACCCCGGCTACGGGCTCGCTCCCGCCCGCCCGATGAGCGGCTTGCCTGGACGACGGGCGGCACGAGGCGTCGGGCCCTGAGGCGCTACTGCTCTTCTTCGCGCAACTGGTGCGGCAGCACCGCGTGTGCGTGGCGCGGAGCCCGGGCATGCAGCTCGGTCGTCAGCAGCCGGTCCAGTTCCTCGAGCAGGGTGTCGTAGAGGGGGCCAGCGCCCTGGGCTGGAAGTCGCTCGGCCGCGACGCGCACGCGAGGAGACTCTTCGTCCTCGAACGCGAGCGTCACCGCGAGACCGTCCGGCCCACCTGCCTGCGGAACCATGACGACGGGGGCCGGGGCGCGGCTGGCTTGTTCGAAGAGCGGGCCCAGGCGCTGTACTTCCGCTCCCGTGAGGTCGCGCTCGCTGACCACCTCACCCTGCTCCAGCACCTTCAGGTGCTTCATGCCTTCCAGCCGGAGCGCCTGTGCGCCCGTGTTCGTTCGCCCACTGCGCTCGTACGTGACCGTCCTCACGCCGCGTCACCTCCTTGGGCACGAGGTAGGCACCCTTGCTCGTCGCCGCATCCGGCAAAGCGGCGGCTCGCGCATTCCGTGTCCGGCTCCGCGCGATGTCGTGTGCTTCCCGACACCGGACGAACACCTCCGCACGAGTGTCTCCACCTGGGCCGCTTCCTAGTTTCAGGCCTCCCCGGCACTTTCGCTTGGGGACTCCCGAGGTAGGTCCATGAGCAAGGACAGCGGCAAGAACCAGAACGACCAGCGCGCCAACTCCAAGAATCCCAACAACCCCGCGCACAAGGCGTCGCAGGACAACCGCTCCAACCAAATGAACCCCAACAGCCCTCGGCAGTCGGGCAACAACCCGAATGGCGGGAGCAATAACAGCGGGAACAACCCGGCGGGGGGTAACTCCGCGGCGAACTCGTCTGGCTCCTCGCACAACAAGAGCTGAGCCTTGAAGGCTCCAGGCCCGGGGAGGGTCGGCCCCGGGCCTGGGGGCTCATGCTGGCGCGGTGGCCGGCCGTTCGTGCCCGTGCCACCGCGCCAGCATCCCACCGCGTGGTCAGCGCGCCCGGGGCTCGCACTCACCTTCGCCGCGGTAGTGCCCCAGGTTGCGCGTCAGCGCCGTGACGAAGTCGCGCAGCGTCTGCACGTTGCCCACGCCACCCGTGCCGTACTGCCCCGACGGCAGCTCCGTCAGGTCCACCGCCGCCAGTTCCTCGAGCGTCACCTCTCCGTCGGGACCCGCGATGCCCAGGTTGTCCGCGGCGGCCAGCGCGTCGAAGCGCATCTGCGCGTCCGGCGACTGCAGGTCATCGAAGAAGAGGTGGTCGCCGTGGATGGTGAGCTGCACCGTCTCCTCGCCGTCCTTGGGCACCGTCACACCTTCGCCCAGGCCCGGGCTCTTGCAGTGCTCGTAGACGGTGTTGGTGGTGAAGCCCCAGGCAAAGCGCTTGGTCGTCGTACTCTTGGTCGCCGTGCCCTCCATGTAGACGGAGTAGCCGCCGTCCTTCATCCGCGTGACGTCCGCGGCATCCGCGTTGCCCGCGACTGCGTTGGCGTTGGGCGCGATGGCGAAGCTGACGTGGTCCCACTCCTGCGCCGGCACGTCGCGGAACGTCTCCACCACCACCGGGCCGGGCTTGTGCACGTCGAATACCCGCGCCTGCGTCATCTCGATGGCGGTCTCGTCGTGGTTGCCGACCTTCACCTCGCCGAGCACCACGAGGAACTTGCTGAAGCGCACCGTCCAGCCGTCCACGATGCCGTCCTCGTCACCCACGGCCGCGGGAATCTCCTTCTCGATGTAGTCCTCGCCGTAGGTGGTGAACGTCACCGTGCCCGCGCCGTCACTGCACGCCATCAGTCCCAGACAGGAAAGCCCCAGCATCCACTTCTTCATTGCGCAGCTCCTTCCACCCACGTCACGACGTAGGCAGTGGTGTCTTCCACGCCGCGCACCAGCGCGTTCTGCGCCTGGCTGTCGGCGGGGAAGGTGTAGACGCCGTCCGCGTCCGAATCGGTCGCGGTGGCGAAGTCAATGCGGCCCAGCCACGTCCCCAGCTTCACGGCGATGCGCACACGGCCCGCCTCCATCCCCAGCGACTTCTCGAAGCGCACGCCCTCAATGGGCTTGGGCAGGCTTGTCAGCGCGTCGAAGCGCCGCTCGACGCCCTCCGCGTTGCGCGCCGTGCCGCGAACGCGCATCGCCTGTCCGCTCAGCACGCCCTGGGCGTCGGTGGCCTGCGTGGGGGCCGTCAGCGTCAGCTCCAGGGAGCCGTACTCGCCGGTCACCGCGCTCGCGTCGCCCAGCGTGGCGCCGGTGAGCAGGTCCACGGTGCGGGTGGTCAGCACCTCGGCCAGCGCGTCGCCTGGTGAGTAGTGTCCGGGGTGCGCATGGGCCGTGCCGCCGATGAGCGTGTACCAGTCGAAGCGGCGGGCCGTCAGCGCGCGGCCTTCGAAGAAGCGCACCGGGCCCACGGAGAGGTGCGCGGACTCCACCGTCACCGTCCAGCCTCGCTCGTTGGCGCCCGACATGGGCGTGGAAGTCACCTCCACGGGAAACGTGCGCCGCTCGGCTTCGCTGCCACAGCCGCTCAGGACCGTGGCCGCGGCGGCCAGGGCCAGCGCGCCGGTGAGGATGTGTCTGCGATTCATAGGTGGACCTCCAGGGAAAGCGAGGCCATCCGAGGCGACCCCGCGGTGAAATGTCTTGCCGGGACGAGGCTCGCCGCGGCGGCAGGGTCGAAGCGCGAGCCGTAGACGAACTCGCCATCCCTCCAGCGCGCGTCGAGCAGGTTCGAGACCTCCAGCCTCAGCCCCAGCTCGCCCCGGCGGATGGCGACGTGCGCATCCGCGAGGAACACGGTGGCGCTGCGCTCGCTGAAGGGCAGCGGGCGTGGACCGATGAAGGTGAGCCCCGTGCCCAGCGACAGCGTGCTACCGCCGAACCCCGTCCAGGTCAGCGGGCCGTCCCAGCCCACGTCGGCGCGCGCGACGAAGGGCGCGAAGTAGGGCAGCAGTGTGTCCGAGGCTCGCACGTAGGCGTGGGCGAACGTGGCGCTGACCGAGGTGACGAGCCCTGACAGTGGACGGGCCTGGAGCGCGGCGGAGACGCCCGAGCGCAGCGTCTGGCCCGTGTACACAGTCGTGCCCACGGTGTGGTCGAAGAAGAAGTCGTTGTCCACCTGCGAGCCGAAGAGGCTGAGCTGCAGGGCCCAGTGCTCGCCGTCCTTGCGCGAGCCCAGCTCCGCGCCTCGGATGGAGACGAAGGGGGCGCGCTCGCCCTCCGAGAGGCTGCGTGCCTGCGGCGAGCGGAAGCCGTCACCGTAGCTGGCGAACAGGCGCCAGGCGTCCGCGTCATCTCCCAGCGCGTACTCCACGCCTGCCTTCGCGCCCAGGTGGACGCCGAAGGCACTGCGCGAATAGCCCTGTCCGTCGTAGTAGCGCGGGTCCCGGAAGGCGAGCGCGTCGAAGACCTCCACACCCAACGCGTCCGCGCGCCCCCCCAACCGGAAGCTCCAGCGGCCCAGCGGCATGCGGGCCTCGGCCCAGCCCCAGACGTCTGTCTGGGTGAAGGCCGCGTCAATCTCGTCGGAGAAGAAGGTGCCGTCGGATTCGCGGTAGCGCCGCTGCGTCTGCTCCACGCTGTCTCGCCGTGCGCCCAATCCAAGTTCCAGCGCGACCGGGCGACCGAAGGCCGTCACGGACCTCCGATGCTCGGCGCGGGCGCCCAGCGTGGTGGCGTTGTTCGTCTGCTCCAGGCCGTCACCGCGCTCGTCGACACGGAAACCAGTGAAGTTGTTGCGCAGCCGCAGGTCCGAGAGGATGCCGAAGACCTCCAGCTTCGTGCGCCCGTTCCCCGTGCGCGGCAGGTCCACGCCGAGCAGCAATTGGTGCCGTGACACCGAACCGCCCTGGCGGCCCAGGGCGGCGGAGAAGAAATCGCTGCGGCCCGAAAGCAGGTCGTCCTCGCGCACCACGCCCGGAGAGTCGAAGCGCGTGACGTAGCTGCCTCCGAGTGCGCGGACCGTCAGCCCATCTCCGAGTGTCGCATTGGCCTGCGCGAGGAGAGAGGCGCGGCCGTAGCCCCGCTGCGCGCCGAAGCCTCTGCCTTCACCCAGTTCCACCGCGGCGAAGGTTCCCGCGTCTTCTCCCGGCCGCACTGTTGCCACGAGCCGGCGCTGGCCGTACTGGCCCAGCGTGCCAGAGAGCTGGACGCCGGGCTCGGCGACGCCCAGGTCCATGCGGACCGTTCCCGCGACGGCGAAGTCACCCTGCGCGGCGCGGTAGGAACCTTCCGTCACTTCGAGCGCCTGCACGACCTCTGGAATGACGAAGTTGATGTCCGCGTAGCCCAGCGCGTGGATGTGGCTCACCTCGTTCACTGGCAGGCCGCCGACGTCGAGTTCCACGTCCTGGCCGTGCAGTGCGTCGAAGCCTCGGAGGAAGAGCTGCTGGGCCTTGCCCTCTCCGCTGTGTTGCGAGGCCACGAGGCCAGGGACGGCTCGCAGGAGGTCCACCGCGTTCCTGCGTGGCGCCGCGTCCAGGATGTCCCGGCCCAGCGTCACCTCGGACGCGCTTTGCGCGGGACGCGCGCCGCGCACCACCGTGGACTTTGACGGCGGCTCCTTGGCCTCGAGAGCGGATGCGCTGGTGAGGGACGCCTCCTGCTCCGAAGGGAGAGGACGAGGGCCTGCCTCCGACGAGACTTCGTCGGCGGTTTGGGCGATGGAGTGAGGGGGGGATGCTTCCTTGGGAAGCTGTCCGGGCTCGTTGGCTGGGGATGTGTCCGCTTCCGCCGGAGAGTTCACGGACGTGATGGCGCTGGCTGCGGGTGGGTGGGGTGGCTGCGCGACCGTGCTCGTGGGCTGGATGGCCTTGGATGGCTGCACGGCGGGAAGTTCCGCGGCTCCGTGTCGCGTCGCTTCTGGTGCACGCGTCTGCGTGTTCGGCGCGGCAGGCAGTTGGGCCGTCAAATTGGCTTGGGGCGTACGGGCGGCGGATTCGCCAGCGGACGCTGCGGACTGGGCTTGTGCTGACCAGCCAGATGCCTGGCGCTCCGTGCTGACAGAGGGCGGCACGTCGTCATGTGCGCTCGTGCCCGTGACTGCCGCGGCCTTGGACGCGGGAGGTGGCTCTCGTGCCGCATCTGGCGGACGGTTCGAGGGCGATAGGGCGAGGACACACGACGACATTGCGGCAACGAGGAGCACGGGCACGTACGGGCACACGGCGGCGCAGGCCCCTTGCTGGGGCGTCTTGCGCACGCTCGGACTTCGCGCGGCGCACGACGCCTCAGGGAGTGACCCCACCGGGACGGGTTTAGAAGTGAGTCAGCGAGCAGGACACACGGACCCATGCGTGCCCCGCACGCGTGGCTCCCTGCGTTGGCTGCGCAAGGATGATGACGGCTACGGGCCCTGGGGCATCGCCGTCGGGCGCACCGCGGAGCCGGGGGCCCTCGTGGGGCCTCGCTGGAGCTCCGCCAACCACGACACCTCACGCACGCGCGGCAGCTTCATCACCGCCCAGGCCAGCGCGACCGCCTGCAGGTGCTCCACGGAGCCCGTCAGGTGCTCGTGCCCGCTTTTCCGCTCACCGTCGGGTGCGGGTTCCCCCGCGCCCTCGTCGCCACGGTGTGCGTGCTCGTTCCTCGCACCGTGCGCGTGGGCGTGCCCGTGCGGGTGTGAATGGGCATGGGGGTGGTGATGACCACCATCGCCGTGCTCCACCACCGCGTGCAGCACCGGCGCCACCACGAGCCCGTACACCAGGACCATCAGTCCCAGGCAGGCCAGGTCGCGTCGGTCGTGGGGGTTCAACAAGGCCGTGGAGCCCGGGGTGAGGGGAGGGTCGGCCGCCTCCTATCTGTCTTCATCCGGACGCGCAAGGCACCGTCCCCCCTCGGATGGGTGCCTCGCGGACACATGTAGCCTCGCTCCGTGTAGCGCGCTTGACGCAGCGCATTGGTTTCCGCTGCCCTCGCCGGCCAACGTCGCTACACTTATGCCGTGCGTTCTGAATCCGTCGCGCTCAGCCGTGTTGTCTCCGAAGCAGATGTGCCCCCGCCTCCGTCCCGCGCAGCACGCCTGCGGGCCCTGGCCACGGAGACCTTCGACGTCCTCATCATCGGGGGCGGTGTCACCGGCGCGGGCTCGGCGCGGGATGCCGCGCTCCGGGGCCTCAAGGTGGCGCTCGTCGAGCGTGATGACTTCGCCAGTGGCACCTCCAGCCGCTCGTCCCGGCTCATCCACGGCGGCCTCCGCTACCTGGAGCACGGCCACCTGGGCCTCGTCTTCGAATCCAGCATCGAGCGCCAACGCCTGCTGCGGCTCGCCCCGCACCTGGTGCGTCCGCTCGCCTTCATCTGGCCCGTGTACGCGGGTGCCCGCGTGCCCCGCTGGAAGCTCAACGCGGGCCTCATGCTCTACGACGCCCTCTCCCTCTTCCGGAACGTGAAGGGCTACCGGCGGCTCAGCGCCCGGCAGGTCCACGCGGCCGAGCCCGGCCTGCGCACCGACCACCTCAAGGGCGGCGCCCGCTACTACGACGCGGCCACGGACGACGCGCGCCTCACCCTGGCCAATGCCGTGGGCGCGTCCGAGGCGGGGGCCGTCGTCCTCAACCACGCGTCCGTGAAGGGGCTCGTCCTGGAGCAGGGACAAGCGCACGGCGCGACGGTGGTGGACCACCTCACCGGCGAGGAAGTCACCGTGCGCGCACGGGTCATCGTCAACGCCACCGGCCCGTGGAGTGATGAGATTCGCCGGCTGGATGCGCCGAATGGGACGAGCCCGGCCGTGCGCGGCAGCAAGGGTGTCCACCTCGCCGTGCCGCGCGAGCGCATCAACCACCGCGACGCCTTCACGCTGCTGTCCCCCAAGGACGGCCGGGTGATGTTCGTGCTGCCCGCCGACAACTTCACCATCATCGGCACCACGGAAACGTCCACGCGCGCGCACCCCGCGGAGGTCCGCGCCAGCGAGTCCGACGTGGCCTACCTGCTGGAGTCCGCCAACGCCTTCTTCCCCGAGGCGCGCCTCACTCGCGCGGACGTGGTGAGCGCGTGGGCCGGCATCCGTCCCTTGGTGGCCAGCGGCTACCACGGCACGCAGGCCGACGCGGGCAGTGCCAGCCGCGAGCACGCCATCGACGTGAGCCCCTCCGGCGTGCTCGCCATCAGCGGTGGCAAGCTCACCACCTATCGCGTCATGGCGCGCGACGTGGTGGACGCCGTGGAGCGACGCTTGGGCCAGCCCCGTCGCCGCTCGCCCACGGATGCGTTGCCCCTGCCGGGTGGAGACATCCGCGCGCTGGACGCCGAGTTCGCCGCGGCTCGCGCCGAGGTAGGGGACGACGCCACGGCCGTCCACCTGGTGCGCGCCTATGGCAGCCGCTGGCGCCGCGTGTGGGCCCTGACGCGAGAGGACGCCACGTTGTCCCGGCCGCTCGCCGAGGGGCTTCCCTATCGGGCCGCCGAGGCCGCCTGGGGTGTCACCCACGAACTGGTGCACACCCTGTCGGACCTGCTCATCCGCCGCCTCAAGGTGGCGTTCGAGACGCGCGACCAGGGGCACGCGGCCGCGCGTGTGGCGGCCGAGGTCATGGCGCCCCGGCTGGGCTGGGACGCCGCGGAGACGCAGCGGCAGCTGGACGTCTATGCCGCCGATGCGCTCCGCCTTTTTGGCGTGGATCCGGCCGAGGCGTGAAAGGGCGGACGCTCCCCCTCAGTGGAGCGTTCGCTGGCTCACGGCCGCACCCATCGGCTGCTTGCCCAGCACGTCCTGCCACGAACAGGGGCGCGAGCGGCCGATTCGCTGACGTGGTTAACTTGCGCTCCGGGAACGGAAGCAGGTGTCCTTCCGTTCATGCGCGTCCCTGGAAATCCATCAGCCGCGCCGTGACGTACGACGCCTGCTGGACGGGCACTCGAGGAGCGTGAAATGAAGCGTTGCGTCTGGCTGGGTCTGGTCGGGGGGCTGATGGCATGTGGCTCGGAGCAGGAGCCCAAGGCGTGCCCCGGTACCGAGGGGATGTCCCAGTTGCCGACGGTGGTGTCCGCGGCGCGAAGCGAGGCGGCCCTGACGGACGATGGCACGGAGGACGTCATCATCGCCTTCCGGCAGCGCGTCTTCGCCTCCGCGCAGGCCAACACGGATGCTTTCGCCAACGAGGTGACGCGCGCTGGAGGCCAGGTGAAGCAGCGCGTCCCGTCGCTGAACATGCTGTCCGCCCGGGTATCTCCCGAGGCGCGCGCGGCGCTCGCCCGGAATCCGGACGTGGTGTCGGTGTCGCCCAACCGTCCGGTGTACGCGCTCGGCATGTCGCGGCCACCGCTGCCCGCGCAGTCGTGGCTGGGCGCGGAGCCGCGGCCGCCCCCCAACACCGTGGGCTCCGTGGGGGAGTACACCGAGGGCCTGAAGATGGTGCAGGCCAACCTGGTCTGGGACGCCGACAACGACGGGGCTCTTGACCCGGGCCGGCCTTCAGGCACGGGCATCAAGGTGTGCGTCATCGACAGTGGTTGGGACAACCGCCACCCGGAGCTGCAGGCCGCCTTCATCGGGGGCAAGGACTTCATCAGCGGGTCCGCCAACTCGCTGGCGCTGGACGCGCAGGTCGACTCGAAGGGCAACGTGCTGCTGTGGGGCGGCGGACACGGCACGCACACCGCGGCCACCATCGCCGCGCAGCTGGGCGGGGGCGGCCGGGTGCGGCTGGGCGAGGACCCCAACGGCACGGTGGGCGTGGCCCCCACCGCGTCGCTGCTCATCGCGCGGGTGCTGAACGAGCGCGGCACGGGTGACACCGTGAATGTCATCGCCGCGCTTCAGTGGTGCCAGGAGCAGGGGGCGAACATCGTGTCGCTGTCGCTGGGCGCCGGGTCGAAAAGCGATGCCGAGGAGCTGGCCTTCAATCAGGCCAAGGCGAATGGCGTGCTGGCCATCGCGGCGACGGGCAACTCCGGCGCGGGCGAGGTGGCCTTCCCGGCCAGGTACGACTCCGTGGTGGGCGTGGGAGCGGTGACCTTCGCAGAGGAGTGGGCCAGCTTCTCCCAGTACGGCCTGGGCATCAATCTGGTGGCCCCCGGCGTGGGCGTGTTGAGCGCCACCATCATCGGCGGGGCGCCGTATGGCGAGGTGGCCGCGAGCAGCCAGCAGTTCGTGTCCAACCCCCTGGAGTTCTCGGCCGTGGGCGCCTATTCGGGGCGGCTGGTGAACTGCGGCCTGGGCAGCAGCGTCTCCGACTGTGGAGAGGCCGCCACCTGTGATGGCTTCGTCGCCTACGTGGACCGCGGCGGCGGCATCCTCTTCGAGGAGAAGGTGCGCAACGCCATCCGTGCCGGAGCGAAGGCCGTCATCATCGGCAACCACACCGCGGAGGAGGGCACGGGCAACTTCACCCTCAACGGGCCGTCCAAGCTGTGGGTGCCCACCGTCTCCGTGTCCTTGGAGTCGGCCAACGTACTCCGCGAGCTCATGGGACAGGACGTGACGTTGGACGTCTCCGGCCTGGACTACACGCTGCAGACGGGCACCTCCATGTCGACACCGCACGTGGCCGGGGTGGCGGCGTTGGTGTGGAGCGTGAATCCCCAGCGGCTCAATGCGGAGATGGTGCGCGACGCCCTGCTCAATACGGCCAGGGATTTGGGGCCGACCGGGTGGGATCCGAACTACGGCAACGGCCTGGTGCAGGCGGTGGAGGCCATCGACTATGCCGAGAGCCGGCTGCCTCCGGCGCCGTAGGTCACCGCGGCCGGCGTCAGCGCAGGGTTATCAAGGGGGAGGCCACCAGGCACGCCCCCACCAGGGCTTCCAGCGCCGCCACGGCTTCCCGTGAAGGGTCGTCACACCAGTCGACGGTCCGGGTGGCGGTGGTGCGCGCGTCGTTCCGGGACCAGGGCTCGTCGGCGCTTGGGAGGCGCGTCACCTGGAGCGTGGTGATGCTCACGAAGGCCACCGACGCCAGGGCGGCGGTCAGCATCTTCCCCCAGTGCATCCAGCTGACCTTCGGGGCGGCGGGCACCACGGGCTTTCGCAGCCGGGACTCCAACGCGGCGAAGTCCAGGGCGGGCCGCGCCGGCATGCGCCGCGCTCGCTGCGCCATCCACCCCCGCTCCGCGCGCAGCCAACTCAGCGCGTGCTGACAGGCGGGGCAGGCCTGGGTGTGAGCGCAGACGCGCGCGGCGTCCTCGGGGGAGAGTTCGTCGGCCAGCAGCGCGTCCAGTTCGGTTTCGCGACAAGCGCTCATGAGTGGCCTCCAACGTGTGCGGCCAGGTGCTCGCGCAGTTGGAGCCGCGCGCGGTGGATTTCGTTCTTCACCTTCTGGAGCGACCAGCCCATCACCGCTGAAATCTCCTCGTAGGGCAGGCCGTGGTCGATGCGCAGCAGCAGCGCCGCGCGCCGGTCCTCGCGCAGCGTCCCCAGCGCGCCCGCCAGCAGTCCTTCCAGTTCCCGGTCCAGGAGCAGGTCCTCTGGCGTGGGCGTGGGCAGCACCGCCTCCACCTGGCTGCCATGGACTTCATCGTCCATGTCCACGTGGACGCCCCGGTGCCGCAGTGACTCCAGGTACACGTGCCGGGCGATGCCCAGCAGCCACGCGCCCAGCCGGTCCTCGTCGCGAAGCGCGCCCAGCCGCGCGTGGGCGCGGACGAAGGTCTCCTGCGTGGCTTCGTCCGCCGCGGCCTCGTCGCGCAGCAAATCCTTCAAGAAGCGCCACACCCCCGCGGCGTGCCGTTCGAACAACCAGCGGAAGGCCGCGGGGTCACCCGTGCG
Organism: Myxococcus xanthus; assembly: GCF_006402735.1. Lineage (NCBI taxonomy): Bacteria > Pseudomonadati > Myxococcota > Myxococcia > Myxococcales > Myxococcaceae > Myxococcus > Myxococcus xanthus. The sequence continues at coordinate 9,118,893 of NZ_CP017174.1, read as the reverse complement.
CGCCCGGCGCAGCAGCGTCCGCTCCCGGTCCGTGTCGGACGGGGGCGCACCTGCTAGCACCATTTTCATCGCGGAAAGGAGGGCCACGGCACGAAGGTGTCACGAGCGGCCCGGGAGTTTCACGCGCGCGTGCATTTTTCCCGCGCATGGCTGCCTGGTGGCAGGACGGACACCCCGCATCGCAATCCCACGCACGCCGGGTGGTGGTCTTGTTGAATGACAGTCGTTGTTGGTAAGAGAACTTTCATGTCCTTGAACTCTGGCCGTGTGGATGCACCCACGGCGCACGCTCCGCGCCTGCAGGGCCACCTGCCCGTGCTGGACGGTGTGCGAGGCCTCGCCGTCCTGCTGGTGGTGTTCTTCCACACGACCCACCTGAGCGACCAGAGCGTGGCGGGACGCGTGACGTGGTGGCTGGCCGGCGCCGGATGGACGGGCGTGGACCTGTTCTTCGTCCTCTCCGGCTTCCTCATCACCGGCATCCTCTGGGAGGCGAAGGGGCAGCCGTACTTCTTCCGCAACTTCTACATGCGCCGCTTCCTGCGCATCTTCCCGCTCTACTACCTGGCGTTGGCGGTGTCGTTCCTGGTGCTGCCGTCGCTGGCGGGCCGGCTGGGCCTGGACGAGCGCATCACCACCGACGGCGCCGTCTGGTACCTGCTGTACCTCTCCAACTTCTACCAGCTGTGGGTGGACACCACGCACCCCATCCTCGGCGTGGTGTGGTCGCTGGCCATCGAGGAGCAGTTCTACATCGTCTGGCCCTTCCTCATCGCCGCGGTGTCGTACCGGGGCGCCATCCGGTTGTGCCTGGGCACCATCGCCATGGCCATCCTGGTGCGCGTGGGGCTCACGCTGTACGGGGCCAGCATCGAGAGCACCTACGTGGTGACGTTCTGCCGCGTGGACTCGCTGGCGATGGGCGGCCTGCTCGCGATGGCGCTGCGCCACCCGGAAGGGCTGGGCCTGAAGGCGTTCCCGTGGATGCGCTGGGCGGCCTGGGCCTCGGTGCCGGTGGTGCTCGCGCTGGTGGTGCTGCCGGTGGGCCCCACCTTCGAGCTGGTGAAGCGCACGGGCGGCTACACCGCCATCGCCGTGCTCTACGCCGTGTGCGTGTACAAGGCGGTGGCCGTCTCCAAGGGCCACGTCCTGCACCGCTTCCTCACGACGCGGCTGCTGCTCACCTTCGGCAAGTACAGCTACGCCATCTACCTCATCCACTCGCCGCTGGACGCCATCCTGCGCCGCACGGTGCTGAAGACGCCGCTGAAGACGGTGGCGGGCTCGGACATGCCCATGCAGTTGGTGTTCTACGTGGTGGCCGCGGGGCTCTCGCTGGGGCTCGCGCTGGTGAGCTGGAACCTCTTCGAGAAGCACATGCTGAAGCTCAAGGACCACTTCCCCTACGGCCAGCGCCCCGCTCCGGCGCCGCTGACGGCGCCGCTGACGGAGGGCGCCCAGGCCGAAAGGCCAGAGGCTCCCGCCCGGGTGGCGTAACGTCCGCTGGGGTGCCCGGCGCCACGGTCCGGCGCCAGGGCTCCCGGCTCGTCGTCAATCACGGCGCATGGAGAAGGCTTCCGCGACGCGCAGGGCCCACGTCTCCGCCGAGTCGAGCTCCGCGCGGGCGCTGGCATAACGGTCCAGTCCGGCCTCCGAGCCGTCCCGCGCGAAGATGGCGTCGTGCAGCTCCTTCTGTGCACGGCTGAGCCAATGGCTCGCCTTCTGGCGAAGCTGGGCTGCCTTCTGGGGCGTGGGGGCGGCGAGCGCCGGATCCAGCAGCTCTTGCTCCTCGGGGTACGGGGACGTCACCTTCACGAAACCGGCCTGCGCAATCGTCGTAGTCATGCTCTGAGAATTCGCACCGAACGGCGAGCAGGCACCTGACCAGTGGGGCAGGACGATGTGCAATGGCGTGCACTGTCCTGCCCTCCAAGGCCGGTGGGCGGGGCGCGACTTCGAGCCGGGGCAGTCGTTGCCTGGCGGCTGTTGTCCCGCGAGGTGGGAGCCGGAGCTCCCGGGCGGCTACTTCCGCAGACTCGCGAGGTCGATGACGAACCGGTACTTCACGTCTCCCTTCAGCAGCCGCTCATAGGCGTCGTTCACCTGCTGGATGGAAATCAGCTCGATGTCGGAGACGATGTTGTGCTTGCCGCAGAAGTCTATCATTTCCTGTGTTTCCTGGATACCCCCAATCATCGAGCCCGAGAAGCTCCGCCGCATGGGGATGAGGGAGAAGGGGCGGACGTCGAGCGACTTCTCCGGGGCGCCGACGAGGACCAGGTGGCCGTCCCGGCGCAGCAGCCGCAGGTACGCGTTGAGGTCGTGCTGCGCGGAGACGGTGTCGAGGATGAAGTCGAACCTGCCCGTCTGCGCGGCCATCTCCTCCTTGTTCGAGGACACCACGACGGCGTCCGCGCCCAGGCGCGCGGCGTCCTGCTTCTTGCGGTCGGTGTGGCTGAAGACGGTGACGTGAGCGCCCATAGCCTTGGCCAGCTTCACGCCCATGTGACCCAGCCCGCCCAGGCCCACCACGCCCACGCGCTGACCCGGTTGCACCTTCCAGTGCCGCAGCGGCGAGTACGTGGTGATGCCGGCGCACAGCAGCGGCGCGGCGGCGGCCGGGTCCAGGTTCTCCGGAATCCTCAGCGTGAAGGCCTCGTCCACGACGATGGCCTCGCTGTAGCCGCCCTGAGTTGCCGTCCGCCCGTCCTTCTCCTTGCCGTTGTACGTCTGGATGTTGCCCTTGTCGCAGTACTGCTCCAGGCCTTCCTGGCAGCTGGGGCAGGTGCGGCAGGAGTCGACCATGCAGCCGACGCCCGCCATGTCTCCGACCTTGACCTTCTTGACCTGGTCCCCCACGCGGACCACGCGGCCGATGATTTCGTGGCCGGGCACCATGGGGAACAGGGAGCCGCCCCATTCGTCGCGCGCCTGGTGCAGGTCGGAGTGGCAGACGCCGCAGTAGAGGATTTCAATCTGCACGTCGCTGGGGCCGGGCTCGCGGCGCTCGAACTGGAACGGGGCGAGGGGGGACTTCGCGTCCTGGGCGGCGTAGCCGCGAACGGGAATCATGAGGGGTGCTCTCCTGGCGCTTGAAGTGTTGTCACTGCTCGGCGGAACGGAATATGCGCCCGCTCTCGCTCGCGCGAAACAGGTGAAATCGGGACGCGCTGGTTAGGAAATCTTCACAATGGCCTTCACGCCGCTCAACGCCCTGAATGCCTTCCTGGTGGTAGGCCGCAAGCGCAGCTTCGCCGCGGCAGCCACGGAGTTGGGCGTGTCCGCGTCCGCGCTGAGCCAGTCAGTCCGGCAGCTGGAGACGCGGCTGGGCGTGGTGCTGCTCACCCGCACCACGCGCAGTGTGTCCCTCACGGACGCGGGCCGCCGCCTGCTGGAGTCCGCCGGGCCGCCGGTGGAGCAGGCGCTCGATGCCCTGAAGACGGCCACCGCCCAGCCGGGCGAGGTGTCTGGTTCGGTGCGTCTCACCGTGCCCACCGTCGCCGTCACGCCCGTGGTGACGCCCATCCTGGCGCGCTTCCTCCAGCTCCATCCGCGCGTGGAGGTGGACCTGCGCGTGGAGGACCGGCTGGTGGACGTGGTGGCGGAGGGGCTGGATGCCGGCATCCGCATGTCGGAAGCGCTGGAGCGCGACATGGTGCAGGTGCGCCTGTCGGGCGGCTTCCGCTTCGTCGTGGTGGGCGCGCCCGCGTACCTCGAGCGGCGGGGCACGCCCGAGCGGCCCAGGGATTTGCTAGCGCACGACTGTCTCTGCATCCGCTCCGAGACGACGGGCTCCATCTACCAGTGGGAGCTGGAGCGCGGGCAGCGCAGCTGGCGCGTGCCGGTGCGCGGGCCGTTCGTCAGCGCGCATTGGAAGGCGCACGTGGGGCTGGCGGAAGCGGGCCTGGGGCTCGCCTACGTGTTCGAGCCGTCCGTGGAGGCGGAGCTGGCGCGCGGCACCTTGCGCCTGGTGTTGGAGCCCTACGCGGCGCGTGTGGAGGGTTTCTTCCTCTACTTCCCCAGCCGCGCGCAGGTGTCGCCCGCCTTCCGCGCCTTCCTGGACGTGGCGCGCGAGGTGACGGCGGCACCTCGCTGAGCCGAGCCGGCCCAGCTACGCGGTGGGGATGTTGCGCACGCGGCCCCGCACGAGCGCCGCTTCGTCGGCGTGGCCCGTCTCGTCCAGCAGCGCGGCGGCGCGGTGATAGAGCAGGGCGGCCTCCAGGTGGCGCAGGGCGGCGGCCTCCGCGTTGGCGGCGGAGACGAGGAAGGGAGCCGCGCGGCGTGGCTCGTGGCCGTCCAGCCAGTGCTGGGCCACGACGACGGGCGCGGCGCCGCGCTGCTCCAGGGCCACGGCGAGCCGGCGGTGGAGCAGCGTGCCCAGCGCGCCGGGGATGCCCTGGCGCACCACCTCGAAGAGCAAGTCATTGGTGAAGCGCTCGCCCCTCAGAATCTGCGCGCCTTCCAGCTCCGCCACATGCGTGACGAGCGCCAGCGGGTTCATCTCCAGCACCTCGCTGGCCAGCTCCAGCGTGAAGTCCGTCTTCGCCAGCGCCGCCAGCCGGGCCACCAGCAGCGCGGAGGGGGACAGCCGCTCCAGCCGCTGCTGGATGAGCTGCTGGCCCCGGCCGGAGGCGGGGACGTGTTCGGGCCAGCCGCGTTCCAGGCCGCCGGTCTCCAGCAGGTACTTCAGTGTCTCGGTGATGAAGAGCGGGTTGCCACCGGTGTGCCGCGTCACGTCCTGCACCAGCTTCTCCGCGCCGGGAAGCTCCAGGCTCTGGAGCAGCGCGCCCACCGCAGCGGAGCCCAGGGGCTGCAACTCCACCAGGATGGCCAGCCCCGCGGTCACCAATTGCTGGACGAAGACGGTGGCCTGGGGCGACAGCTCATCCGTCCGGTAGGTGTCGATGAAGCGCGGGAAACGGCCGCCGGGCTCGGGCGCGTGGCGGCGCGACAGCATCAGCACCGCGAACTCCGCGGTGGCGCTGTCCATGAACTGGAGGTCGTCGGCCACCATGGCGTCCATGCTGGCCGCGAGCTGGTAGACGAGCTGGCACTGCGCTTCCAGGAAGCGGCTGCGGTCGGCCTCGTCCGCCATGGGCGGGGGCAGGCCTTCCTGCCCGGCCTGGTCCGGCAGCAGGCGCGCCAGCTCGCGCCGCACCCAGCTCGGCAGGTTTGGATCGGGAACCCGGGCCAGCATCTGCCGCACCAGCCGCACGTGCGAGGAGTATGGCACGCTCTGTTCGCCGGGCCGCGCCTCCAGCAGCAGGTAGCTGCCCCGCGACGCCGCGAAGTCATGGGCCAGGCGCGTCTTGCCCACGCCCGGCTCGCCAGAGATGAAGATGGTCTGCCCCGCCTCCCAGGCGGCCTCCATCCTCGCCCACTCGCGCTCGCGGCCCACCAGGACGGGTGGCCGGAGCACGGACAGGGGCAGCCGGCTCGTGGGTGGGGGCACCTGCTTGGGGGCGGGCGGGCCCCGCTCGATTTCGCGCGCCAGGGCCACCGTCTGCGGCAGCGGCGTGGTGTCCAGCTCCTCGCGCAGCAGGCGGCGGCACCGCTCGAAGGCGTTGAGCGCGGCCATTCGGTCGCCCGCCACGTAGTGCAGCCGCATCAGCCGGCGCCACGCTTCTTCCGAATACGGGTCCATGGTGAGGAGCTGCTCCACGAGCGCCAGCGCACCCGTCAGGTCCCCCCGCTTCTCCCGCGACTCCGACTCCGCCACGGCGGCCCGGCGGCGAAGCTTGTCCAATCGCTCACGCGCGCCTTCCAACCATGTTTGGAATTCCGAGCAATCTTCGTATTCCAGGGCGCCCAGGAGCACGCCATCCAGCATGAGGGCTTCCGAGAATCGCCCCGCGAGCACGTGGGCCTGGAGTTCGGCGGCGTCCGAGACAACGCCCTCACACAGCGAGAGGACGTCGGTGCCTTGCACCAGCTCCGAGCCGCAGGCGAGCCGCAGCCGGCGCAGCAGCTGTCGCATGTTGTTGCGCGCGGTCGTCTCCCCGGACTCTGCCCACAGGAGTCCGGCCAGGCGGTACTTCGGGTGAGGGCCTTCCAATGCCAGCCATGCGAGGACGCCCGCGGTCCGCCGCTCCAGCGGGATGCGTGTGTCGCCGACCCGGAGCCGGGCTTCGCCCAAGAGTTCCAGGTGAAAGCGTTGTGTATTTACCAGGCCGTCGGCTGCCATGTCCTCCGGGATTCCTCGCATGGGCGGGGCCCTAAGGTAACACGTCCGCCGAAAACCTCCGTCACGGGTAGGGATTGCCCCAGTAGTGACAATTTTTGCGTGTGGTTTTTCCGTCACACGGCAGCTCGCCGCTCTGAGCGGATGCTGATCCAGACTTCCGTACCCGTCACACCGTGGTCACACCTGATTCGTTATTAAAAATGCCAGACATTGCCCCGGGAGGCATCCATGGGTTGTGACAGTCAGCAGACGGACACGCAGGTGGACGTCATCATCAGCGGGTGTGGTCCGGTGGGAGCGTTGACGGGCAACCTGCTGGGTCTCATGGGTGTACGCACCTTGCTGCTGGAGCGGGACGTGACGCCGCACGGCGAGCCCCGGGCCTTTTCGTGCGACGACGAAGGCCTGCGCATCTACCAGTCCACCGGACTGTTGGATTTGCTGCAAAGCAACATGCGGGAAAGCCGTTTCGCGGAGTACGTGGGCGGCACGGGCAAGCGCTTCGCGGAGATTCACACCGGCGAGACGGACTTCGGCTTCGGCCACACGCCGCTGTGGTTCTTCCACCAGCCGCTGCTGGAGGGCGCGCTGCGCGACGGGCTCAACCGCTTCGAGCACGTGGAGCTGCGCAAGGGCGTGAGCGTGGAGGCCGTGGTGCAGGACTCCGACGGGGTGACGGTGCGCTACCGCGATTCGCTCACCGGGGAGCAGCGCTCCATCCGCGCGAAGTACCTGCTGGCGTGTGACGGGGCGCGCAGCACCGTGCGCAAGGTGATGGGAATCCCGATGTCGGGACGGGCCTACGGCGAGCCTTGGCTGGCGGTGTCCGGCACCGTGGTGGACGGGGAGGCGCCGGAAATCTGCCGCTTCGTGTGCGACCCGAAGCGTCCGGCCTTCGTGGCCACCGGCGCGGTGAATCAGATTCGCTGGGAGTTCATGATGATGCCCGGCGAGACGCGCGAGCAGTTGGAGAAGTCGGAGACCATCGCCGAGCTCATCGCGCCGTACGTGGACCCCAAGCGGGTGCGCATCGAGCGGGCGCAGGTCTACACCTTCCACTGCCTCAACGCGGCGCGTTGGCGCCAGGGCAACGTCTTCCTGCTGGGCGACGCGGCGCACACCATGCCGCCTTTCATGGGCCAGGGCCTGGTGTCGGGGATGCGGGATGCGTCCAACCTGGCGTGGAAGCTGAAACGCGTGCTGCACGGGCAGTCCTCCGCGTCGCTGCTGGACACCTATGAGCAGGAGCGCCGGCCGCACGTGGAGGCGGTGCAGAAGCTGTGTGTCCGGGTGGGGCACCTGTTCCTGGCGCGCAACCCCTTGGTGGCCTCCGCGCGTGACGCGCTGATGCGCACCCTTCAGCGCATCCCCCGGGTGCGCAAGTTCATCGAGGGCTTCGAGTTCAAGGAGGCCCCGGCGCACGCGAGCGGCTACTACTTCGGCGACAAGGGCGAGTACTTCATCCAGCCGCGCGTGAAGCTGCCGTCGGGTGAGGAGGTCCTGTTGGACGACACCCTGGGCAATGAGTTCACGGTGCTGTGCCGGGGCAACGCGCCGTCGGCGGAGCTGGAGGCGGCGCGTGAGCTGGCCGAGTCGCTGGGGGGCCGGATGCTGACGTTCCATCCTCCGGCGGAGGCCGTGGACGGCGCCGAGGAGGACGCGCCCACCTTGGTGGACGTCACCGGAAAGCTGGCGGACTGGTTCTCCAAGCGCGCCGCGGACGTGGTGGTGCTGCGGCCGGACCGGTTCGTCTACGGCGCGGTGCAGTCGCGGCGCCTGCCGGAGCTGCGGGAGGCGCTCGGTGTGTAGGGCCGGGTGCTCCGCCGGTGGAGAACTAAATGGTTAGTTGATTTGAAACTAAGTCCTTAGTAGTTTGCGCGTCACGGAGGTTCGCTCGTGACTCGCAAGCCTGAGCCCGAAGTGGCTCCACGGCCGTTGACGCCGGTGGAGCTGGAGTTGATGCACATCGTCTGGCGCCTCGGTGAGGTGAGTGTGGCGGACGTGCTCGCCGCGCTGCCGCCGGAGCGCGCGCTGGCGTACACGTCCGTCTCCACGGTGCTGCGCATCCTGGAGCAGAAGGGCGTGGTGGAGAGCCGCAAGCAGGGCCGTGGCCACCTGTACTCGGCGGTGTTGCCGCGCGACGCCTATGAGGCGCAGAGCGTGCGCCACCTGGTGGAGACGGTGTTTGACGGCACGCCTTCCGCGCTGGTGGCGCGGCTGGTGGAGGCGGTGCCCCTGTCCGCCTCGGATGTGGACCAGCTCCGCAAGCTGCTCGACGCGAAGGGCCGCAAGCCGTGAGCGCCGTGCTGCGTGAGCTCGCGTCGCTCTATCTGACGCAGGCGCTGCTGCTCGCCGTGGCGCCGCCGCTGGCATGGCTGGCGTTGGCGCTGCTGGCATGGTTGGGGCGTCCCTTGTCGGCGCGGCAGTCCTTGAAGGTTGCGCGCGGCGTGTTGCTGCTCACGCTGGTGCTGCCGTTGTTGGCCGCGGCCGTGCACGCGCTGGTTCCCACCGGGCCCCGCTTCACCTTCGAGCGTTCCGTGGCGCGCCACGCGGGACGGCTGCCCGCGCCCTTGTGGGAGCCGCGTCCGGTGGCGGAGCCTGCGCGGGCTCGGGAGTCCGCGCCCGCGCTGCCTCCCGTGCTGCCCGCGGCGGCGCTGGCGCTCTTGGTGGGAGGAGGCGCCTTCATCGCGCGGGCGCTCGTGCGGCACGCGCGCATGCTGCGCCAGTTGGAGTCGCTGCCCCGCGTGCGCGGCGTGGGGCGTGTCGCCGTGGTGCTGGGCGAGGTGGGCATGCCGGCCTTCTCCGCGTGGTTTCCTCGCGCCGGGCGTCAGCCCTCCGCGTGGGTGGTGGTGCCGCCCGCGCTGCTGGAGGACGCGGAGTCCTTCCGGCTGACGGTGCTTCACGAGCTTCAGCACCACCGTCAGCGCGACACACACCGGGCCTTCGCGCGGCTCGTCCTCACGGGCGCCTTCTTCTGGCATCCGGGCGCATATGCCCTGTCCCGGTGGATGGCCTCGCTGCAGGAGCTGGCGTGTGACGAAGCGCTGGTGGCCAGTGGCCGGGCCCCGGCGCAGGCCTACGCGCGGTGTCTGCTCCAGGCGGCCTTGTCGGTGCGGCCCGAGTCCTCCCTTCCCGCCGGTGTCACCGGCATGTCCCACCCCACCACCCGGAGAATCCAGATGCTCTTCCAGCCTCGTCCCGCCCGTGCCCAGGGTGTTTCCGCGCTCCTGGCCGCGCTGTGTCTCGTCCTGGTGCCGCTCGCGGCGCTGTCACAAGGCGTGGCGCAGGGCCGCGCGGTGACGCTCGCGGAGGCGCAGGCGCTCGCCCGGTCCAGCCAGCCGGAGGGAGATTTGCCGGTGGTGGTGGACGCGCATGTGTTGGCTCGGCTCAACACGCTCACCGGTTCGGAGAAGGGACGCGCGTTCATGAAGCGCGCACTGGCCAACCTGGTGACGCAGCGGGAGGCGCTCTCCGCGCCGCTACGTGACAAGGGCCTGCCCGAGGGACTGTTGGCAGTGGCCGTCGTCGAATCCGCGGCGACGAACATGCCGGAGACGGATGGCCGGCCCTCGCTGGCACCGGGCATGCGTGGCGCGGGCGTGTGGATGTTCATCCCGGAGACGGCGCGGCGCTACGGGCTGGAGGTGAGCGACGCGCGGGACGAGCGGCTGGACGTGGCGCGTGAAACGGAGGCCGCCGCCTCGCTGCTGTCGGACCTGCACGCGCGCTATGGCGACTGGCGGCTGGCGCTCACCGCGTACAACCAGGGGGCGAAGAAGGTGGATGCGGCGCTGGTCGCGGGCGGAAGCCGGGATGCCACGGTGCTCGTCGACGCCGGGCATCTCAACGACTACGCCGCCACCGTGCAGGCGGGGTTGCTCATCCTGCGCAACCCGCACCTGCTGGACTGATGCGGACCGCGGGAGTGGCCTAGAAGCGGAACTGCATCCGCACGCCGCCGGACATCCAGGCGTGGACCGCCTTGTTGTCGATGCTCTCCGAGTCCGACTCGGAGATGTCGCCGAGGATGGGCACGTTCTTCGTCTCGATGCTGCTGGTCGCCGTCTGGTAGACGCCGGCCGCCAGCGACAGGTAGGGCCCGATGGAGAACGTGTCGTTGACGCGGTAGTCGGCGCCGGCCTGGACGGATGCGAACTCGATGCCGCGGGCGCCCGTGCCGATGGTGGTCTCGATGTCTCCCTCGCTCGCGGAGATTTTCATGTTGAGCATCTCGTAGCCGATGCCCAGGCCCAGCCAGGGCATGAACTTCTCACCCGCGCGGAAGTGGTAGGACGCGTTGATGCCGAAGCGCATCTGGCTGGCGGAGCAGCTGACTTCGGAGCGGCAGTCTTCAGCGAGGAGCACGGGCGCATACTGGAAGTGGGCGCCCAGGTAGACGTTCGAGTTGAAGAAGTAGCCCAGGTCCACCTGCAAGGGGATGGCGCCGCTGTACGCGTCACTCATCTTGGGGTTTTCACCCCGCTCGGAAGCCACGGCGCTTCCCAGCGGGAGGCTGTAGCCGGCGCGCAGACCCAGCGCGAAGCCCCGGTCCTCTTGCGCCTGCCCGATGTCCTCGGTGCTCTTGACCTCCTTGCGCCGGAAGTTGCCGTCTTTGCGCCAGTCCGCCGCGAAGGCGGGAGCGGACAGGGTGAGGGAGAGCGCCGTGAGCTTCCAGAGCATGCGAGTGGTCATGGTGAGGGTATCCAGCGTGAGGAAGGATTCGCCGTTGCGGTGGATGCGCCTTCTGACGCGAGCCTGCCTGGAAAATTCAACGGTCAGCAACCAACCGTGCAGCCGGGCCCTGTCGCGCGCGCGGGGCGTCCCTACCATGAAGAGACTTTCCCGTGGCATGGAGGCCGATGATGAAGGGGCTGCTCTACGTGGGACTGGGGCTGCTCGCGCTCTGGGTCGTGCTCACCGTGACTCGCGCCGTCGTGGGCGGCTTGCTGTGGGTCGTCCTCCTCGTGGGTATCGCCGCGCTGGCGGTGTACGCGTTCCAGGTGGCGTCCGGCCGCAGGCAGATGCGCGGTTAGTCGCGCGGCCTCACGCGCCGGAGACACTTCCCAGCATCCGCAGCGCCAACTCGGCGTGGGTCTTCGCCAGGGTCTCCACCGCGATGGGGCCGCCGGGTTCGAACCAGTGGGGGATGCGAGAGCCCATGCCGACAATCGCCGCGGCGGTGATTTCGGGATGGAGCGGGGAGAACTGCCCCTGGGCCATGCCGCGCCGGATGGCGTCAATCAACATGGCGTTGGCCTTGTCCCGCAGCGCTTGCGCGGGCGCCGCCAGCTCCGGCGACAGCGCGTAGAACTCCTCGTTCACCACCAGCGCGAGCTGCGGATGTTCCGCGTGGACGCGCGTGTGCGCATGAACCAGCGCGCGCACCTGGTCCGCCGGCGTGGGCTTCGCGCCCTGGAACGCGGTCTCCAACGCCTCGAAGTGGGCCTCGTGGCCAATGCGCACCAGCTCCGCGAGCACGTGGTCCTTGGCCGCGAAGTGGGCGTACAGCGCACTGGGCCGCAGCTCCAGGGCCGACGCCAGGTCCCGAATGGACGTGTCGTGATAGCCGCGGCTCGCGAAGAGCTGCAGGGCCGTCTCCAGGATGCGCCGGCGCGTGCCTTCGGGGGGCGCCGCTGCCGTGGGGGGGAGGCGGGCGGCCGTGGCGCGCAGGCGAGAGCGGGGGGAGGTGCTCATGGGGTACTCTTGAAAAACGAACGTTCGTTCATGTAGCTTCGGGCCTGCGGTTCGACACGCTTCCTACCTGAATCTGGGGTCCGAACATGCCGTTGCTCCAGTTCGAGGCGCTCTCCCTCTACTTCGAGGAATCGGGTGAGGGCACCCCTGTGCTGCTTCTTCACGGCCTTGGCTCCTCAGGCCGGGACTGGGAGTCCGTGGCACCCAGACTGACGGGCCGCCATCGCGTCATCGTTCCCGATGCGCGGGGCCACGGACGCAGCGGAAAGCCGCCGGGCGCCTATGGCGTGCCGCGCTTCGCCCGGGACATCGCCGGGCTGTGTGACGCGCTGGGACTCACCGGCGTCCACGTGGTGGGCCTGTCCATGGGCGGGATGATGGGGTTCCAGCTCGCGGTGGACCGGCCGGAGCTGGTGCGCAGCCTGGTCATCGTCAACAGCGGGCCGGAGCTGGTGGCGCGCACGCTGCGCCGCAAGTTCGAGTTCGGGCTGCGCCTGACGCTGCTGAAGCTGCTGGGGCCCTCGGTGCTGGCGAAGGTCCTGGCGCCCAAGCTCTTTCCCAAGCCCGAACAGGAAGCGCTTCGTCAGCGCGCGCTGGAGATATTCAGCGCCAACGACCCGGACGCGTACCTGCGCGCGACGAAGGGGTTGGTGGGGTGGAGCGTCATGCGGCACCTGGGCGGCATCACCTGCCCGGTGCTGGTGCTCGCGTCCGACAGGGACTACACGCCCGTGTCCACGAAGCAGGCCTACGTGGACCTGCTGCCGAACGCGCGGCTCCAGGTGTTGAGTGATTCCGGCCATGCGTCACCGCATGACCAGCCCGACAAGGTCGCCGAAGCCGTGGAGGCCTTCCTGGCCGGAGTCGAGGACGCCGCGGTGGATGCGCGGCAGCCGGGCTGAGCGCGGTTCCCCCACCCCGAAGGAGTCAGCCAATGAAGCGGAACACTGTCGCGTGCTCGCGCACGTGGTTGTTGCTGCTCGCCGTCCTCACGCTCACCGCCGCTGCGCCCGCACGCGCCGGCACCTGGGTTCATGGCATCGAAGGGACCCGGGGCTTCCAGCTCTGGGTGCCCACGGGGTACCAGGCTGACACGCCGCTGCCCCTGGTGGTGGCGCTGCACGGCTGCTTCCAGAACCCGAGCCAGTTCGCCGGCCTCTCGCGCCTCAACGAGAAGGCGGACGCCGAGAAGTTCCTGGTGCTGTACCCGAACCAGGCGACGTTCGCGAACCCCACGCAGTGCTGGAACTTCATGCTGGTGCTCAACCAGACGCGGGGCCACGGTGAGCCCGCGCTCGTTGTGGGCATGGTGGAGCAGGTGAAGCGGCACTACGCGGTGGATGCGCGCCGCATCTACGTGGGCGGCGTCAGCTCCGGCGCGGTGCTCACGGGGACGCTGCTGGCCTGCTACTCGGACGTGTTCGCCGCGGGGATGATTGGCGCGGGGGCCATGTACAAGGCGGCCACCACGATTTCGGGCACGGGCTTCGCCATGCTCTTCGGCAGCATCTACCACCCGGATGACCGGGGCCGGGACGCGTGGGTGTGCTCGGGCCGTCCGCGTCACACGGTGCCGGTGCTTGTCGTGCACGGGACGAAGGACAGCGTGGTCGACTCCGTCAACGGCCGGCAAGCGGTGCGGCAGTTCCTGCAGACCAGTGACTACGGCGATGACGGCGTGGCCAATGACAGCATCCGTCCGGTGGCCACGCAGGTGACGCGCGCGACGGTGCCCGGCGGGCGCGGGTACACCGTGGAGGACTACGTCTACGGTGGCTCGCTGGTGGCGCGGCACATCGAAATCCAGGGGATGGACCACGCCTGGCCCGGTGGGGATTCGCGTTATCCCTTCGCCGACCCGTCCGGACCGGACGGCACCAGCATCATGTGGGACTTCTTCCGGCAGCACACCCGGAACTGAGGCACCTGCGCGTCAGTGTTGGTGGCCCAGGCGCACCTCGACCTCGGGGTGTGCCTGGGCGAACGCGCGCAGCTTCTTGAAGCTCACCGTGGCCCGGTCCGCGTCGTTGTTGAACGAGCCGGGCTCCACGTCGTGCTCCCAGCCCCAGCGGGTGTGGCTGATGTCCCCCGCGAGCAGCACCGGGCCCTTCGTGGAGCGCACCAGGTACGCGGTGGTGCCGGGCGTGTGGCCGGGCAGCCAGAGCGCCCACACGGAGCCGTCCCCGAAGATGTCCACCGCGCCGTCGAACAGGCCGGCGTCCTCCCGCGCGTAGGTCCACTCCGACAGCGGCGGCTTGCCGGCCAGGGCCCGGTCGCTGTTGCCCTGGACGACGATGTTCACGAAGGCGCGGTCGGACGCTTCACCCGGTCCGGTGTAGATGGGCGTCCCGGCGGGTACGTCCGCCATGCCGGTGATGTGGTCCGGGTGCAGGTGCGTGAGGAACACGCCCGCCAGCGGCTGTTGCTGCTTCGCCAGCCACTCCCCCAGCGGCGCGTGCACCGTCATCTTCTCCATGTTCATGGCGCTGGCGACGAGCCCGCGCATGGCGGCCTTCTCCGGCGCGTCCCGCAGCGCCGTCTCTACGCCAGTGTCGACGATGAAGAGGCCTTTCTCCGGGTGGCGGAGGACGTGGAAGAAGACCTGGACGGGCTCGTCCTCGTCCTTCAGACCCGCCGCCTTCGCGGTGGGGTGGTCCAGGTTGATGAGGCCTCCGCGCTCCACCGCCCAGTCGCAAGAGACGACCGTTTCCAGCTCCACCGGGCCGGGTTGCGCCAGCATTGGCAGCAGCTCCGACGAAGGGCGCGCCTTGCCGAGGGCGGAGGGCTGCACGCCGTGTGATGTGACGGCGCAGCCCGTGAGGGCGGCGGTGACGAACACGGCGGCGAACGAGAGGGCGAGGGAACGGTTCCGCATGGTGGGGCTCCTGCACGTCGAGACAGGCGCAAGGTAGCGATGCGAGAATGGATGGAAAATGGCGATTCAGGCATGAGGTCATGCATTCATGGATATCTCCTGGGATGACGCGCGGCTGTTCCTCGCCATCGCGGAGACGGGCAGCTTCAGCGGGGCGGCGCGGCGGCTCCGCATCGGTCAGCCCACGGTGAGCCGGCGGCTGGCGGCGCTGGAGTACGCGGTGGGCGCCTCCTTGTTTCGCCGAGGCGTGGACGGCGCGGTGCTGACGGCCGCGGGTGAGCGGCTGGTGCCGCCGGCCAAGAAGATGGCGGAGTGGGCGGGAGAGCTGCACCGCGCGGCGGAGTCGTCGGACACGTCGCCTCGGGGCTTGGTGCGGGTGACGGCGGCGCCGTACATGTGCTTCGACTTCCTCGCGCCCTTCTCAGGGGCGGTAGCGAAGAAGTACCCGGGGCTGCGGTTGGAGGTGCTCTCCGGGATTCAGTACCTGGACCTGGGGCGCGGCGAGGCGGACCTCGCGCTGCGGGCCCGGTGCCCGCCGAACGCGGACTTGAAGCGCGTGTATGGGGTGCAGATTCGCAACGCCGTCTTCGTGGCGAAGTCGCTCAAGGCGAAGCTGCCCAAGCGGCCCACGCTCCAGCAGATTCCGTGGGTGGCCTGGGCGCCGCCGTTCGATGCGACGCCGCCCAATCCCCAGCTGGAGTCCATCATCCCCGGCTTCTCGCCCGTGTTCACCGCGGACAACTACCTGGTGATGCTGGCCGCGGCCGAGGCGGGCGTGGGGGCCATGGTGCTGGGCGACCTGCGGCACCGCTTCGTGCGGGAGCGGAGCCTCGTGCCGCTCGACCTGGACCTGGGGCCCTACGCCACCAGCGAGCTGCACCTGGTGTGCGCAAAGTCTGCGCTCGACATACCGCGTGTGCGGAAGGTTTCGGAGCTGCTGGTCGAGGAGCTGGAGCAGGCGAAGAAGCGGTGACACGCCGCATCCGCCCCTCGGGTTGCGATGGCCTGCCGCTCGTGTTCACGGTAATCCAGGGGAACAGGGCACTGTCCCCAGGAGGACCTTCACCATGACTGAACGCAACGCCATTGCCGCCGGTTTCCTCACGCACGAAGTCACGAACCAGCCTCCACCGCTCGTGTACGACGCGTGGACGACGGACACCGTGCTCCGCGAGGTGGTGGCCCGCGAGGGCGGCGGCTGGGCGGAGGCCGACCTGGCGAAGTACGGCCCCGTGGTGGGCGGGGAGATGCAGCAGCTGGCGTTCCTCGCCAACGAGAACAAGCCCAAGTTCCGGCCCTTCGACCGCTATGGCAACCGCCGTGACGAGGTGGAGTTCCATCCCGCGTACCACCGGCTGATGGAGCTGGGCATGGCCCACGGCGTCTCGGGTTTCGCCTGGCGCAACGAGGACAAGCCCGGCGCCCACGTGGCGCGCATGGCCCTCTTCTATCTGCACAATCAGGCGGACCAGGGGACGAGCTGTCCGCTCACGATGACGTACGCGTCGGTGCCCGCGCTGCGCCACCAGCCAGAGGTGGCGATGGAGTGGCTGCCGCGCGTGAGCTCGGCGTCCTACGACAGCCGCTTCATCCCCGCCGCGCAGAAGTCAGGCGCCACCATTGGCATGGGCATGACGGAGAAGCAGGGCGGCTCCGACGTGCGCACCAACACCACCAAGGCGCACCGCCTGGGTGAAGGCCGCGGGCCCGGTCAGCCCTACGCGCTGGTGGGCCACAAGTGGTTCTTCTCCGCGCCCATGAGCGACGCCTTCCTGGTGCTGGCGCACGCGGAGGGTGGCCTGTCGTGCTTCCTGATGCCGCGCTTCACGCCGGACGGCGCGCTCAACGCCATCCGCGTCCAGCGGTTGAAGGACAAGCTGGGCGACTGGAGCAACGCCAGCTCGGAGGTGGAGCTGCACGGTGCCTACGCGGTGATGGTGGGCGCGGAGGGCCGCGGTGTCCCCACCATCCTGGAGATGGTCGCGCTGACGCGGCAGGACTGCATGATTGGCTCCAGCGGGCAGATGCGTCAGGCGCTGGTGCAGGCCATCCACCACACGCGCCACCGCGTGGCGTTCGGCAAGCGGCTCATCGACCAGCCGCTGATGCGCAACGTGTTGGCGGACCTGGCGCTGGAGCTGGAGGCCCATGTCGCGCTCACCGGGCGCGTCTCCCGCGCGGTGGACGCCACGCCTCGGGATGAGAAGGAGGCCGCGTTCTGCCGCATCGCCACGGCGGTGGGGAAGTACTGGGTGTGCAAGCGCACGCCCTCCTTCGTCAACGAGGCGCAGGAGTGTCTGGGCGGCGCGGGCTACGTGGAGGAGACGAACCTGCCTCGCCTGTACCGGCAGGCCCCGCTCAACTCCATCTGGGAGGGCAGCGGCAACATCCAGTGCCTGGACGTGCTGCGCGCGGCGTCGCGAGAGCCGGCCAGCCGGGAAGCCCTCTTCGCCGAGCTTCTGGCCGCGCAGGGCGGGCACCCCGCCTACGACGAGGCCACCGCGCGGTTGGGCAAGGAGCTGGCCAACACGGACTCGATGGAGGCGCGCTCGCGCACCATCGTGGAGGGGTTGGCGCTGGCGCTCCAAGCGTCGCTGCTGATTCGTGCGGGCAACACCGCTGTGTCGGATGCCTTCTGCGAGTCCCGCCTGGGCGGGGCGCATGGACAGACGTTTGGCACGCTACCGGCCCACGCCCCCATGCAGATGCTCATCGAGCGTGCCTTCTCCGAGGAGGCGAAGTGATGGGGTCCCTCGCCAAGGTGGCGCTGCGGAAGCCATACGCCCGTTCGTGATAGGAGAACACCCCATGTCCAATCTCCAGGGAAAGACGCTGTTCATCTCCGGTGCCAGCCGTGGCATCGGCAAGGCCATTGCCCTCCGCGCTGCCCGGGATGGCGCCAACATCATCATCGCCGCCAAGACGACGGAGCCGCACCCCAAGCTCCCCGGCACCATCTACACGGCGGCGGAGGAAATCGAGAAGGCGGGTGGCAAGGCGCTGCCCTGTGTCGTGGACATCCGCGACGAGCAGCAGATCGCCGCCGCCGTGGCCAAGGCGGTGGAGACCTTCGGCGGCATCGACATCCTGGTGAACAACGCCAGCGCCATCAGCCTCACGGGCACGCTCGAGACGCCGATGAAGCGCTTTGACCTGATGCACGGCATCAACACGCGTGGCACGTATGCGTGTTCGCAGGCGTGTATCCCGTACCTGAAGAAGGCCAGCAATCCGCACATCCTCAACAACTCGCCGCCGCTCAACATGGAGGCGCGCTGGTTCGCGCCCCACGTCGCGTACACCATGGCGAAGTTCGGCATGAGCATGTGCGTGCTGGGCATGGCGGAGGAGCTGCGCTCGGACGGCATCGCGGTGAACGCCATCTGGCCGCGCACCGTCATCGCCACCGCGGCGGTGCAGAACCTGCTGGGCGGGGATGAGACCATCCGCGGCTGCCGGACGCCGGAAATCATGGCGGACGCGGCCTACGCCATCCTCACCAAGCCGAGCCGCGAGTTCACCGGCAACTTCTGCATCGACGAGGAAGTCCTCCGCGGCGTGGGCGTGACGGACTTCGACAAGTACCAGCTGGTGCCCGGGGCGGAGCTGCTCCCCGACTACTTCATCTGAGTCTGCATCGCCCCAGCCCGTCCTCGCGCGCGGAGTCGCTGTAGCCCGCGCGAGGGCGTGGCATGCTCACGGCCCTTGTCAGGGGCGCCGCGCGCGCCGAGGGGGCTGTCTTTCATGAACAGGAAGTGGTTGGGATTGGGTGGCCTGGTGCTGGGCTGCTGGTGGTCGGGGTGTGCCACGTCTTCGGGCACGTCGTCCGCGCCACAGGGCTCTAGGTCGGGACCCATTGAGCTGGACCTGCCCGGTGAGCGCTCCTCGGCGGCCACCGTGGCGCCTTCGGGAAAGGCGTGTCCGGATGACATCGCGGACGAGCCCGCGCTGGAGGACAAGGCCTACGAGGGGCGCGAGGCGCGCACCTGGCATGCGAACGTAGACCTGCTGAGTCCGCGGTCCGAAAAGGACCCCATTCCACGGGACTTCCACAAGCAGTTCACGCTCGCCAGTGGTCCCCTCGACCTGGTGGTTCATCGACACACGACCGACGAGGGCAAGCCGAGTCCCTGGGTTCTGGTCACGCTGGCCCGGCCTTTCGAGGGCGGCCACTGCATCGTGAGCTCCTGGGGGCTGGGCGGTATGGAAGGGAAGGCGTCGCTCGTGGACACCTGGGCGGCGCAGGATGGCAAGCACGCCATCTTCCTGATGAAGCTGGCGCCGACCGAGGACTCCCTGGCGAACACCACCCGCTGGGTGGTGTTGGGCACGGATGGCCGTCGCGCGTGGGCGGCCCTGGGCACGCCTCCGCAGCACCATCTGCTGGTGCCGTCGGTGAAGCTCTTCCCGAATGGGAAGGACCTCTACCTGGACATCCAGCAGCGCTACCTCACGCGGCTGCGCCTGGGCGCGGACGGGCGCTTCGTCGTGCCCGCCCCGCCCAACTGAGCGGCGACGTCAGGGCGCTCCGAAGAGGGAGACCTCTCGGAGCGTGCTGATGCTCTGCTTGAAGGGAGGCGGCCCGCCGTTTGGAAGCGGCTTCCCGAACCACACGCGCACCTCGCGGACCTCGGGCACGTCCACCGGAAGCTCCAGCCGCACATAGAGTTCCTGGCTACCTGAGTCCGAGTTCGTCTCGTCCAGGTAGGGCCCGGAGGTCGGGTCGGGAAGCACGGGGCTCGTCCTCAGGAGCTGCCAGTCATTCCCGTCCACCGAGCCCTCCACGTGCAGCACCTGCTCGGGAGGTCCCACCACCCGGGCACCCCGGATGACGACCTGCCGGGGCCGCAGAGGCTGGGGCAGGATGAGCGTGAGCTCCGTGGCCAGTGCTTGAGGCGGCCCTGGGACGTTGACGGCCTCGAGCCGGCCATCCGTGAAGGGGCAGGGGCTCACGACGTTCCGGCCGCCGCGGCAGTCCGCGCCACGGCTGATGGGCACGCGTCCTTCGAATGGCAGCCGGAAGGGCGGGGCGTCGTGGACGGCGAAGTAGTAGAGCGACGTGTGGACCCAGACGCGCGCGCCCGAGGAGAAGGCCTGGACGTGGGCGTGTCCGTCCGTGAAGTCCTCGAGGATTTCCGGGCCCAGCCAGGGCGCTTCCTGCTCTCCGGTCCGGATGAGCCACGCACGTCCCGTGGGGCCGCGCGCCTCCACGAAGTAGTGGGGCTCGGGGATGTCCGCCACCTGCGGCATGTCATTCCACGCCAGCATGACGCCGCCTGGGGCCTCGGCCGCTCGCACGTTGCTGTTCCAGAGGCGCAGGGGCGGCACGTCCGAGTCCCGGTTGAGTTCCATGGCGATCAGGTCCCTGCCACCGTCCGCGCGCGGTGGCAGCAGGAGCTGGAAGGCATTGGGTGCCGCCCAGGGGATGGGACGCACAATCTCGTCCGCGCCGGTCTCCCTCGCGGTGAGGCGGTGGAGGAAGAGGCCGTCCGCGTCGGGTGTCACCTCGGCCCAGGGCTCGAAGCGCACGCGGGGCGGTGTATTCGCTGGGACGGGAACGGGCAGCGGGCGGGTGAGGAGGAGCGGCCCTCCTCGCCAGGGCGCGCCATCCGCTTCCTGCGCGGTGCCGGAGAGGAACACGGGGGCATCCGGCTCCATCGCGCACGCCAGGAGCGACAGGCACAGGGGGAGCAGGGGCGTGAGGCGAGTCATGGTCAGAAGGTCCCCTTCGCGCCCAGGGTGGGCAGGATGACCGGCACGTCGATGGTGCTGACGCGCAGCTTGTCGATGGCTCCCGTGGAGGCCTCCTCGAAGCCGTACTTGCGGCTGATGACCTCACTGCGCGCGGTGACGTTGAAGACGTCCAGGTAGACGTCGAGCACGAAGTTGTTGAAGGCCCAGCTGTGGGAGGCGCGCACGTCCAGCCGGAAGAAGGGCGGCAGGCGCCCCACGGCGTCGCGGCTCACGGGTCGCCACTCCGGCGTGCCGTCCTCCGTGGTCCCCGGCTGCATGGTGCGGTAGCCGAACTGGCCGCTCTCCGGACGGCCGGTGTTGAAGTGCGCCACCGCGCCCACGGTGACGAAAGGGAAGCGGTAGCTGAGCGCGGCCTTGAACGTGTGGGCTTGTTCGAAGGCGTAGGGCAGGTAGCCCTCGGCCTGGCCCACTTCTTCGCCGTCGGGGCCCACGCGCGCGTAGCGTTCGAAGCGCTGGCTCTGGTTGAAGCCGTAGGTGGCCCATCCGAACCAGTTGCGTCCCAGGGGCCGGCGCACCATCAGCTCCACGCCGTAGGTGCGGCCGCGTCCCTGGATGTCGTCCGCCTCCAGGCCCCGGCGGCGCAGGTTGCTCAGGACGTCCTCGAAGTTGAACTCGAGCGTGCGCAGCAGCGGGTTGAAGTAGGCCTCCGCGAGGATTTCCAGCTCCGGGCTCGGGCGCCACTCCGCGCCCGCGGAGAACTGCATCGCGCGTTGCAGCCCCCGGTCCAGCGCGAGCATCTCCCCGGCGGGGACTGGCAGCAGCACGGTGGCGGGCTGGTGGTAGAGGCCCGCGCCCGTCTTGAGGGTGACGGTGTCCGTGAGTGCGTGGCGCACCGCGAGCCGGGGCTCCACCGCGAGCATCGTGGGGCTCCCGAAGCCGTGGTAGCTGTCCACCCGCACGCCGGGCACCAGCGCCCAACGCGCGGACGGTTTCAGCGTGAGCTGCGCGCCCACGCCCGCGAAGGTGGCGAGGATGTCGGGCCGGTCATATGCGTCTGGGCCCTCCACGGGGCCGACGGGCCTGAAGATGCCGATGGCCACCACGTCCGCGCTGCGCCGTTCGAGCTGCCCGAAGAGCTCCAGCCGCGCGGCGTCCGACAGCTCGCGCGTGAAGCCCGCGCGCAGCGCCACGTTGCCCTGCTTCAGGGTGTATTCGCCGTCGTATTTGCCGTCGTCTGCGAAGTCGATGCCCAGCTTGTCGTAGCCGAACGTCAGGCCCAGCTCGGCCTCGCCGCCCGCGAAGGGGTGACGGCCGCGCACGTCCACCCGGTGGAACAGCAGGCCCACGCCGCCGGAGTCCTGATTGGGCGCGCGCGCCGTCAGGCCCACCGCGTCCGAGCTTCCCATCGCGAGCATCCGGAGCTGGCCCTGTCCCACGCGCTGGTCCACGCGAGCCTGGTAGTCCCAGTAGTCCGCGTACATCTTCGGGTCGCCGCCGCTGGTGAACTGCCTGCCATCGGATGACGTGAAGGAAGAGGGCGCGGTGAGGGTGTTGGCCACGCGCGTGATGATGAGGCCCGTGTAGCTGATGCGCGCGGCGGCGGCGACCACCGTGCCCGTGTCCTTCAGCGGCACTTCGAGGAAGACGCCGCTGTGGATGAGGTCCGCGTAGGCGCTGCCGTGGATGCCGTCCTCGCGAGGCCGGCTGATGTGCGCGTCCACCGCGCCACCCAGCAGGCTGCCGTAGCGCGCGGAGGGCACGCCGACCTGGAAGTCGAGCGTCTCGATGAGGTCCGGGTGCACCACCGCCCCGCCCACCATGAGGTGGTAGAGGAAGGGCACGCGCACGCCATCCACATAGAAGGCGCTGGCGGAGGGTTGCACGCCGCGCACCACGGGGTAGGAGAGGCCCGAGGCCAGCGTCGTCACGCCGGGCATCAGCATCACCACGCGGAAGGGGTCGCCCATGGTGCCGGGGACCTCGCGCAGCTCCTGGTCATGCAGGGTGATGCGGGAGACCTCGGTGCGAGGGCGGTCGCCTCGCACCACCGTCTCGTAGGGATTCAGCGCGAGCGGCTCCAGGGCGTAGACGACCTCCAGGCGCTGGTCGGCTTCCAGGGTCTCCTTCAAGTAGAGCAGCCGGTGTCCGGGCGAGGTGATGTGCAGCGTGTGCTCGCCGGGCGGGAGCGACAGTTCGAAGTGGCCCTGGGGGTCGGCTTCCGCGACGTGTTCGCCGCTGCGCACGACGGCGCCGGAGAGCGGCTTACGTGTGCCCTTGGCCCGGATGCGGCCGGTGAGCACGGCGGCTCGGATGGCGGGCTCGAAGTGGTAGGTGAAGGGCAGTCGCACCGCGACCGGGGTGTCTCCGGACATGGCCGGGTGGAAGCGCAGGCCCGTGGCCGCATGCAGCGCGGTGCGGACGAACTCGGGCGGTGCGCCGTCTCGCGCGACGCCCACGTCCGTGACCTCGCCCGCTTCGTCGAGCGTGAGCTCCAGCTCCACCTCCACGGGGTGGGTGAGCGGGAAGCCTTCGGGCAGTTTCGCCGGCGAGTTCTCCAGCAGCCTGGGCGGAACGGGTGGGGCGCTCGTGGCCGGCACTTCGCCGGAGGCCGCGGCAGGGGGCGTCTCGTCCGTGAGCGGGGACGCCTGGGATTGCGCTACCGGCGACAGCGCGAGCAAGGCAGATGCCGCGAGGCCAATGCCTTGCATGCGGCGGACGGACCGTGGCCAGCCCATCCATGAGCGACGCGAAGACCGGGCTCCCACATGCGAGGCGTGCGCCGGCATTCCTCGACTGGGTGACCCACCCATCTGGCCTGCTCCCACTCACCGTGGCCGGGGTCGCGCTCCATGCGCGCCGCGGGTCTGCCTACACCCTGGGACACCGTGTCATACGCGCCGAGCCTCACATCCGGGTCGTCCCGGGCCGC
Source organism: Myxococcus xanthus (assembly GCF_006402735.1). NCBI lineage: Bacteria > Pseudomonadati > Myxococcota > Myxococcia > Myxococcales > Myxococcaceae > Myxococcus > Myxococcus xanthus. The sequence continues at coordinate 9,095,517 of NZ_CP017174.1, read as the reverse complement.
AAAGACGCTCGACCGCGTGATTTTGATCAACCATTTGAGAGGGATATGGCCGTTTGTCAGGCCTGGGCGTGAAGGGCAATCCCCCGCGGCCATGCCTGAAATTCGCCGCGCCGAGCTGCGCGCCGAGCTGTCTGGTATCGACCATGATGCTCGCGTCCGCCAGATGGTGGAGCTGGGGCGCATCCTGCGCGATGCGTTGGACGCGGCTGACCTGTCCGAACACACATCGCGGTTCCTGGGGGCGCTGGTGCTGCGCATCTTCGCCAGGGACACCGCCTGGGGCGCGACGTGGCTGGCGACGCTCCCCATGGTGCGGGGCCTCCTGAGCGAGCATCGCTTGGGGGAGCACCTCACCGAGGACGAGGTGCGGGCCTCCGCGCCTTGGCTTCTGGAGGTCGCCCGGAACCAGGCGCGCGTGTGCGCCTGGTGCCGGGCCTGCCGGAGCTCGTCGCGGCCATGCGCGATGCGTCGCCCTTGCCCTCGCAGGCGCAGGCGATGACCCAGTGGCAATCCGCGCGGGCTTCGAGTCCACCGTGGGCGCCACGGTCCGGCGCTTCCGATGGGGCACCGAAGGAGGCGCTGTTCGCGCTGGTGGATGACGCCCGGCCCGTGGTGCGGGAGAAGGCCATTCGGGTCCTGGCCCGGTGTGAGCAGGGCGAGGGGCTCCCCACGTTGCTCCGCTGCCTGGAGGATGAGCGCGTGCTGTCCCTGCTCTCGCGTGTGCCGCTCACCCGGGTCAGGGGCGCCAAGGAGGTGGTGCGCCTGTTGGGCGAGCTGCGCTCCGACGCCGCCTACGAGCGCCTCATCGCCTTGGACGGAACGCGGCTGCACCGGGACGTGCGCATCGCCCTGCTGCGCGCGCTCTGGGCCCATCTGGAGCGCGAGCCCACCTGGGCCATCTTCGCCCGCGCGGTGGAGGGCGAAGAGTGGGTCATGGCCGCACGATTGGGCGACATCCCCGCCGACCGCCTCGGGAGGAGGTGGCCCGGGCCGCGAAGTCGGTCGGCCAGGGCCGCTGACGCCTGGCCGCTCGCTCATTCCGGCACACGCCAGTCCCCATTCGCGCACCGAGGCAGGTGCGATAGGTAGAGGAGCCACATGGACATGCGGCACCTCCGAATCCTCCTGCTGTCGGCGCTGGGGCTCCTCGCCTCGGCCTGTCCGAGCCCCACCCGCGTTCCCGTCACCAAGCCCGAGGACGCGCTCGTCGGCCTGTCCCGCAAGATGGAGCCCCGGGACGACGGTGACGTCGCGTCCCTGCGCACCGCCGTCGCGGAGAGCCTCGTGTGGCTGCGCAGCCGCCCATCCGACCATCGCTTCATCTACGGCGCGCGGCAGGTCTCCATCGCCGAGCTGCGGACCGCCCTGGAGCGCCTGCACGCTCGGCTTCGCGAGGACCTCACGCAGGAGGCCCTGTGGGCCCTGGTCCTGGAGGACTTCGAGCCGCTGGAGGCCGCCGGAGGCGAGGACGGCCAGGTGCTCTTCACCGGCTATTACGAGCCGACCATCGAGGCGAGCCTGACGCGCACGGACGTGTACAACGTGCCCATCCACGGGCCTCCGTCCGACTTGATTGAAGTCCCACTGGAGCCCTTCGCGGAGCGCTTCAAGTCAGAGCGAGTCTTCGGCCGGCTCGACGGGCGGAAGGTGGTGCCGTACTGGTCGCGCGGGGACATCCGTGGGGGGCGGCTCAGCGGACGGAAGCTGGAGCTGGCATGGGCCAAGGACCCGGTGGCGCTCTTCTTCCTGGAGGTGCAGGGCAGCGGCTCACTGCTGTTGCCTGATGGGAGCCGGCGCCGCATCGGCTACGCCGCGTCGAATGGGAAGCCGTACCGCAGCATCGGCTCGCTGCTCATCCAGGAGGGCGCCATCCCCAAGGAGGAGATGTCGATGCAGGCGCTGCGCGCGTGGCTGGCCGCGAATCCTCAGCAGTGCCACCGGGTGCTCGACCACAACGAGTCCTACGTGTTCTTCCGCTTCCTCAACACCGCGTCGGTGGGTTCGCTCGGGCGGCCGGTGACTGCCGGGCGCTCCATCGCGACGGACGCGCGGCTGTTCCCCAAGGGTGGCCTGGCCTTCATCCACACCGAGCGCCCGGTGCGCATGGCGGATGGCTCCGTGCAGTGGAAGCCGCTGTCGCGCTTCGTGCTCAACCAGGACACGGGCGGGGCCATCCGGGGCGCAGGACGGGTGGACGTCTTCTGGGGTGCGGGCCCGCAGGCGGAGCTGGCGGCGGGGATGATGAAGCAGAAGGGGCGGCTGCTCTTCCTCGTCCCCCGGCCCGGCCGCGCCGCGCCCCTGGTGGCGCCGGTGCCCGTCACGCCCCCGAAGTAGCCTTGCCGGCGAACGTCACCGGGATGCCCAGCTTCACGGGCTCGTCCATGAATATCTTGAAGGCGCCCGCGTCGGTGGTGCCGCGCGCCATGCTCTCTCCGACGGTACGGACCTCTCCGGTATACAGCGGGCTTTCCATCGCGGGGTTCTCCTCGTGAGAGGAAACACGTCCCCCCATGTGAAGCCTGGTTGCCGCCGCGCGCGACTGCCCTCGGGGACGAGGGCGCGGGGCCTGGCACGGGAGCAGGGAGGGGGCAGGGGCTTTCCGCCCGCCACCGAGAGACGCAGGTGGCACGCATGCGCCCAAACCGGGCAGTATGGCACCCGTCTCCCTTGTCACGGGTGGCCTGTGCACACCCTGCCCGGCGCGGATGCCGGTGTGGCACCGTGGGGAGAAGACACGAGGCACCTGGGATGAGCAGCGACGTGGCGGAAACGAAAGACGGAGTGGTTCTTCTCGACTATGCGCAGCTCGCGGCGGGCGCGGACCTGAGCGCCGCCATCGAGCGCGCCTACGGGCATGACGGCATTGGCCTGCTCGTCGTCCGGGGCATTCCCGAGCTGGCCGAGCTGCGCGACAACCTGCTGCCCCTGGGCTTCCGCTTCGCCGCGCTGCCCACCGAGGTGAAGGACCGCTACGTCCACGCGCGCAGCAGCTACTCGTTCGGCTGGAGCCACGGGAAGGAGCTGCTGCGCCCTGGCCAGTTCGACGAGTTCAAGGGCTCGTACTACAACAACCCGCAGTACGACGTGCCGCACACCGACGCGGCGCTCATCGAGAAGCACCCGGAGAACTACCACCCCAACGTGTGGCCGGAGGCGGACTTCCCGGAGCTGCGGCCCGCCTTCATGGCGCTGGGCCAGCGGATGGTGGACGTGGGCGTGCTGGTCGCCGAGCAATGCGACAAGTACGTGCAGTCCAGGCTGGGCAGCCGTTTGGCACCGGACGCGGCGCTGGCTCGGACGATTCGCGATTCGCGCGCGTGCAAGGCGCGGCTGCTCTACTACTTCGCCATCAACGAGGACGCGACGCCGCGCACGCGGGACTCGTGGTGCGGCTGGCACAGCGACCACGGCTCGCTCACGGCGCTCTGCCCGGCCATGTACTTCGAGGCCGAGCCGGGCGCGCAGCAGCCGGCGCGCAAGGACATCCCGGTGCCCGACCCGGAAGCGGGCCTGTACGTGCGCACGCGGACGGGCGAGGAGCGCAAGGTCGTCATCCCGAAGGACAGCCTGGCCTTCCAGATTGGCGAAAGCTCCCAGATTGTCACCGGCGGGCTGCTGCGGTCCACGCCGCACGCGGTGCAGGCGCTGGCCCATCCGGCCAGCCGCAACATCTCCCGCGCCACCTTCGCGGTGTTCATGCAGCCGGACAATGACATGCACCTGCGTCCGCCGGAGGGCGTGGACCCCGCCGAGCAGAAGGTGGGCGCCTTCCAGCCTGGAATGACTTTCGGCGATTTCGCCAAGGCGACGTTCGCGAAGTTCTACAACCCCTACGCGTAGCGTGCTCCGCCCCCGCGGACATCCTGCCCCTTTGACCTGAATGGAGAGGAGACAACTCATGCGTGCTCTCGGATTGGCGGTCGTGCTTTCAATGGCCGGGATGCCGGTGGCGGCGGAGGCGGCCTCGCTCCGCTGTGGCCAGGCGCTGGTGGCGGATGGGGCGCTCAAGACCGAGGTGCTCGCCAAGTGCGGGGAGCCGGCGGCGAAGAACTTCCGCACGGTGACGGACTCGGCGGGCTCGGTGACGCCGGACAGGAATACGGGGGGCGTCACGACGGAGCGGCGTTCCGTCACCCGGGAGTACGAGGAGTGGACCTACAACTTCGGGCCGCGCCGCTTCATGCAGGTGGTGACGTTCGAGAACGGCCGCCTCATCGACGTTCAGAGCGCGGGCTACGGCAGCGAGTAGCCGGGCCGGGATGTGCCACCCGGACGGACAGTGATAGCCTCCCGGTTCCACTGCTGGAGCTGGGGGCCGTTCAATGATGCACGGGTTTCGCTGGGGCATTGGCCTGAGTGCCATGGCGGCGGTGCTCGGAGGCCTGGGCATGTGGCGCGCGGAGCGGGCGGCGCAGCCGGTGCTCGTGGAGGTGCCCTTTCCGGAGTTCGCGCGGCTCCCCTCCCTGCCGCCGCTCCCCCTGCCGCCGCCGACGATGGATGGCGCGGCGGATTCGATTCGGGTCCGGGCCGTCTCCAAGGACAACGGCACGCCGCTGGCGGGCGCCAGGGTATCCCTCCTCCGAGGACTGTTCACGACTGGCCTGGGACATCAGTTGCCCGACGAGACGGCGCTGACGGACGCGTCGGGCGAGGCGACCTTCATGGCGCCTGGCGCGGGCGTGATGACCGTCTGTGCGCGAGGGGCCGGACACGCCGAGCTCTGTGAGCGGGACGTGGGCGTGGTTGCCGGGGGCTCGCTCTTCGTGGAGTTGAAGCTGCCGCCAGGGGCCGCCGTGGAGGGGCAGGTCCTCCAGCATGACGGGAGGCCGGCGGCGGGTGTCCGGCTGGTCGCGCACGGTGACGCGATGCTGCTGGAGATGACGCCTGTCTGGGCCACGACGGATGCACAGGGGCGCTACACGCTGGATGGCGTGACGCCGGGCTACTCCGTCAGCATGACGCCCTTCTCCCCCGAGGGAGAGGGGCTCAGCCGGTCCGTGGGCGCGGAGCTGACCGCCGGCGAGGTGCGGCGGTTCGACTTCCAACTGGGCGCGTTCGTTCCGGTCACCGTCAAGCCGGTGATGGGGCGCCGGCGTGGGGCGGAGTCGGTGGAGTCCGTCCACGTGAATGTCCAGCTCCGGCCCCAGGAGGACGGCACCTTCACGGGCATCACCGAGTCGGGGCGCCACTCCGTCTCCGTGTGGGGCCGCCGGAACGGGCGGGCGGTGTCGGCACGGAAGGACGTGACGCTGGCGCCCGGTGCTCCGGCGGTCATCGCGTTCCCCTTCTCCGAAATGAAGGAAGGAGGGAAGGTGTGGCCGTGGTTCTCCAGCGACCCTGGCGATTTCGAGGTCTCCGGTCGCGTCTTCCTCCCGGACGGCTCGCCGGTGAAGGGGGCCTGGATTGGGGCACAGACGCCCGGTCCACGGGGGCGGGGGTGTGGCAACTCAGCCGATGAGCATGCGCACGTCCGCTTCGATGGCCCCGAGTTCGTGGTGACGCCCCGGGTGGGCGCGGGGCGAATCTTCGCGTGGCTGCCGGATGGCCGCGCGGGCAGCGCCGTGGTCCGAGGCGGGAAGGGGGAGCGCGTGTCCGTCGACATCCACCTGGAGGAGACGGGCGCCGTCGCCGGGATGATGGATTTCGGCGACGACCACCTCTGGGGCTCCCGCGAGGCAATCACCGTCAACCATGAGTGGGTCGGTGCGTCGCACTACACGTTGTTGGATGGCCGCATCTTCGTGCCGGGGCTGAAGCCGGGCAAACACGTGCTGCGCACCTCTCTTGGGACGGTGGAGTTCAACGTCAACGCCCGCGAGGTGACGAACGTGGGCGTGTTGAGACGGCCGCCGGAGCCGGAGGCCGCGGTCTCTGATTCAGAGGTCGCGGCCTCGGAGCCGTGAGTTGCCGCGTGACTACCGCGCCGCCTTCCGCAGCTCGTCGTCGATGATGGCGCGGAAGTGCTCTACCGGCCGGGCGCCCGTCACCGGACGGCCGTTGATGAAGAACGTGGGCGTGCCCGTGGCGCCCACGCGCATGGCCTGGGCGACGTCCGCGGACACGTGCGCGTCATGCTTGCGCGAGTCCAGCGCCGCGTTGAAGCGGCCCACGTCCAGGCCCACCTGCCGCGCGTAGTCCTCCAGCGACGCCCGGTCCAGCTTGCGCTGGTTGGCGAAGAGCACGTCGTGGAACTCCCAGAACTTGCCCTGCGCGTGCGCCTCCATGGCCGCCTCCGCCGCAATCTGCGCATTCGGGTGCTGCGCCAGGGGCTGGTGCTTGAAGGCCACGCGCAGCTTGCCGGGATACGCGGCCTCCAGCGCCTTCATCGTCGGCACCACGCGGGCGCAGAACGGGCACTCGAAGTCTGAGAAGGCCACCACCGTCACCGGCGCGTCGGCCGGGCCCCGGGACGGCGCGGTGCCCACGTCCACCTGCTGGATGGCCGGCTCTTCGGGCATCATCTGCTGCGTGGGCTGGCTGTCCTTTCCGGCGGAGATGGTGCGTGCGTAGACCTCCACCGGCCGCACGCCCGTCCGGACCAGGGCCTCCGCCTTGCTCAGTTCCTCGTCCACGACGCCCGTGAAGACCTCCAGCGGCTGGGCCCCGCTGATGAAGCGGCCATTCACGTAGAAGGCCGGCGTGCCGGTGGCGCCCAACTGCATCGCCAGTGCCTCGTCCTGGCGGATGCGCTCCGCCAGCCGCGGGTCCGCGCGGTCCTGGTTCCAGCGCGAGATGTTCAGGCCCACCTTCATGGCGTAACGCTCCAGGTCGGCTTCGCTCAGCGCTCGCGAGTTGGTGAAGAGCGCCTCATGCATCTCCCAGAACTTGCCCTGCTCACCCGCCGCCAGCGCCGCCAGCGCCGCCGGCCGCGCGCGCGGGTGGTTGGCCAGCGGGTGGTGCTTCATCACCACGCGCAGCTTGCGGCCATAGCGCTCCTGGAGCTGCTTCACCGTGCCATTCGCACGTGCGCAGAACGGGCATTCGTAGTCGGAGAACTCCACCAGCGTGACGAGCGCGTCCTCCGCTCCCGCCGTCGGCGAGTCATTGACCGGCACCTTGTAGACGGTGGGCGAAATCGGCGCACGCGGACGCGCGCCGGGGGCGGGCGTCTTCGCCGCGAGGTTGGCCGCATGGGCCGTTCCCGTGGCCAGCTCCGTGGGACGCGCCACGCGCCCCCCCACGAAACCCAACGCCAGACCGACACTCAGGCTCACCCAGACAGACGACTTGGACATGGTGTTCTCCAGGAAAAGACACACCCGTGGCGCCGCGGTCCGCCGCGTGACACCACCGGACCAGGCTTGCTCAGGCCCGGCGCCCAGGGAGTGACGCGAGGCGATTTGGAGTTTCAGCGCGGCCTCGAAGAATTTCCGCGCTGCGGGCGGTCCCCATGGGAGCAGGCGGTGGCCCGGCAGGTGGGTGGCTCTCCCAGCGCATCCCGGCCGGGCCGGTGGTTGTCCGTCACCCGGCAGGCCCCACCTTTGAAGCGGAAAGGAGGTCAGGGCTTCATGCTGCGCAAAGCAAGCTTGTGGGTGTTGGGTATCGTGGGGCTGTCCATGCTGCTCTGTGGCGGCGTGGCGACGGCGCAAGGCACACAGCAGGTGCCCGCGCGGACGGAACAGGCGCCAGCAGGACAAGCCCTGACTTCGACGGACGCCGCGGCGCTCCAGCGCGAAGTGGACCAGCTGCGCGCCGAGCTGTTGCAGCTCCGCCAGGAGGTGACGCAGCTCCGGGGGCAAGTCACGGGCACGGGCGGCGCGGGCATTCCTCCAGGCGCGAGGGTGGTGAGTCCTCAGCGGGAAACGGCTGCCCAGCAGGGCACGGGAGGCACCGGCGCTGCGGGCGTCGTCAATGACGTGCCACCTGAGGGCTCGGACGTGCCGTCGCCTCCGGGGACGGCCGTGGTGGATGCCGTCTATACCGGCGTGGTGCGCTCCGTGGGCGATACGGAGGTGGCCATCGCCGTCGGGGATGGTCCGCCGCTGACGCTGCGCGTGGACCCTCGGACGCGGGTGTTCCGGGACGGGCGCAACATCGCCTTGCGGAAGCTCGAGCCCGGCGAGCACGTCCGAGCAGTGGTGAACCTGCTGGATGAAGAGCGGACCATGGAGATTTCCGTGCTCCCCTCCACTCCGGCTGGGAAGTGAGGTGCCAGGCCCATCCACGCTTCGTCAGTCGCACGCCCGATGCTCGTCCCCGAGGGGGAGGTTCCCATCATGTCTGCTTACGACCGTTACCGTGCACTCCTGAACAAGCTGCGGCTCGTCCGCACCCGGCACCCAGAAGGCGACTCACCCGAGGAGGACGGTCTGCTCGACGACATGGATGAAGTCTGGATGGAGATGAGCGAGGGCGAGCGCTCCGCCATCGCCATCGAAAGGGCCCGGGTGCTGGGCCTTCCCGAAGCCCAGCCCGCGGACTCGGCGGCGCAGCCCTGACGCCCGCGGCCCTACTTGCGCACCGGCGGCAGGGAGGAACCCGAGGATGCCGCGCCGGACTCCGGCTTCATCCGCCGCGGTCCGGCGTCCCGCTCCCGGGCCTTCAGCACCGCGTGGGAGTAGTCCACCACCGACGCGAAGGACAGCACGCCGATGAGCGCCACCAGGGGCACCACCGCGGGAGGAAACAGCAGCACGCACAGCAGCGTCACCAGCTGCAAGGAAGTGACGGCCTTGCCCAGCATCCGCGCCTTCAGCTCGACCGAGCGCAACCTGGGCGCCAGGCGAGCGACGAAGAAGCCCACGGTGGTGCCGACGTCGCGCAGCACCAGCAGCAGCACCGCCACCCCGCTGATGAGCCCGTCGAGGTAGCAGACGAGGATGGCCGTCACCATGAAGGCGCGGTCGGCCACCGGGTCGATGAGCGCGCCCAGCCGCGTGGCGAGCCCCTTGTGCCGGGCAATCCACCCATCCAGGAAGTCCGTGAACGCGGCCAGCACCACGAGCCCCGCGCGAACCCAGGCATCCGGGACGAGGATGAAGGCCACCGCCAGGGGCAGCCGGGTCAGCGACAAGGTGTTGAGCAGCGCGAGGCTCGCCTGTCGGCGCATACGACTCAAGGTAGTGCTCGGTCCCAGCCGCGCACGTTCCGGGGGCGGCGAGCGTTCAGCGGTAGACCCACCCCCGGGAACGCGGGGCAGTCAGGGAGCGACTGGGCTCGAGCGAGCATGAGGGAACTCCAGGTCCGTGAGAAACCTCCAACCCACGGCGCCACCTGTCGTGCCGCCCTGACTCCTGGAGATGGCTGCTTCGTGTCCGCGTTCGACTGCTCGCCGTGCTCGTCCTCCTCGTCCTGGCCCGCCACCGAGGGCCGCTTTCGTCCGTGGGCCTGGGCGCTCTTGTGGGCCTTGTGCCTGCTCCCTGTATCCGAGGGGGCAGCGGAGGAGGGCCAGCCCCGGCCCGCGACGCGGGAGGAGCTGGCGCGCTACGCATGGTTGCCGGCCCAGGCGGTGGTGCGCCCCTTGGATGCCGCGGTGGCGCCGCCGGAGGGCTACACGCGGGTGCCGGTGGTGAAGGGGTCCTTCGGGGCCTGGCTGCGAGGCCTTCCGCTGAGGCCGGACGGCACGCCGGTGCTCAGCCACCAGGGTGGGCGGATTCTGGCGTCGGATGACGCGCGGCTGGCGGCGGTGGCGGAGCTGGACGTGGGCACCGCGAACCTCCAGCAGTGCGCGGATTCCGTCATCCGCCTCCATGCGGAGTGGCTCTGGGCCAGCGGCAAGCGGGAGCGCCTCGCCTACCGCTTCACCAGCGGGCACTTGGCGGAGTGGCCTCGGTACGCGGAAGGGGACCGGGCGCGGGTAGCGGGCTCGAAGGTGTCGTGGGTGCGCGGCGCGGCGCCGGATGCCTCACGCGCCAGCTTCCGCACGTGGCTGGACATGGTCTTCACCTACGCGGGCACGCACTCGCTGGAATCCCTCAAGGGGCGGCCTTCGCGCGAAGACGTGCGGCCCGGGGACTTCTTCGTGCTGGGTGGAAGCCCCGGGCACGCGGTGCTGGTGCTGGACGTGGCGGCCAACGCGGCGGGGAAGAAGGTGGCGCTGCTGGGGCAGGGGTTCATGCCCGCGCAGGACTTCCACGTGCTCTCCGCGGGAGGCGACACCGGACCCTGGTTTCCGCTGGAGGGCGAGGACGTGGTGACGCCCTTCTGGAAGCCCTTCCCCTGGTCCTCACTGCGGCGCTTCTGACCGCGGGCCCAAGCCTCGCCGGCCGTCCTGGGTGGAGCCCCCCGGCTACACCTGGACGGCACGGGGCGAGGCCTGGCTCGCGGCAACCCTCACGAGTGGAGCGGCTGGCTCAGACGCGACGGCTGGGCCGCGGCGGCCGCGGCGGCGGAGGCCTCCGGCTCACGCGTGAGGTACTGGATGAGGCTGTTCTCCCTACCCAGGTACGTGTCGAACTGATTCACGCCGTCCTCCAACAGGCCGGCCTTGTCGAGCTGCGCGTGCATGGCGGGCAGGTTGTAGAAGGGCACGGAGGGGAAGGCGTGGTGGGTGAGGTGCAGGTTCACGTTGAGCGGCGCGATGAAGAAGTTCTCCAGCGCGGTGCCCAGCACGTCGCGCGTCTCGCGCGTCTCGTCACCGGACGTCGTCTCCTCGATGGGGTGCTCACCCAGGGCGCGCATCCGGAAGAAGGCCATCATCACCGTCGTCGTCGGCAGCACCCACAAGAGCAGCCAGTGCAGCCACGCGCCCGTCGTCACCAGCACCGTGACGAGCGTGGCCACGTACAGCCAGTAGCGCAGGTGCTCGCCCGCGGAGATGCGGGGCTGGGCGCGGCCCACCAGGCGGCCCCAGTACGTCCAGGGCAGCACCACCTTCAGGTGGTTGGGGGCGTACAGGCCCAGCGCGTCCGCCAGGAAGACGGCCGTGGCGCGCACCGGCGTGCGGGGGAAGTGCCAGGAGGCGTCCACCAGCTGGCCGGCCAGGTACGGGTCCTTCGGCGTATTCACGTAGCGGTGGTGCAGCATGTGCTCGTGCCGGTAGCCCGCCGTCGTCATGTTCAGCGGGAAGGCGCAGAGCAGGTCGCTGACCACGTCCGACACCTTGCGGTTGGACAGGAAGTGGTAGTGCGCCGCCTCGTGCATCAGCGCCAGCAGCGCGTGCTGCCGGGTGGCGATGAGCACCGCCGCCAGCGGCCAGGCCCACCAGCGGTCCACGAATAGAACGAAGGCAAATGCCGCCGCGATGACCAGCCACTGACAGGCCATGGCCCACAGCGCCCGACCATTGTTCACCTTCGACATCTCCCGGGTGATGGCCGCCAGCGCCTTGCGGTCCACTCGGTGCGCGAACTGAATGTCTGCCTCATCCACCACTTGAGCGTACATGTCGGGGGGCTCCTTCTGCTTTACTCGGAAGCAGGGTGTTCCTGGACTCTTTCGCGCGGAAACGGGTGGTGAGGCAAGAAAATTCTTTCTGGAATGCACGCATTCCAGAGTGAGCGCGCCTGTTCGGGTCATCCTGTACCCCATGGGGGTCTGATTTGTCCCGCCCATTCACTCCAAGTGGGGTGGGTTTCTACCCTTCTTTGTAGGAAATCGTCCGCTCGGCGCTGGAAGTCATGGGGCTCCGGACATGACAAGGGCCTGGAGACCGGTGTCGGTCGCCAGGCCCTCGTTCACTCCCGGGAGGGTGGGCTCAGGTGGGGGTCCACTCCACCTTCAGGTGCTTCATCTGCCGCAGCACCAGGCTCTGCCAGGTGCCGAAGTCCTGGCCGGGGACGAGCTTCGGGTCCGGCAGCCGGTCCAGGAGGATGTTCGTCGTGATTTCGAACTGGAGCCGGGCCAGGGGTGCGCCCAGGCAGAAGTGGGTGCCGCGGCCGTAGGTGAGGTGCTGCGGCACCTTCTCCCGGTCCACGTCCAGCTTGCTGGAATGGGGGCAGAGGGATTCGTCCCGGCTGCCGGCGGCGAAGAGGAGCAGCAGGCGCGAGCCCTGGGGAATCTTCACCCCGCTCAGCTCCACGTCCTCCTTCGCGGTGCGAATCATGGCGTGGGAGACGGAGTCGTAGCGGCTGGACTCCTCGAGGAACTTCGGCACCAGGTCGCGGTTGTCGCGCAGCCGCTGCCACAGGCCATGCTGCAGGGCCAGCTTCCAGGCGTTGGCCATCAGCGCGGTGGTGGACTCATGGCCGGCCGACAGCATGGACGCGCCCACGGCCATGACCAGCTCGTGCATGCTCAGCGCCTCGCCGTCGCTCTCCACGGCCACCAGGTAGCTGGTGAGGTCCTCCTGCGGGTTCTTCTTCCGGTCCTCGATGAGGCGGATGCAGTACTGCTGGAACTCGATGACGCCCTTCGCCATCTCCACTTGGAGCTCGGGGGCCACGTACTCGAAGACGAGCTGCTGCCAGTCGGAGCTCCAGCGCTTGATCTTCCAGACGTCCTCTTGCGGCACGCCCATGACGCCGAGGATGACGTGGACGGGGAGCGGCCAGGCGAGCTGCTGCACCAGGTCCGCCTGACCGTCCTGGGCGAAGCGGTCCACCAGGGTGGTGGCCATCTCCTGGATGAAGGGGCCCATGCCGGCGATGCGCTGCGCGGTGAAGCCCCGGTTCATCAGGCGGCGCAGGCGGGTGTGCTCGGGGGGGTCCATGCCCAGCAGCACGTGCGCGGTGGGGAAGCCCTGGTCCAGGATGGCCTTGGCCTCGTCCGTGAGGTGGGTGCCGCTCGCCAGCATGTCCCGGTTGGAGTACTGCGCCGGGCTCTTCAGCACCTGGGAGATGTCCTCGTAGCGGCTGACCAGCCACATGTTCAGCATGGGGCTGAAGCTGACGGGCTCGTCCTTGCGCAGCTTCTCGAAGAAGGCGTGCGGGTCCTCCGCGTGGGGGCCCGTGAACGGGTTGTACTGGGCACCCAGGTGGGGACAACGGCCCGCGGACGCGTGGGCTGGAACTCCGGTCTCTTCCTGCTTTTGCACGGACACAGGCATGGCGTGGCTCGCCAGACGAGCGCGGCCCCCCCGGCACGCGGTTCGTCTGCAACGGGTGAATGGCAATGGAGGGGCCAGGCCCCTACAGGCGGTGGGTCAGGGGTGTGGGGAGCCAGCGAGGAACGACCGGGCAGGGTGGGGCTCCCCTAATCCGCCTATACAACGAATCCTGGCTTTATTGCCAATAAGGGCACACTTTTTCATCTTCACTGGTTTTTAGTATTGACGTTTGATTCCAGTAAAAATGCGACCAGGGCCGGACAGTGTGCGGAAGTTCACTCAGAGCGTGCCATTCGGGCGGACTGAGGGCGCACCTGGAGCGTGCCCACCGGGTGGGGTGGTCAGGACTCCAGGGCATGAGGGGGGAAATAGGGCGGAGGCTCAGCCCAGCTTCTTCTTGTTCTTCTGGCGGTGCTGCGCCACCCAGGCGCGCGCCTCTTCGTGGTCCTTCACGAAGGTCGTCTCGAAGCGCGCCTTGCCGGTGAAGAGCATGCCCAGCGCGATGACCTTGCCGAAGGTCTGCTGCACCACGTCCGCGCCGACGTACACGGTGCCCTTGAACCAGTCCGCCTTGCCGTTCTCCGACAGGTAGCGCCGAGGCTCCGCGCCCAACTGGGAGCGGCCGATGTCGGCGATCAGGTAGTAGGGCCCGTATTGCTGGGCAATCTCCCCGTACACGTCGACCGCGCGCTTGATTTCATCCAGGTCGATGGGACCGACGAAGGTCGCCTGCACGACGTCGGGCGCCTCATAGCGCACCGAGTGGGAACCGAATTTCCATTCCAGTTGCTGCATGTCACTCCCTCCAGAAACCCTGGTGAGCATAACGCCCACCAGGGAATAGCGCGAGATGCATGCCTGTCAATTTGGGCGTGGAATTCCTGACCCGCTAGCCTGCTTTGCTCTTGAGGCGGAGCCGGTGCTGGGCCACCCAGGCGCGGGCTTCGTCCTGCGTCTTCACGAACACCGTCTCGAAGGTCGACTTGCCGGTGAAGAGCAGCGCCAGGGCAATGGCCTTGACGAAGGTCTGCATGACGATGTCGGCGCCGACGTAGAGGATGGCGTGGTACCAGTCGGAGCTGGCCTTCTCCGACATGTACCGGCGTCCGGCCGCTTCGAGCTGCGAGCGGCCGATATCCGCGATGAGGTAGTACTGGCCATGGTCGGTGGCCGTCTGTTGGTAGAGCGTCACCGTCTCCTTCACCTCTTCCAGGGTGATGAGGCCGTTGAACTCCGCGACCAGGGTGTCTGGCTCCTCGAAGTGGGCCCGGTGGGCTCCGCACTGCCAATCCCGAGGCTGCTGTTTCATCGCTTCCCCCTCCCAGTTGTTCCTGCCTGGGGGAGAATACCGCTCAGGCAGCCTCCAAGCGAATCGTGGCTCTCCCTTGGTTCATGATGACTCATCGGGCGTGATTGTCTTTGCGCGACGTGCCTGGATGTCTGGAAAGTTTGTTTTCATTCAGTGCGCCAGACTTCCGGGATGTTGACGCGCGGACCGACCACGGATTCCCGGGCTTGACGGGGGTGGGGGTGGCTGGAGTCATGCCCGCGCATGAGACGCGTCTCCTCCATCGTGCTCGCGCTGGGCCTCGTCGTGGGCCTGGGCGTCTGGGGCTGCCGGCGGCAGGACGCGTCGGGCGAGGCCGGGGGACGCACGCGGCTGGTCTTCAAGTATCAGCCGCTGTGGGGGCCGCCGGAGCCGTTCCGCGAGCTGCTGGCGCGCTTCGAGCGTGAGAATCCGGAGGTGGAGCTCGTCACGGAGGCGCTGCCCAACGCGTCCGACCTGGCGCACCAGTTCTTCCTCACGTCGCTGGAGGGTGGGGCGAGGGATTTCGACGTGCTGGTGGCGGACGTCGTCTGGGTGCCCGAGTTCGCTCGCGCGGGGTGGATCGCGGACCTGTCCGCGGAGTTCCCGCCCGAGCAACTGCGTGAGGACTTCTTCCCCGGCCCCGTGGAGGCCGTGGTGGTGGAGGGGCGCACGTATGCGGTGCCCTGGTACCTGGACGTGGGGGTGCTCTACTTCCGCACGGACCTGGTGCCGCGCGCGCCGCGCACCTACGCGGAGCTGGAGCGCTTCGCGCGCGAGGCGATGGCGAAGACGCCCGGGCTCCAGGGCTACGTGTGGCAGGGGCGGCAGTACGAAGGACTGTCTTGCAATGTGTACGAGGCGCTGTGGGGGCACGGCGGCCGGGCGCTGTCGGAGGATGGGCGGGTGCTCTTGGATGACGCGCCCGCGCGCGAGGCGCTCGCGTATCTGCGAGGGCTGGTGGAGCGCGGGGTGTCGCCCGCGACGGTGACGGGCTTCTCGGAGGAGGAGTCGCGGCGGGTGTTCCAGGAAGGGCGCGCGGTGTTCATGCGCAACTGGCCGTATGCGTGGAGCGAGGCGCAGAAGCCGGACTCGCCCATTCGCGGCAAGGTGGGCATCGCCCCGCTGCCGACGGTGAGCGGTGAGCCGGGTTCGGGGGCGCTGGGCGGGTGGCAGCTGGCCGTGAATGCCCATGTGTCGCCGGAGCGGCGGAAGCTGGCGGCGCGGCTGATTGCGCACCTCACGTCCCCGGAGGCCAACCGGGTGCTGGCGCTGAACTACGCGCGCAACCCGCCTCGGCCCGCCGTGTACCAGGATGCGCGTCTGCGCGAGGAGGCGCCGTTCATCGCCGGGCTGCTGCCCATGGTGGAGCGCGCGAAGCCTCGGCCGGTGACGCCGTACTACAACCTGATTTCGGATGTGCTCCAGAGCGAGTTCTCCGCCGCCGTGGCCGGGCTGCGCACGCCCGAGGCCGCGCTGAAGCGCGCGCAGCGGCAGGTGGACCACCTGACGGGGGAGGGGCCGTGAGCACGCACCGTTTCAGCGGAGGAGGGCGGCGGCGCGCTGGCACGATGACGGCGGGTGGTGGCGCCCTGCGTGCGTGCGGCTCGCGGGTGGGGATGGCCCCTCCGGGGGAGGCGCGGCGATGAATCCAAGGGGCTCGCTGGCGCGGGAGCGGAGGCAGGCGTACCTGCTGGTGGCGCCGGCGGTGCTGGTGTTGGGGGGCGTGGCGCTGTACCCCATCCTCGCCGCGGTGTGGCTGAGCCTGCACCGCTTCATCCTCGTCTTCGGCGAGCGGCGCTTCACGGGGCTGGAGAACTACGCGTACCTGATGGGGGACTCGCGCTTCTGGGCGGCGCTGGGAAACACGGCGTACTTCACGGCGGTGGCGGTGACGGTGGAGTTGCTGCTCGCGGTGCCGCTGGCGTTGCTGCTCCAGAAGGCGTTCCCTGGAAGGGGGCTGCTGCGCGCGTCGGTGCTGGTGCCGTGGGCGATTCCCACCGTGGTGAGCGCTCGGCTGTGGGCGTGGATGTTCAACCCCGAGTACGGCGTCATCAACCGGCTGTTGCCCGGGCAGGACATCAACTGGTTGGGGGCACCAGGGTATGCGTTGCACGCGGCCATCCTGGTGGACGTGTGGAAGACGACGCCCTTCGTGGCGCTGTTGGTGCTCGCGGGCCTGCAAGGCATCTCCGAGGACCTGTACAAGGCGGCGCGGGTGGACGGGGCCTCGCCGTGGCGGACCTTTGTCTCGATAACGCTGCCGCTGCTCAAACCGGCGCTGCTGTTGGCGTTGCTGTTCCGTTCGCTCGATGCGTTCCGGGTGTTCGACGCCATCTACGTGCTGACGGAGGGCGGGCCGGCGAACACGACGGAGACGCTGAGCATCTACGCGTACAAGACGCTGATGCGTTCAGGGGACTTCGGGTACGGGAGCACGCTGTCGGTGGCGACCTTCCTGTGCGTGGTGTTGCTGGCGGCGGTGTGGCTGCGGCTGTTGGGGCGAGAG
Source organism: Myxococcus xanthus (assembly GCF_006402735.1). Taxonomy (NCBI): domain Bacteria; kingdom Pseudomonadati; phylum Myxococcota; class Myxococcia; order Myxococcales; family Myxococcaceae; genus Myxococcus; species Myxococcus xanthus. Next base: position 9,078,777 of record NZ_CP017174.1, on the reverse strand, counting down.
GAGGCGGCGTGATGAAGAGGCCGGGACTGGGCACCGCGCTGGCGGTGGTGGCGTTCCTGACCTTCTTCCTGGGGCCCTTCTGCTGGCAGGTGCTGACGAGCCTGTGGCCGGATGGCGAGCTGACCCGGCCGTGGCCCTCGCACCTGACGCTGGAGAACTACGCGAGCGTCCTGTGGGGGCGGCCCTTCCTGCGCGTGGTGTTGAACTCGCTGGTGGTGGCGGCGCTGACCACGGGCTTCTGTCTCACGGTGGGCGCCGCGGCGGCGTTCGCCCTGGCGAAGCTGGAGTTCCGTGGCAAGGGGTTGCTGCTGAGCGCGGCGCTGGCAGTGAGCATGTTCCCGCCGATTGCCACGGTGAGTCCGCTGTATCTGATTCTACGCACGGTGGGGCTGCGAGACAGCCTGGTGGGACTGGCATTGCCGTATGCGACGTTTGCCTTACCCCTGACGCTGTGGGTGCTGACGTCGTTCTTCCGGGCGCTGCCCGACGAGCTCTACCGCGCCGCGCGCGTGGATGGCTGCACGCCGTTCCAGGCCTTCCGGCAGGTGTTGCTGCCCCTGGCCGCGCCGGGGCTGGCGACGACGGCCATTCTTGTCTTCATCTTCGCGTGGAATGAATTCCTCTACGCGCTGACGTTCCTCTCCACGCCGGAGAAGCGCACCGTGCCCGTGGCCATCAGCCTGTTCGCCAGCGAGTACCGTGAGCCCTGGGGGGAGATTGCCGCGGCCTCCGTGGTGGCCACGCTGCCCCTGGTGGCGCTCACGGTGCTGTTCCAGCGGCGGATTGTGTCCGGGCTTACGGCGGGGGCGGTGAAGGAGTAGCGGGCGGGTTCAGTGGCCCTGGCGCGTGAGGATGGCGCGCAGCTCGGTGGCCGCGATGTCCGGGGTGGTGACGGCCTTGTTGACGAGGGACTCGAGGGCGGGCGCGTCCAACAGTGCGAGCAACTCACTGGCATCGGAAGGAAGCGTAAGGCCTCGGGCTTCGGCGAAGGTCAGCAGGAGCTGACTCCAAAGGCGGGTTCTCTCCTTCGCGCGTTGCTCTTCCCAGAACGGTGAATCAATCATGATGTCCCTCAGGCGATGACTGAGCCTGTCCTGCCCGAACCGGCGGGATGCCAGCGTGCCGAGTACCACGAGCAAGTCTAGGCGTTCCTCCGTCGAAAGGCTCGGTGCCTGACGGATCCGGGACTCGGCCCAGGCGATTCGTTCGGGCCCCGTGCATGATTCCAGGACAGAGAGGGGAAGCAGGGCGGCAGCCGTTTGCAGGGTGGGCTGGAGGTAGTCCACTTCCCAAAGGCGGACCACCTGGAAGTCGAAGGTGAGGACGCGGATTCCGGGGCACTCGAAACCATATGGAGGTGGCGAACCCTCTGCCTCAGGCGTGAGGTAGATGGCGACCGGAAGCACGGGGAGTTTTTCCCGGCGGTGGATGCGGACTGTGTAGTCGAGCAGTCGCGCCGCGAAGTGCGGGTCTGCCTGGGCCTGGATTTCAACGTCCACCGCGAAGCGCGCTCCATGGGCTTCCACGACTATGACCGTGTCCGCGCGCAGCTCGGACTGTGGAAGGCTGGAGTCCGCCATTCTGATGAAGTCCGGGGGCTGGCCACCGAAGAGGAGCAGCAACAGTTGCTCGGGATGGCCTTGCACCAGCCTGCGCAGGATGAGGTCGAAGACGGTGGTCATGAAGTGTAGAGACCCTAAAGGTAGGGGCTGACAAGGGCTCCTTCGTAAGTACAGGCGGGGTGCGGAAGACCCTGGCTTGGTTTCTGGATTGAGCGTGAATCCAGAGGTGTCAAGGACTGGACTGGAAATGCCCATGCGGCGCAGGCTCTCGCAGTCTTGATTCAGTCAGCTCCAACCCGGATGGGCCCCTATCGGCTGCTGCGCCTGATCGGCAGTGGTGGCATGGGACAGGTCTTCGCGGCGGTCCACGAGAGCGTGGGCAATCAGGTGGCCTTGAAGGTGCTGTCCTCCTCGGCGGCGAAGGAGAACCCACAGCGCTTGGCGCGCTTCCTTCGAGAGGCACGGGCACTGGCGCTGCTCGAGCATCCGGGCGTCGTCCGCATCCTCCATTTCGACCGCGTCGACGACACAGCGTATCTGGTCATGGAGCACTTGCAGGGCCAGTCGCTCAGGCAGTGGATGCAAGCTCAGTCGAGCATTCCATTGTCCTCCGCCCTGGCCATCTGTGAGCAGATCGCCGCCACCATGGTGGATGTTCACGCCAACGCCATCGTCCACCGGGATTTGAAGCCAGAGAACATCTTCCTGTGCCCGGACCCCACGCTGGCGTCTGGCCATCAGGTCAAGCTGCTGGACTTCGGCATCGCCAAGGTTCCGGAGGGCCCGGAGGACCTGCAGGCCACGCAGGTCCATACGCACGAAGCCGCGCTCATCGGGACGTTCCGTTACATGGCGCCGGAGCAGTTCCTGAGCGCCGCGAAGGTGGAGGGGGCCGCGGATGTCTACGCGTTGGGCGTCGTCCTCTTCGAGTTACTCGCGGGCCGGGCTCCATTCGACGCGGACGAGCCGGTGCTGGTCATGGCCGCGCATCAGCGTGAGGTGCCGCCGTCCCTGAAGCAGTTCGTGCCGGCCGTGCCCGCGGCGCTTGCCTCGTTCGTCGCGGACATGCTGGAGAAGCAGCCCGCGGCGCGCCCCGACATGAAGCGTTGCCGTGCCATGTTCGAGCGCTCCTGGACGTGGGAGGCGGACGTGTGTCCGGTCCCTGGCCTCGCGCCCTTCACGGAGGCGCACGCGGAGCTCTTCTTCGGCCGGAAGGAGGAGACCCGGGCGTTGCTCGAACGCGTGGAGGAGGCGCGGCTGGGGACCCTGCGCTGGGTGCAGATGGAGGGGCCGAGCGGGGTTGGGAAGTCCTCGCTCATCCAGGCCGCGCTGCTGCCGGAGCTGAAGACGCTGTCTTCCGACGCGGGGCCACGATGGCTCATCGCCACCATGCGGCCTTCGGATACGCCGCTGCGTCACCTCGCGGAGGCGCTCTCCGCCGCGTATGCGGCCGTTGGCGTCGCCGGGCTGCGCGACGACATCGAGGCGTCCCTTCGGAGCGGTCCGGTCGCCCTCCACGATTTCGTCACGGCGCATACGCCCAAGGCGTGCCGTCTCCTCCTGGTCCTGGAGCCGATGGAGGAGTTGTTCACGTTGGGCAGCGCCGAACTGGCAGCGGTGGATGCCTTGCTTTCGACCGCGCTCGCCGCGCCGGAGACGCCGCTGCGGCTCTTCACGAGCCTTCGCAGCGACTTCATCCACCGGATCGAGCAGATGCCTTCGCTCCCGCACCACCTCCACGCCGCGGCTCGTCTTCCGCTGCTGCCCATGGGCGACGAGGCCTTGTCGCAGGTCGTCCTGGGGATGGCGAGCCGTGCGAGGCTTCGGCTCAGCGAGGGGCTCGCCGAGCGGATGGTGCGGGACGTCCGGAGCGAAGGCGGACGCCTCCCATTGCTGGGGCACACCTTGCAGAGCATGTGGACGCTCAGCGGAGGCGCGCCGCTGACGCACGAGCACTACGAGCGGCTGGGGGGCGTCGGAGGGGCGCTGGCCCTCCAGGCGGAGGCGCTGCTGGAGCGACTGGGCGTGGAGGGCAAGCAGCGGGCGAAGTGGCTCCTCCTGGAGTTGGTGCAGGTGGGGCGCGGCACGGCGGATACACGCCGCCCTCGTTCCCGGAAAGACGTGCTCGCGGCGGCGGGAAATGACGCCCTGGCCGAAGAGGTGCTCCATCGGCTGTCTGGAATCCCGTCGGGGCCGTCCCCCTCGGAGCACGCGGGACTTCGACTCATCATGCTCTCGGGGGAGGTCACTCCGTCCCTCCAGCGTGTGGAGCTGGTGCATGAGACCTTGCTGCACCGGGTTCCATCGCTCGCGTCCTGGCTGGAGCAGGAGCGAGTCCTATTGGAGCGGCAGTCGGACCTGGAAGGTGTGGCGAGCGCCTGGGAGCAGGCGCGGCGGCCTCTGGAGGGGCTCCCCACCGGGACGTTGCTGGAGCACTACCGGCGAGGCTTCGACACCCCAGTCCGCTGGGACGCGCCCGCCCTCAGCCAACGCGCTCAGGACTTCCTCCGGGCGGCGGAGCGACTGTCCCGTCGTCGCGTCCACCGCCGGCGGCTCCTCCTGGGGCTGGCGGCGCTCGCGAGCGTGGCGATCCTCTTCTACGCGGTGCGGGCCGAGCAGGAGCGGCAACATGCGGAGGCGAACCTCCGGCGGCTCGTCCAGGTGGCCGACAGCATCTCTGGGGGAGCGGATTGGAACTTGAGCCGGTTGGCCCACACGCTCGCCCTCCGTCACAAGCTGCTGATGGACCTGAATGTGTCCCTGGCGTCTTTGCCGATGTCCGAGCAGGCGCGGCGTGAGGCGCGCCTGGCCTCCATTCGCGTCACTCACCGGCTGGGGGATGTTGCCTACTACGACGGCTCCCTGGCCGAAGCCGAAAGCCGGTTGACCGGTGCGCTTCGAACGATTCGCGCCGGGCTCGGCGACTGGCCCGCTGACGAAGACCTGCAATGGGAACTCGCGCTCAACGACTCCAAGCTGGGCAAGGTCGCCATGGCGCGTGGAGACTGGGACCTGGCGGGTGTGCACCTTCTGGCGTCCCTGCGATACATGGAGGCGCAGCCTCTGGAGGGGGCCTCCGCGGTTGATGCCCGGCGAAGCCTCGCGGTGAGCCTGTCGGAGCGCGCGGAGCTCGAATGGGCGAAGGGGCGCCTGGAGGAGGCCGCCGCCCTGTTCAACCGCGCCATCGCGCTGCACGAGCTGAACACTGAACCCTACAACGAGGCGCTGCTAGCGGTGGCGCTCGCGCAGCGGGGCGAGGTTGCCATCCAGGCCGGGGAGTTCGCTGCCGCGGAGCAACTCCTCCGCAGGGCGCGGCGGACCGCGGAGCAATGCTTCGCTGTTCGAGGTGGCGAGCAGTTCTTTCGTTGGACCTTGGGGCGGACCCTGGTGGCGGAGGGACGGCTGCACTTCGAGAGGCGTCGTCTGGCCGAGGCGGCGGCGAGCTACGCCGAGGCACGGCGGTTGGGTCAGGAGTTGCTCGAGGGAGAGCCCCCCAACAAGCGGTTCGCCCTCATGTACGCAGGCGCGCTCCAGGGCAGCGAGGACGTGGGGCGCGCCATGGGACAGGATGGCGAGGGGCAGGCGTCGCGTCAGCGGCGGTGTACCCTGGTGAAGCGTTTCCTGGCGCAGGACCCGGAGGACGTGCGCTTCCGAGCCCTGTCATGTGAAGACAACACGCCATAACGAGGGGGATGTGATGGTTCCGCTATCCACTGAGGGAGCGTCATTCGAAGAGCTGCTCCGGCGGGCACGGGCCGGCGAGCACGCGGCGATGGATGCGTTGTTTCGCCAGAGCTGGACGGCGTTGGAGCGACATGCGTCCAAGAGCCCTGCCCTGGGGCTCCAGGGGGCCACGCGCCCCTCAGACATCTTCCAGCAATCCGCGCTGCGCGCCTTCGAGAAGCTGGCGTCCTTCCGAGGCCAGACGGAGGGGGAGTGGGTCACCTGGCTCAAGCAGGTCGTCTTCACGCAGTCCATGGACGTCATCCGCGCGGAGGCGAGAGAGACGAAGTACGTCCCCGGGGGGATGATACCCGCCGGAGAGGAGTCCGAGGCCGTCCCCTCCCAGGAGCGGACGCCGAGCCAGGTCACCGCCCATCACGAGGACTGGCGCAGGTTGCTGACGAAGTTCGCGCTCCTGACACCGGACCAGCGTGAGGCCTTCTCGCTCTTCTGGTTGGAGGAACTCACCGTGGAAGAGGCCTCGCTGCGGATGGAGAAGTCACATGCCGCCGTGTCATCGCTGTTGCAGCGGGGCATGAGCACGCTGCGGCAGCAGATGCGGGGCGAGGCGAGTCCCATCCACGACGACACCGACGTGAGCGCCGCGTTGGCGGTGTACTTCCGCCGGAGGGATGCGGGACTGAACATGGAGGCCTTCATCGCGGAGTACCCGTCATGCGCGGGCGAACTGCGGGAGGCCTTGGACTGGGTGGCGCGGTTGCGTGCGCTCAAGCCCTCCACCCGTACTTGATGGGGCGTGTCTGGCATGTTGCCGCAAGGGACCCTGGCGGGGGCATACCGCATCGGACGCCGGGCCGCGGTGGGGGCGACGAGCGATGTCTACGAGGGCCACGACGCCAACGGAGGGCGGGTCGCCATCAAGGTGCTCGCGGCCCGGTGGGGCGTTCACGCGGAGATGGTGGCGCGCTTCCTTCAGGAGGCGCAGTCGCTGCTGGCCTTGCGGCACGCGCATCTGGTGCGGGGGCTGGCGTTCGGCCTCATCGAGGAGCGGCATCCCTACCTCGTCCTGGAGTGGCTGCCGCGAGATTTGGAGCAGGGGCTCGCGGCGGAGGGAGGCCGCTTCGCGGCGGCTGACTGCGCGCGCGTCGTCCACCAGCTCGCGGAGGTGCTGTCCCTGCTCCACGCGCGAGGCTGGATCCACCGGGACTTGAAGCCCGCCAACGTGCTGCTCGCGTGTGACACCCCGGGCGTGATGGACGTCCGGCTGTCGGACCTTGGGCTCGCCAAGCGGATGGCTGAGCCAGCGGAGACAGACTCCCGCTTGCCGCTGTCGACCGTGGAAGAGGCCTTGTTGGGGAGCCGGCACTACATGGCGCCGGAGCAGTGGGTGAGCGCCAAGCGGGTGGGGCCCGAGGTGGACGTCTATGCCCTGGGCGTCCTCTGGTTCCAGATGCTCGCCGGGCGGCTGCCGTTCCCCGGCGAGGCCGAGCGCGAGCTGATGTACCAGCATGTGGTGGAGCGCCCGCCCATGCAGTGGCTCGAAGGTGTGGCGCCCGAGGCCACCGTCGCGATGGTCTCGCGGATGCTCGACAAGGTGGCGGGACAGCGTCCCCCGCTCTCCGACGTGCTCGCGCTGACCTCCAGCCTGGGCTGAGCCGCGCTGCCTCCAGGAAAGCACGCTGGCCGCGATGCCTTTTCCGCGCCGGGAGCGTCCTCAGGGGAAGACAGCGCGGGAGGCGCCATCATGTGGAGTGTCGGCGAGGCACTGGAGCGGTTCATCAGCTCACTGGAGTTGACCGAGGGACAGCGGGACGAGGTCAGCAGGCAGCACACGCTGGTTCGCGAGGCGCTGAGCCGGAGACTCGCGGGGTGCGAGACGTCGTTCCTGTCGGGCTCCTACAGCCGGAGCACCGCCATCCGGCCGCTGCACGACATCGACATCTTCACGGTGGTGGGGCGGGCATCCTCCACGCCTCCGGAGACGCCCGATGCGGCGCTCAAGCGGGTGCGTCAGGCGCTTCACGAGACCTGGCCGAACAAGGAGCTGCCCATCCTCCAGCAGCACTCCGTGCACCTGGAGTTCACGACGTCCGGCATCGAGTTCGATGTCGTCCCCGCCTACCAGCACCCCACGCAGGACCTCTTCCTCATTCCCGAGGGGAACACGGGGCGGTGGATTCGCACCAACCCGCGGATTCACAAGGAGCTGAGCACCGCGGCGAACGAGCGGGCGGGCAAGAAGCTCAAACCGCTCATCAAGGCCGTGAAGCACTGGAACCGCCAGCATGGCTCCAGCCCCCTGCGCTCGTTTCATCTGGAGGTGATGGGCTACGAGGCGTTCTCCCAGGCGCCCGTCGGCTACCTGGAGGGGCTCGAAGCGCTCTACGCCTTCATGGCGGGCCGCGTGGACCGGCCAACCGGTGACCCCGCTGGGCTGGGCGGAAACGTGGACGCGCGGATGAGCAGCGGACAGCGGATGGCCGCACGCAACGCGCTCCAGGGCGCGGCCAGGGCCGTGCATCTCGCGCTGAGCGAGCGCGACGTGCGCCCGGAGCAGGCCCACCAGCGGTTCCGTGCGCTCTTCGGCGAACTGTACCGGTATCGCTGAGCCCTGGGCTCGGCGGGCCTCCGGAAAAATGAACGGCGCAGCGATGGGGCTCAGACCTTTTTCGCGTCCTCTCGGGTGAAGCCTTTTTCCAGGAGCGGACATGCGGAGCGAGGACATCCCCATCACCCCGAGGACGCGCGCGCTCATCGTGCGCTACGAGCAGGACCGGCCCGTCGTCGAGGCCACGGCGCGCGACACCCTGAATCGGCACGGTCAAGAGGGGGACCGCGACGTGGCCTCCGTCGTCCTGCACCCGCACGACCCGTCCCGGGCTGCCCGAAGCCTCCCGGGGCAGGACTGGAGCGAGGCCTTCAGCGAGCACGAGCGCTTCGCGGCGGCGCTGCTCAAGCGGGAAGCGGAGCTGCATCTCGAACATCTCCCCGTCCACATCTTCGGATGCGCGCCCCTGGCGCTGATGCTCGAGCTGGCGTCGCGGCTGCCGCGCCGGCCCGTCTGCGTCTATCAGCAGGCGCAGGACGGCTCCTGGTCGCTGGGGTATGACCGGATGACCGCGCCCGCGACGGAGGACTTCTTCCAGGTGGAGGGGCTCCCCACCGGTCGTCAGGGTGGACGGGGCCATGTCCTGCTGGTCGTCGAGGTGACGCGCGCCATCAGGGACAATGTCCGTTCGAAGGTGTCGGCGTGGCTGCCGGAGACGTCCATCCTGACGACGGTCTGCCTCCGTCCCGTGGCGGGGCCGTCTCACATGGCGGTCCAGAATCCGCGGCAGGTGGCGCGCGCGGCGGTGCAGTTCCGGGAGGTGCTCGACAAGCTGCATGAGCTGCTGGAGGGGGCCGAGTCCGTGGTCCTGGCCATCGACGCGCCGGTCAGCCTCGCGGCGGCGCTGGGGACTGCCGTCAATTCGACCACGCAGCATCCCTTGACGCTCCTCCACTTCAACGCGGACCGGCAACTCTACGAGAGGGTTCATGACATCCGTGCCCGCCGCGCCGTGGCGCAGCGGGTCCCCTCGGCGGAGGACAAGCTCAACGCCACGCGGGTGCTCCGGGAGGTTCAGCGGGTCCACGAGGAACTGGTCGCCTGGCTCAAGGAGCCCGAGCAGCAGTCCCTTGTCGAGCACCTCGATGGACAGGCCTACCTGCGGAGTGAAATCGAGGATGACCCCGCCTTCGAGCCCACGCCGCTCTTCCGCCATGGGGCGGGGAAGTGGAAGCTCGACTGGGAGCTGCTGCTGGGGCTCTCGACGCTGCGTGCTCGGCTCCAGTCGCAAGAGGACTGGAAGGAGTGCCTGCGGCTGTTCCTCATCCACGAGGCCTTCCACGTCCGGCAGGGCGGGCTGACGTCCTACAACTACCGGGGCATCGGCCGGGCCGGCTTCGTGCTGGAGGCCGCCGACTATGACGCGGATGCGGTGGGCGTCGAGGTGGCGCTGGCGTGGCGCAAGGCCAAGCAGGGCGGCACCGTGAAGGACGTGGGGCAGGTGAAGACGCTCGAGTCCATCGTCTGGAACTCGCTGGAGATTCTGCGCGTCTTCGAGCCCGAGCGCCCCGTGCGGGAGCTCGCCGAGCGGAGGCTGCGCCGCTACCTCATCTGGCTCTTCCACGCCGGCCGGTTCTCGATGCTCGCGTCGCGCTCGCCGGAGGCCGAGGTGCGGGATGAGCTGGAGCGGGTGACGGTGGAGTTGGTGGGGCTGCCGGCCTTCAGGGACCCGCACGAGAGCTACTTCCAGCAGCGGGTCCGGTTGTCGCTGGAGGACTCGCGCGAGGAGGTGATGCTGGCGCTCTACTTCCGGCACCGGCTGGTGCGCATGGACAACCCGCGCGCCTGGGTGGAGGACCTGCTCCAGGCGCTTCGTGATTGGGAGGCGTCTTCCCGCGAGGCGCTCCAGGACCGCGTGCGGCTGCTCTTCGAGCGTCTCTTCGACAGACACCCGGAGTTGATGGCCTCTCGCCGGCCGGGCACGCGGTAGCCGCGCGCCAGGAAGGCACGGTGGGGCTGGCTCCCTCCGTGCGTGCTCACACGCCTCGTTCACGCTGTTGCCCTACCTCCTGACAAGGGAGCGCCATGTCCTCGTTGGACCTGCCTGAACCTCCTTCAACCGAAGCCAGCCACTTGCGCCGGCGCTCCGCCTCGGCGCCGAGGTTGGCGTCCTTCACGTTGGCGCTGAAGACCGTCACGCCCATTCTGGGGGGCGGGCCGGTGGCGCGGAGCCCTGAGCTTCCTTCCGTGGACATCATCCGCGTCCCCACCGTGCGCGGGCATCTGCGCTTCTGGTGGCGCGCGCTGTATGGCCATGCCTACGTCGCGCGGGGCGCAGTGGGCGCGGAGGAGCTGGCGCTTCGGGAGCGCCAGCTCTGGGGTGGCATGGGACGGGCGAGGAGCGCGGCTGATGACGCCACCGCGCGTGCCTGGCGCTCCCAGGTGGAAGTCCGGGTGACGGCGGTTCAGCCCGCTGGCGCAGACACAGGGAAGATCGACCTCGGTGCCCCGCCCGCCTATGCGCTGTGGCCGGCCCGCAACGGGAAGGACGAGGCGGATGTCCCTCGCTGGAAGCCGGGGCTCCGATTCAACCTGGAGGTGACCGCGCCCGAAGGTGACGCCATGGCGCAGGTTCGCAACGCGGTCCGCGCCTGGATTCTGTTCGGGGGTTATGGTTCGCGAGGTCGGCGCGGCTGTGGCTCCGTCTGTCTGGAGCCTTCGGCTCCCGACATCGCCCAATGGTTGCCCGCTTCGGCGGACCGGGCTTCGTTGCGGCGCCTCTTCGGAGACGTGCCGCTCTTCGCTCCCGAGCTGGCGGAGCATCCCTGTGACATGCCCTTGCTCAGGGGCGCGCACCTCCTCCGGGGAGACGCGAATACGAGGCAGCGTGACGGCGAAAAGGCCTGGCTGGCCGCGCTGGGCTGGCTGCGTGACTTTCGTCAGGGCACGCAGCCTACGTCCTCCGGAAGCGCCGACCTGTTGGGCGTGGCGCGGAGCCCTGGCGAGGGGAAGCGCGCGGGCCGCTCCAACTGGCCCGAGGCCGACAAGATTCGCCGCTTCGCGCGACCGTCCCGGCAATCCAGACGCGCGGGCAATGCCTATCCAGAGGTCCACGCCCCGCGCCCACAGCACTCGGCGACACCGGCCTGGCCGCGCGCTGGCTTTGGGCTGCCCATTGTCTTTCATTTCCAGCAGAAGCAGCGAGAGGGAGGCGACTACCAACCCAAGGAGCCAGACGACGTCCAGCTCCAGTGGGAACGGCAGGTGGGAAATCGGTGGGAGCCGATGGACCGGCTCGCATCGCCGCTCATCGTCAAGGCCTTGCCGCTCGCGGATGGCCGCTTCGAGCCCATCGCCCTGTGGCTGGAGCGCGGAACGCCCAGCGGAGGCCAGGTCGTCATGACGCAGTTCAAGGAGGCCGACCCGCGCACCCGTGTGCCCTTCGCACGCGCGTTTCGTGCTCAGGACGACCAGCCCCTCTTCAAGTCACTCCAGCGCGCCGACAACCTGCGCGACGCCTTCTTCCTGTGGCTGAAGGAAACCCGCAAGGCGCAGGAAGCGTGAGCCCATGAAACACGTCCTCGTTCTCAAGGTGGGCCCGGTGCAGGGCTACATCGCGCAGGCTCGCCGCACGCGGGACCTCTGGTACGGCAGCCAGGTCTTGTCGAACCTGGCCCGGGCCATGGCTGTCTCCCTATTGGAGTCCGGAGCCACGCTCGTCTTCCCACACCCGGACCAGACGCGGGACGCGCGCGCCGGGGTGGCCAACAAGGTCGTCGCCCTGGTGGAGGACGCGCCGGAGCAGGCGGCCCGGCGCGCCCGGGAGGCGGCGAAGTCCCGGCTGCGGGCCGAGTGGGAGCGCGTCTTCAACAAGTGTCAGTCCATGCTCATCCCTGGCGCGGAGGCGCTGGCCGCGGAGCAACTGGACACCTTCCTGGAGGTCCACGCCGCCTGGGCTCCAGTGGAGGACGCGCCCATGGGCTACGCCGCCGCGCTGGCGGAGGCCGAGCGTGCCCTGGAGTCCCGGCGGGGCCTGCGCGAGTTCGCGCCGTGGAAGCAGCGGCCACCGGAGGGAACGCACAAGTCGAGCCTCGATGGCGCTCGTCCGTCCCTGCTGCGCCGCGAGCGCCAGACGGGCCACCTCTGGCGTGACTTCCGCATTGGCCTGCGCGAGGAGCTGGACGCGCTCGGCGTGCTCAAGCGTGCGGGAGGCCAGCCAGGACAGTTCGTGCCGGTGCCCTCCATCGGGCTGGCGGCCTGGCTCCAGGTGGCGGGGACGCGGCACCCGGAGCTGCTCGCCCGGCTCCGCGCCGCGTGCGAGGCGCGGAACTTCCAGTCCGTGAGCGTGAAGCAGCGCCCCTGGGTGGAGTCCTTCCCCTTCGACGGCCAGTTGCTGCTCCCCGAGCGCTGGCAGCCGTACTTCGAGGAGTGCGCCATCCCCGAACCCCGACAGGCCGCCGCCCGCTTCGGCAGTGAGTTCGTGGCGCCGCTGCGTCAGGCCATGGGCGCGGACGCGGAGCCTTTCCCCTACGTGGCGTGCCTGGTGGCGGACGGGGACCGGATGGGGCGCGCGCTGGAGTCGCTCGCCAAGCGGCCCGACGGGCATCTGGCGCACCAGCGTGTCTCCCAGGCGCTCGCGGACTTCACCCGGAAGGCGAGGGCCATCGTCGAGGTGGAGCACCGAGGTGTGCTCGTCTACGCGGGTGGGGACGACGTGCTCGCCTTCGTCACGCCCCTGGACGCGCCCGCGTGCGCCCGGGCGCTGGCGGTCGCCTTCCGCGCCACGCTGGAGGGGGCGCTCGCGGGCACGGGCGCCGAGGTGCCCACGCTCTCGGTGGGGCTGGGCATCGGCCATGTGCTGGAGAGCCTGGGCGAACTGCTGGCCCTGGGGCGCCGCGCGGAGACCGCCGCGAAGAAGGCGGGCCGCGACGCGCTGGGCATCCTCGTAGCGAAGCACGCCGGCCGGGAGCGGCTGTGGACGGCGCCTTGGGGCACCGACCCGGTGGCGCGCTTGGAGTCGGACATGGCGTTGCTCTCGCGGGACATCCAGCCCCTCCCGTTGGGCAAGGTCCACGAGGTGGCGGCCCTCGCGCGCCGGTTCCCCGCTGGCGTCGCCTCGGCGCCCGAACTGGCCGAGGTGTTGCGGGACGAGGCCGGGCGCATCCTCGCCCGGGCCGAGGCGGGCCGCGCGCCCAAGCCGCTCACCCCGGCGGACGTGGGGCTCGAGCTGTCCTCGGCCACGGCGCCGCAGGACGCCCTGGAGCGCTGGGCGTCACGGCTGCTGGTCGCCGACACCTTCGCGCGCGCGGGACGCGGGCTTGCTTCAGCACAGGACAAGGAGGTTGCGAGATGAGTGACGCGTGCTTCGCGCTGCTGCCGCGCGACGGGCTGTCGGCCAAGGACGGGCGGGGCTGGTACACCTCGGAGGTGGGGCGTGGGTACTCGCTGCCGTGGCCCTTGCCCACCACCGTGAGAGGCGCCCTGCGCGCCGCCTGGGGCCATGAGCGCATGGCGGACCAGGGCATCACGCTGTCCCCGGAGACGTGGGAGCGTGACTCCGCGCGGGTGGTGCTCCGGCGCTTCATCGCGCTGCGCCGCGCGCTGGGCGAGCCGGTCTTCACGCGGGCCCATCGGATGTGGCCCATTCCCGCCGACGCGGTGCGTGTCCTCGACGAGGCGGGCACGGAGCGGCTGGTGCGCCTGGAGCCTCACCCCGGCGGCGCCGCGACGCTGGGGCCGGACGAGGACGATGCCCGCGAGGCGCTGTGGCACCCTTGCCGGAGCACGCGCGGCAAGCCCCTGACGCAGCCCTTGTTCTGGCCGGAGGCCACGATGGTGGCGTGGCTGAGCGGCGCGTCGGACTCGCTCGCGCCGGAGCGGGAGGCGCCGCCGCCGCGCACGGACATCCACCTGGCCATCGACGTGGAGACGCAGGCGTCGCAGGACTCGATGCTCCACTCTCGCGAGGTCGTGGAGTGGCTGCGCGTCCAGTCGCGGGACGCGGGGCGCCTCACGCTGGAGGAGTGGGCGCTCGGCGTGTCCTGCGCGTGGCCGGACTCGGTGAAGGGACTGCCTCATGGCCAGTTGGGGGTGGGCGGACGGCGCCGCCTGTCGGATGTGGAGCGGTTGGACTCGGACCTTTTCGTCGCGCCGGAGGGGCTGGCCCGGGCGACGCGCGGCCTGCGCCTGGTGCTGGCCACGCCCGCGGAGTTCCAGCGCGGGTGGTTGCCGGACGACTTCGCGCGCGTGGCCGGGGCGCCGCCGCGCTATGTGGGCCGGCTGCCGTGCATCGACGCGCCCGTGGTGCTGCGCGCCGCGCTGGTGCCCCGGCCGCTGGAGGTGTCGGGCTGGGACATGGTGCGGCGCCAGCCCCGCGCCACGCGGCGGTGGGTGCCCGCGGGCGCCGTCTACTTCTTCGAGAAGCTCGGCGGCGAGGACTTCACCGCCGGCGAGCTGTGCAAGCTGTGGCTGGCCTCCTGGGGCGGCGGCCACGCGGAGGCGCTGGGGCAGGTGCTGCCCGGCGTGTGGCAACCGCCCCGTCACGGACAAGGAGCCTGAGCATGGAGAGCCGACCCTATCTTCTTCACGCGCTGTCACCGCTGCACGTCGGCACCGGACAGAGCGTGGGCGTCATCGACCTGCCCCTGGCGCGGCTGAAGGCCACGGGCATCCCCTTCGTCCCGGGCTCGTCCCTCAAGGGCGTGCTGCGCGAGCTGCGGCGGCCTCGTGACAAGTCGAGCGACGCGTGTGGCCTGCACGACGCCGTCTTCGGGCCTCGACGGGCGAAGGCGGGCCCGGCGGGCGACGAGCCCGGGGACTACGCGGGCGCGCTGGTGGTAGGGGACGCGCGGCTGCTCGCCCTGCCGGTGCGCAGCTTCGTGGGCACCTTCGCGTTGGTGACCTCGCCCATGCTGCTCGCGCTCGCGCGGCGGGACTTGGGCGGGGAGGAGGGCGCCTGGCCGAAGGTGGAGCCCCTGACCCGGCGCTGCGCGCGCGTGGCCTCCGTGAAGACCAGCGCCGTCGTTTACGGCGCCGGCACGGCGGAGCCTCGCGTGTACCTGGAGGACCTGGACCTGCCGGTGTCGCCGGAGGACGACGCGGCCCTGGACGCCTGGGCCCAGGGGTTGGCCGGGATGCTGCCAGAGGCAGAGCGCGCGCTGCTGACGAAGCGGTTGGTGCTGGTGGATGACGAGACGATGTCCTTCCTCTGGGAGACGGCCACGCAGGTGGACACGCGCGTGAGCATCGACCCGGACACGGGAACTGCGGCCAAGGGGCAGCTCTGGACGGAGGAGAGCCTGCCCGCGGAGACGCTGCTCGTGGGGGTGATGGGGGCCACGGGCACCTTCAACCCGGCGCCGCGCAAGCTGGCGGCGGACGCGGTGCTGGATGCGGCGTTCGGCGGCGAGGGCACGGTGCTTCAGTTGGGAGGCAAGGCCACCGTGGGGCGGGGGCGTTGCCGGTTGCTGACGTGGCGCGCTCCGGATGCGCGAGGTGGGCGATGACGGGCCCGACGCGGGAGCAGCAGCGCGCGCTCGATGCCTATGCGCGGGTGCGGAAGGTCGAGGGCCCGGCGCTGCGCGCGGACTACAAGCCCCGGGTGAATGGCCTGGGCGCCGCGGTGCTGCGCGACGGGCTGGCGGCGGCGCTCGCCTTCCTGGAGCGGGAGGTCGGAAGCAACACGGCCGCCGAGCGCTTGTTGGAGGACCTGACGTGGTGCCTGGAGCGTGCGCGGCTCCCGGGGCTGTCCGCGCGGGACTTGAAGGAGAAGAAGAACCTGCCGGGCGCGGTGCGCGCGCTGGAGTTGGACGCGTACATGCTGGCCACGCGGGAGTCGCTCCGGCTGCTGGTGTGGTTCCGCCGCGCGGTGCAGGCCACCTTCCCCTCGGAGGAGCACGGCCATGCGTGATGACCTGCTCCGGGTGGCGGGAACCATCGGGAAGAACGCGCACGCGGGGCTCGTGTACGAGCGCTATGCCCCGGAGAAGAAGCACGACGGACAGGACGGCCCCTGGGAGCAGTGGCTGTCCCGCCTGGAGGCGCACCCCGAGCCGGACGACTACGCGGAGGCGTTCAGGCGCTGGGAGGACGCGCTCCGGCAGTCCCATACTGCGACCTTCACGGCGCGCGCGGAGAGCCGCCTGCTGGTGGGGCATGGCAACGCGTCACCCACCGGAGTGGGGCTGACGTTGCACCATACGTGGGGCGTGCCCGTGGTGCCGGGCTCGTCGCTGAAGGGCGTGCTCGCGGGCTACCTGCGCGCGGTGTATGGCGATGGCGCGGCGGAGGAGCGCCGGAGGCTCTTCGGCGTGGCAGGGGAGGACGGCGCGCCGGAGCAGGCCCACGCGGGCGAAGTCATCTTCCATGACGCGCAGTGGGTGCCGTGCTCGCGCGTCACGGGACTGGACCGCGCGCCGTCGTTCCTGGCCCGGGACGTGCTCACGGTACATCACTCCGGCTGGTATGGCGGAAAGGCCGAGTGGCCGAGCGATTACGAGCCGCCCAACCCCGTGGCCTTCTTGTCGGTGCGCCCCGGAGGCTGGTTCCTCGTGGCGCTGAGCCTGGCGCCGGGCACGGAAGCGGACGCGCAGGCGGAGGACTTCCTGGCGTGGACCGCGCGGCGACTGGACGAGGCGCTGCGCTACTGGGGCGTGGGTGGGAAGACGGCGGCGGGGTACGGCAGGCTCGTGCGGGAAGGGCCCTGCGCCATCCAGCCGCCGAGGCGTCCCGTTCGCGCCTCGCCGGCGCTGACGGAGTTCCTGGCGTGGGTGGAGGCCCGGCGCGCGGACAAACTGGAGCAGAAGCAGGTGTTGACCGTCTTCGAGGCGGAGTGGCTGCCGCGGCTGGTCCCCCTGGCCCCCGAGGCTCACGACGTCGGGGCCAGGGCGCTGCGGTCGCTCGTCAAGAGCCCCAAGCTCGAGGGGCGAAGGGATGCGCTGCTCGCCCGGATGGGCGCGGCCGAGGAGGGACGCCGATGATGTCCATGGACCTGCTCCACCCCGTGAGGGGTGGTCCGGTGCCGCTGGACCATGGCTCCGCGCTCTTCTCCGTGCTCTGTGCCAGGGGGGCCTTCGTTGCACGCGCGCGGACCTGGGCGTCTTCACGCTGCGCGGTGAGCGCGCCGCGGGGGATGCGCTGCGCCTGATGGGCTGCGGCTCGTTCCTGCCGCCGCGGCCCGTGGCTCGGGGCGCCCCGCTTCGTGGGGAGCTCGCGAACGCCGCTTGAGCGGATTGTCGGCTGGGCAGGGGCCTTGCAGAACTCCGCCCGGCGGGGCGGCGCGGGGGAGTTGTGCGATGGATGGTATTCAAGCACCTCGCCGTGGCGGAGGCCCGCGCCCTCGAAGTGGACGATTTCCCCTGTTGTTTCGTGGGGTTGAGGCTCTTTGACAGGTGAATAGGTGCATGATTGATGAAAAGCTGAGTGATCTCAGGTGGTTCGGATTCCTGGGTAGGGTCCGGGAGCCACAACCTGAGTGAAAGCGGGGGAGGTGCTTGAAAAGGGGGGTGGTAAGTTGGCGGAACTGTTGGGAGATTCAGACGGGCTGTCCCGCTCGCCGTGATGCCGGAAGGCGTTGAGCACTAGCTGTCGGTGATGCAGGGCAGCACGTTGGTAAGTCCCGCTCGCCGTGATGCCGGAAGGCGTTGAGCACGTCCCGCCGCGGCGAATCACCACGCTGTCGCCCTGGTGTCCCGCTCGCCGTGATGCCGGAAGGCGTTGAGCACCGAACCAGGCCCGCCAGGCTCGCGGTCTGCGCGCCCGGGGTCCCGCTCGCCGTGATGCCGGAAGGCGTTGAGCACTCGAGTCCAAGATACCGCTTAATCCAGAGCTTGAGGTGTCCCGCTCGCCGTGATGCCGGAAGGCGTTGAGCACTGCGGATGTAGCTGATCCATCTCAAAGCACAGATCACGTCCCGCTCGCCGTGATGCCGGAAGGCGTTGAGCACTCTCCGGGGTGATGCGTCCCTTGAGGAGTTCCGAGGTCCCGCTCGCCGTGATGCCGGAAGGCGTTGAGCACTCGCAGCGGTGGCACACCAGGACGGAGGGCAGCAGGCGGGTCCCGCTCGCCGTGATGCCGGAAGGCGTTGAGCACCGGCCCGGGACGTGACGGCGGACACCGTCTTCTCGGGGTCCCGCTCGCCGTGATGCCGGAAGGCGTTGAGCACCTGCGCAAGAAGGGCGATTCGCGTGGCGAGGTGATTGTCCCGCTCGCCGTGATGCCGGAAGGCGTTGAGCACTGGGAGCAGTGAAAGGAAGGTAAGGATCATGCACAAGTCCCGCTCGCCGTGATGCCGGAAGGCGTTGAGCACTCCCCAGAGAACAACTTCTCCACTTCATCCAGGAGGTCCCGCTCGCCGTGATGCCGGAAGGCGTTGAGCACGTTGGGTCCGTGCAGTCGCCGCAGACATCCAGCTTGGGTCCCGCTCGCCGTGATGCCGGAAGGCGTTGAGCACTCTCCCTCGCATCCCGTATCGCCATCAGCACATCTCTGTCCCGCTCGCCGTGATGCCGGAAGGCGTTGAGCACATTCGCGGCACTGGCCAGCGGTCAGGCACGTAAGCCGTCCCGCTCGCCGTGATGCCGGAAGGCGTTGAGCACACGTCTGGGGCACCACCAAGGGCGCATTCCAGAGTCCCGCTCGCCGTGATGCCGGAAGGCGTTGAGCACCGCACCGGCAAGTTTCACAAGGTGCTGGGGACCTCGGGTCCCGCTCGCAGTGATGCCGGAAGGCGTTGAGCACCTGAACACCCCCAAATCCTTGATGAGCTTCCCCAGTCCCGCTCGCCGTGATGCCGGAAGGCGTTGAGCACCAGTCCCCACGCCCGTGGTGCGAGGATGGCCACGACTGGGTCCCGCTCGCCGTGATGCCGGAAGGCGTTGAGCACCTCGCGCTCAGGATGATGATGGCGCCAATCAAGGTGGTCCCGCTCGCCGTGATGCCGGAAGGCGTTGAGCACTTGAACGTTGTGTTGAGGTCCGTGGGGATGGTCGCGTCCCGCTCGCCGTGATGCCGGAAGGCGTTGAGCACTCATCACCGGCTTGCCATCTTCACCCAGTGCGCCTGGTCCCGCTCGCCGTGATGCCGGAAGGCGTTGAGCACCGGTTCACGCCGGACCGCCCGGCGAGCCACAGCAGGTCCCGCTCGCCGTGATGCCGGAAGGCGTTGAGCACTTGGCCATCATCGGGCTCATCATCTACGCCGCCTGGAAGGTCCCGCTCGCCGTGATGCCGGAAGGCGTTGAGCACCCCCTGAGTGCGCTCCGGAGCGTCCGGAAGAACTTCGTCCCGCTCGCCGTGATGCCGGAAGGCGTTGAGCACCTGCGCAAGAAGGGCGATTCGCGTGGCGAGGTGATTGTCCCGCTCGCCGTGATGCCGGAAGGCGTTGAGCACTGGGAGCAGTGAAAGGAAGGTAAGGATCATGCACAAGTCCCGCTCGCCGTGATGCCGGAAGGCGTTGAGCACTCCCCAGAGAACAACTTCTCCACTTCATCCAGGAGGTCCCGCTCGCCGTGATGCCGGAAGGCGTTGAGCACGTTGGGTCCGTGCAGTCGCCGCAGACATCCAGCTTGGGTCCCGCTCGCCGTGATGCCGGAAGGCGTTGAGCACTCTCCCTCGCATCCCGTATCGCCATCAGCACATCTCTGTCCCGCTCGCCGTGATGCCGGAAGGCGTTGAGCACATTCGCGGCACTGGCCAGCGGTCAGGCACGTAAGCCGTCCCGCTCGCCGTGATGCCGGAAGGCGTTGAGCACGCCTCGCGCTCCAGGTCTCGGGGCAGGAGGAGATGTCCCGCTCGCCGTGATGCCGGAAGGCGTTGAGCACTTAAAAACGTTTGCCTGATAGTCCTGCGAGGACTTCAGTCCCGCTCGCCGTGATGCCGGAAGGCGTTGAGCACTTCGTGGGCGGCTCCGTCTCGCAGGGCTGGTCAATTCGGTCCCGCTCGCCGTGATGCCGGAAGGCGTTGAGCACCGCACCACTTGCCCGGTGTCCTCGTCGCGCTCCGGAAGTCCCGCTCGCCGTGATGCCGGAAGGCGTTGAGCACAGACAGCACCTCGCCGGGGTCGGCTGACCGGCTTGGTCCCGCTCGCCGTGATGCCGGAAGGCGTTGAGCACTTGTAGCGCAAGTCGACAGCCGCCCGCCCCTGGGGTCCCGCTCGCCGTGATGCCGGAAGGCGTTGAGCACTAGGAAGTCCGTGGCGGTGCGGATGCCGCTGGTGCCAGGTCCCGCTCGCCGTGATGCCGGAAGGCGTTGAGCACCGAAGCGGGGTGACGTCATATCGCGACTTTGCCGGTCCCGCTCGCCGTGATGCCGGAAGGCGTTGAGCACGTACTTACGTACTGGCTGGCCAGCTTGAGCATCAGCTTGTCCTGCTCGTCGTGATGTCGGAAGGCGTTGGGCACTCGAGCGTGTATTTGAACGGGATGTTGAAGATGGGCTCGCTTGCCGTGATGCGGAAGGCGTTGAGCACTCCACACGAAAGTACAACGAAGACCATGCTTCCTCCCGTCCCGCTCGCCGTGATGCCGGAAGGCGTTGAGGACATTGCCGCTGCCTCCCCCTGAATGGGGAAGTTGATGGGTCCCGCTCGCCGTGATGCCGGAAGGCGTTGAGCACTCGTAGCCCACGATTTGGACGTTGACGTTCGGAGGTCCCCGCTCGCCGTGATGCCGGAATGCGTTGAGCACTTGGAGCGCGGAGAGCTCCCGCCATCGCCCGCGCCGGGCTGGCGGGGGCGCTTGCCGCTGGGCAGGTCGCGGAGAAGGCCTCAGCGATTGCCGTGCTGGAGCAGTTCGACTCCTGGGGCGACAAGTGAAGCTCGGCGCGCTCGTGCTGGCCCGGCTGGTGTCGCTTCCCGCGTCGGGCGCGGAGGTCATCGGCGTCGAGCGCGCTCAGCTCTTCCCGGATGGAGGTGCGACAGCCGTCGAGGTGGAGGGCAGCTGCTGGCTGTCGGAGAGCCGCTGCATTCGAACCGCAGCGGAGATTGAGCGGCTGCGCGCCGAGAATGAGTCGCTTCGCCAGCAGGCGGGGGACGTGTCCCTCACGGTCGCTGTCGTGGCCTTGCTTGTCGGGCTCGGGGCCGGGTTCACCGCTGCGAAGCTGGCGAACTGACAGTGGGCGGCTGCGGAATCGGCGCGGTTGGTCTGGGACCTCGCAACGCCATGAACTGCGTACTCACCGCAGTCGCCCGGCCGCCTTCATGCATAAGCGACAGTGAATGGTAAAGTAGGTCCGCCGGAACGCCCCAGGGGCTTGGCATGGGGCGACCTGGCCTGCGGTTCGCGGCGCTGCTCGTCAGGCTGCCATGTTAGTCCGTCCTGAGCGCGGTAGAGGCTGGTGATGCAGTAGTGGACCTGCAAGGTTTCCATCGTCTCGTAGGACCATGGAGATTGTCAGACGCGGTTGCTATGTGGTCCCTTGCTTGCCGATGTCAGGGCGGCTGACCCGGGGGCTGCATGAGAGCTTTAGGAATTGCTGCACTGTTGCTTTTTGCGAGCGGGTGCGCGTCGACTCGTGTCGTGCATCTGCACACTGGGCGCGGAGAGCCGATCGCCTTCACCCCGGTTGAGTCCGACCCTGTTGAGATAGGCAACGACGCGTTCAAGCGTGCTGTCGCACAACTCGTTCTCGACATGAGGCTCGACGTCGCCTTCAGGGAGGTTGAGGAGGACGGTCGCCGCTCGTTGCTCGCGTCTTCCGGAGGGCTCGTTGACGGCGCTCAAGGCCGGTCTGTCCCTTCGGCATACGAACGCATCTGCCAGCGGCAGGACGAGCCCCATAGCTGCCTGAGCATGCTGTCCGGTGGGTTTTCGCTGGGCCCCTCGGAGCGGCGGATGCTCGCGCTCTACTTCGCGCTCGACACGGTGTGGGAGGGCGTCGAGGACGCGATTCGCGACATGGTGAACCCTGCTGCTCTGCGGGCGATGGTTACGACGATGATTGGGACGGCGCTCGTGATGTTGGTCGCGCCCGAGCCCATTACGAAGGTCATCGCGATTGCCCTGACGGCCTCTCTCATCGCCTATCTTGGGACGGGGCCGGTGTGGAATCTGGGGCAGGGCTTCTTGCGCTTGCTCGACGAGTCCCGGGACGCGGCGGGCTTCGCGGACCTGGAGAGGGCCGGGCATCGCTTCGGGAAGGTGCTGGGGGACAACGGGGCCCGCGTCCTGGTGATAGTCGCGTTGTCCGCGCTTGGCGGGAAGAGCGCGATGGCGGCACAGGGGCCGAAGATGCCGGGCTTCGCCCAGGCGGCTTCCCGGGCGCAGCTTGAAGGGGGCTTCCAGCTAGCGGGTGCGCTGGCCGGAGAGGTTCAGGCAATCTCGATTTCGTCGGCTGGGGTGCTGAACGTGACGCTCGCACCGACGGCGGTCGCCGCAGTCGCAATGGGCGAGGGCGCTGGGGCTGTGGTGGGCGCTGTCGGCGGTATCCGAGGTGACCCCGATGGCAAAGTTCATCACATCTGCACGGATAAGAACACCGTTTCCGATGTGACCGGTGGCCCGTGGACCCAACGCTTTCAGGCGATTTTTGATAGAGCTGGCATGACGCTTGGTGACCCCGCGAATCTGGTTCGGGTTCGAGGTCATAAGGGGCCGCATCCTGCCGAGTATCACAAGGCTGTTTTCGCGCGGGTCAACGATGCAACGGTGCGATGTGGTTCCCCCGCAGCGTGCCGCGTTGCGCTTGAGAGGGAACTTGCCAGAATTGCTCGGGACCTCATAAGGCAGGGGTCGACGCTGCGGAAGCTCATTACGAAGAATGCCGAGGAGTAAGCTGTGGAGCGAAGGTTCTTTGATTTGGGAGCGGACGAGTACGTTAAGGGGCGCTGGTATCTTGGGGACCCGACTGGCATGAATGGAAAGGAAATCGAAGACGTCTGGCAGTTCGCAGACGGGAATGCCGTTGAGATTTTTGAGAGGCTTCGGTTTCCAGTCCGACGACCCGGAGTGGCGCTCGATATTGATTTTGCAGGTGTAGGGCTTGCTCCGGTTGTCACAGAACGTGTTGCATCCGTCTTTCGCGAATTGGCTCCTGACGACGTTCAGCTCTTTCCTGTCGATGTGGCGGGGGAATCGAGGCCCTATTTCTTGCTCAATGTTGCCCGGAAAATTCGTTGTATTGATGAAGAGGCCTCGGAAGAGGTGCAGATTCGAACCGCAGAGGAGTATACGGACCGGATTGGAGAATACTGCTCTGTAATGGGGTTGAGAATAGACAAGTCGAAGGTAGGCGCGGCGAGGGTGTTCCGATTGTGGGGATGGCGTGTGCCGCTTATCGTCGACGAGGAGATCAAGGATGCCCTCGAAGCGAACGGCATCTTTGGTGGCAAATTCGAAGAGGTCTGAACGCGTAGCCGCCGGGCTGCTGCTGGCTCTTCTTTTCGCATCTTTTTCCGTGGCGACCGATGGCTCCGGGCCGTTCGTGACGTCTGTCTGAACAGCGCCGATTCGCTGAACGGAGACGCCATGGCTGAACCCTTGAAGAAGCAACTGCCGTCCGACCTCACCTCTCGCATCGAGGCGCTCCGCGATGCGCTGCTGACCGGGCTCGTCGAGCGAGACGTGCCGGTCCGGCTCGCGCTGCTCGCCGCGCTCGCGGGTGAGCACCTGCTGCTCATCGGGCCGCCAGGGACGGCGAAGAGTCTGGTCGCCAGGCGCCTGCATCTGGCCTTCCATCCGGCCACCTACTTCGAGCGTCTGCTGACGCGGTTCACGGTGCCGGAGGAGCTCTTCGGGCCCCTGTCCATCAAGGGGCTAGAGGAGGACCGCTACGAGCGCCTCACGGAGGCGTACCTTCCCAAGGCGTCCGTCGCCTTCCTCGATGAAATCTTCAAGGCGAACAGCGCCATCCTCAACGCGCTCCTCACGTTGCTCAACGAGCGCGAGTTCGACAACGGAAAGCGCCGCGAGTCCACCCCGCTGATCTCCGTGGTGGGCGCGAGCAACGAGCTCCCCGAGGGGGAGGAACTCGACGCGCTCTTCGACCGGTTCCTGCTCCGTTGTCACGTCGGGCCCGTGTCGAAGGCGGGCTTCCCCTCCCTGCTGGAGCTCCGGGGCGACGTGGTCGCCGAGTTCTCTCGGCAGCTCAGGTTGAGCGACGAGGACCTGGCGGAGGTTCGACAGGCGGCGACCGCTGTGGCCGTGCCCGGCGACGTCGTGGCGCTGCTCGCGGACCTGCGCGACTGGTGTACGGCGGAGGGAATCCAGGTGTCGGACCGCCGCTGGCGGAAGATCGTGAAGCTCCTCCAGACGGCGGCCCTCACGAACGGCCGGGACCGGGTGTCCATCTGGGATTGCTGGCTGCTTCAGCACTGCCTGTGGAGCGAGCCCGAGCAGCGCGCCAAGGTCCACGACTGGTACGAGGCGAGGGCCGGCGCGAGCGCGGCGATGGACCCGTCTCGGCTGACGCGCATCGTGGTGTCTTGGGAGGCCCGGCTCAAGCAGGACCAGGACAGCCGCTCCCAAGCGCGCGACGCGGAGGGGAATCTCTTGTTCAAGGACACTGATGGGAAGCCCACGGTCAACAAGGGAGGCAGGGCGCAGGCCAGGCGCGGCGGGGAGCCGCTGTACCTCGCTCCTCACGATGCCTATGCGAAGGATCCTGGCTCCTACGGGACTGGGTACAACAATTCGAAGATCACGGATCGAACCAACGCGGGAGCTGGGTTCACGCGCGGCGAGCTGAACGCATACTGGATTCATGACCCTTCCCGTAACTTTCGACAGTTCGATCGTTGGGCAAACCGCGACGCCTACCTTACGAACCAGGCGAACTGGCACATGGAAGACGTTGACCTTCCGCCCTTCATGGAGCCGACCCGCCAGAAGGCGGCGCATGTGGATGCCTGCCTCAAGGAGCTCACCACGCTCGGGCAGCAGGTCGAGACCTACAAGACGCAACTGCTCGCCCACATCGCCAGCCTGGACGCGGACATCCGCGCGCACCTCTGGGTGACCGACGACTTCGCCGAGCCCGCGGCGCGAAGCCTGGAGGGGACGCGGCGTGAAGTGGACACGCTGCTGGGGCGTCTCGAGAAGCTCCGCCAGGGCTTCGAGCTGCTTCCTCGCGAGGAAGCAGCCCGATGAAAGAGGCCTTTGACGCAGGCGCCCTGGAGCGGGGTTATGCGTTCCTCGACGACTGCCCCGAGCAGTTCCTTCCCGACCTCATCACGCTTCCTGTAGGAACGCTCGCCGAGCGGGTCCGCGGCCTTCGCGCATGGCGTGACGCCTTGCTCGACGGCCGCCTCCCTCCGGACGTGACGTGGCCGCCGCCCGGAATCGCCGCGCCTGCGCGGCTCGTCGCCGAGCCCTTGGGCATCTTGCGCTTCTGCAAGGGCCAGCCCGAGCTGGTGGACGCCTTTCTGCGCGACGTGCTCACATCGTTCACGCGTCAGGCGTCGGTGGTCCGCGCGGAGGTCGTCGCGCGACTCCGCGAGTTGGAGCAACTCGAACGCCAGCGGATGGATGCGCAGGAGGCCCAGGCGGCGAAGCGAGAGCGACGGGCTCGCAAGTCCAGGCAGCTCGACGAGGTCACGCTCGCGCGGCTGCGCCAGCAGGCCGAACGGGAGGTCGCGCAACGGCCCGTGAAGGAAGACGCGGACCTCCTCGCGGGCTGGGAGGAGCGGACGCGCATCTGGGCGGCGATCTCGGACGTGTTCGGTGACCTCGGCGAGCTGATGGGGCGCGGCTGGGACTTGAGCATCGGCGTGCTGAGGCACATGGGGTGGACGGACCTCGTTCGTCTTCGTGCGCTCGTCGAGCAGTTGCCGCAGCTCACCGAAGTGGTGCGCTCGCTGGGACGGCTCCACGCGAGCGACGCCGAAGAGACCATCGCGGAGACAGTCTTCGTCCCGATGAGACGGCTGGAGGAGGAGCGTCGCGAGGTCTGGACGAGGCGCGTTCCGGCGGAGACGCGAGGCATCGAGCGGAGCGGGGAGCTGGCGCGAATGCTGCCTGTGGAAGCGGTCAACCTCGGGCATCCCAAGCTCCGCTACCTGTGGCACGCGCGCCGGGCCGAGCGCGCGTTGCTCACGTATCGCGTCGAAGGGCTCGAAGTAGAGCGAACGCTCGTCGAGCGTGACAGCGAAGAGGCCGTCGAGCAACGAAGTCCACGCCCGCGGCGCGGTCCCATCATCGCCGTCATGGACACGTCCGGCTCGATGCACGGTCTTCCGGAACAGGTGGGGAAGGCCCCCTGGTGCTGGAGGCTCTTCGGACCGCCCATGCGGAGAAGCGCCGGTGCTTCCTCTACGCCTACAGTGGACCGGGGCAGGTGCTGGAGTTCGAGCTGTCGCTGACCGAGGGTGGCCTCGGACGGCTGCTGGCGTTCCTCGGCCAATCCTTCGGAGGCGGCAGCGACGTCTCCGAGGTCACGGCCAAGGTGGTCCAGCGCCTCGGAGAGAAGGACTGGAAGCGGGCGGACGTGCTCTTCGTCAGCGACGGCGAGTGGCCGGTGCCAGTCAGCCTCCCCTTCCTGGTCGAGCAGGCGCGCGAGGCGGGGACCCGGTTTCACGGCGTCCAGATTGGCAACAGGGGCCGCACCGGCCTTCACGCCATCTGCGACCCGGTCCACGTCTTCCAGGACTGGGCGGCCGTTGGCGGGTGGTAGGCCCCGGGGCCGCACGGAGTGACTGCCCCGTGCGGCCCAGAAGCGCAGTGCATTGTCACCCGAAGACAGACTGGCTCAGGCCTCCGGCGCCCCGCCACCGTAGGTGCCTGGCGTGAAGGCGACCTCCGGCGTCGTGTACCCCACGACGGCGCCCGTTGCCGCCTCCAGTTCCTTGAGGGACATGCGCTTCACCTCGGGGGAGCTCTCCCAGCCGGAGGTGAGGACATAGGGGCTGCCATCCGGCGCGATGTCCCCGGTGACGATGGCCACGTGGCCATTCTGGCCGTTGTCTTCGGTTCGCTCGAAGAAGACGATGGCCCCATCGGGAATGGGCCTGGCCGTCATGATGTGGCCGTTGTCCTGGAGCTTCTTGTAGGCGCCCCATGCATTACCGGCATACGGATCCGGATTGCTCATCTCCGGGCAGCGGTCTGGCGCCTGCGCGATGCCAAAGCAGTCATTGACGAAGCCCAGGCACAGGGGGCCGTCGCCGTTGGACGGGTTGCCGTAGTTCGTTCCCCCTCCCACCAGGCTGGAGGCGTGTGCCTTCGCGCTGCGAGTACTTCCATCCCGCCCATCGCTCAGGACGTAAGGGGGGAAGGTCGCGACGCCGCTCTGTGTCTCGAAGCGCCCGGCCTTGACGAAGCCTGTCTCGCCTTGGGCCGTCTCCACCTCGAACCACAGCTCCAAGCCCTGGTCGCCTTTGACGTACCGGCTGCCTGTCACCTCCAGCTCCGCTCCCACGGGCAGGGCGGTGATGATGTTGCCGGCGTTGGCCGCGGCGTTGGTGGACGAGCGCAGGTTCAGCGGCGTGGTGGGACTCAGGGTCGACGACGATGGCGACGTCACGCGCACCTTCCACGGCGCGGACTCCGTTCGTGGCGAGGACACCTCTCCGTTCACCCGGGTCGCGGTGCCTGTCGGCGGACCTTCCCAGCCGAGAGATTCTCCTTGGAGCTGAAGCAGGTCCTTCTTCGCCACCTCGAAGCTGCTGACGTCCGTGCGTTGGCTCCGGCTGCTCGACGCGGCGGGAGCCGTTGGAGTTGGCTCGACTTTGCGCACGGCTGGAGGCGCCGTACTGGCGAATGGAGACTTCGGACCACCCGTCTTCAACATGTGTCATCCCCCTGGCGAGGCGCGGGCCCCGCTTGCCCGCACCCCAAGCGCGAGCAGACAACAGTTCATCCTTGCCCTGAACGAGTCTGCCATCCGACACCTGGACGTGCGGGAGACGGCTTCGTGTGCCTCTCGCCACCCTGGGGTGTGAGGGGCCCGCCCGGCGGATGGATGCTTTGGGAGTTCGTGCCCCTCCGGCGGGCGGGCGAGGTGCCAGGCTCCTTGTTGGGGGGCTGGGGGCACGGCGCGAGGCGCCCGGTACGGCGCTGACAAGCCGGGGCGGGCGGGTATCCGCCGACATGCTTTCGCCTGTGACTTGCCAGGTCGGGGGCTACATTCGCATCGATGCCCCTCGTGTTCTTGCCCGACGCCGAGACGCTGTTCCTCTGGGGGCCCGACCCGCTGCCGCGCGAGCTCGCCGGCCTTCCGGAGACGGGGGACCGCGCCTCCGCGCTGCTCGTGACGCCCGAGGGATTGCGTGAGTGCGAGGGGCGCGGGCTGCCCCTGGCCGCCACCGTCGAGCGGCTCGCGGTGGTGCAAACCTCCGAGGCCGAGTCCTTTCCCGGCTCCATCGCCCTGTGGACGCTGGCCAGCAAGCTCGCGCTGGAGTTGGTGGCGCGCGAGCGCGTGGTGCCAACGCTCCTGCGGCGGGGCGAGCGCATCGAGGCGCGCTGGGCGGCGGCCCTCTCCGCGACCGAGGACGCCAGCCGCGTTACCGCGCTCGCCAGGAGCATGCCGCCCGGCGCGCACGCCGTCCCCGCGGGCGCCAGGCCAGGCCGCGCCGTCTGGGCCCCGGACGCCTTGCTGCGTGCCTTCCTCGACGCCACCGTCGACGCCTTCGTGCGCGCCGCGCGCGGTGCGCCTTCGTTGCCGGCCCGGCGCGCGGCCTCGTGGGACGAGCGCTGGCGCGACGCGCTCACCGGCGCGCGACGCGACTTCGCGCCGGAGGGCTTCGCCGAGCGCTCCGTCGTCGACGAGCTGACGCGCTGGAGCGAACCCGCGCTCGGCGCCCGGGACAAGCTGCGCGCCTGCTTCCGGCTGGAGCCCCCGACGGAGGAGCGCGAGCCTTTCGTGCTGAGCTTTCACCTCCAATCCCCGGACGACCCGAGCCTGCTCGTCCCCGCCGCGGAGGTCTGGAAGACGCGCGGGCGCAGCCTGGAGAAGCTCGGCCGCGCCTTCCGTGACCCGCAGGAGTCCCTGCTCGAGGCGCTCGGCCGCGCCGCCCGGCTCTTTCCCCTGCTGGCGCTCGTGCTGGAGAGCCCACGCCCCCAGGCCCTCCTGCTCGAGCCCGACACCGCGTGGACGTTCCTCTCGGAGGGCGCCCGCGTGCTCTCCGACGCCGGCTTCGGCGTCATCGTCCCCGGCGAACTCACCACCTCGGGCCGGCGCCGCCTGCGCCTGCGCATGCGCGTGGGCGCGAGCACGAAGGCCGCGGGGGCCGTGGGTGGCACCGCGGGACTCGGGCTCGACGCGCTGCTGCGCGTGGACTGGGACGCCGTGCTGGGCGACCAACCCCTCTCCGCCCAGGAGCTGGCGCTGCTGGCCCAGCGCAAGGCCCCGCTCGTGCGCTTTCGCGGCGAGTGGGTCGCGGTGGATCCCCTCGAACTCGACGCCATCCAGCGCCACCTCGCCCAGGGCCCCGGCCGCATGGCGCTGAGCGAGGCGGTGCGGGTGTCCCTGCTCGGCGAGACGCGCCACGGACAGCTTCCCGTCACAGTCCTCGCCACCGGGGCGCTGGAGGAGCGCCTGCGCCTGCTTCGCGAGGGCGGGGCCACCGCGCAGGACGCCCCCCGCGCACTGCGCGCCACGCTGCGGCCCTACCAATCGCGCGGTCTGCACTGGCTGGACACGCTGGCCTCATTGGGGCTCGGCGCCTGCCTCGCGGACGACATGGGCCTGGGCAAGACGGTGCAGGTGCTGGCCTTCCTGCTGCGGCGGCTCGAACAGGCGCCCGACGAGGCGCACCCCACGCTGCTGGTGGCCCCCACCTCCGTGGTGGGCAACTGGGAGCGTGAGCTCGCCCGCTTCGCCCCCTCCTTGCGCCTGACGCCGCACTACGGCGCCGAGCGCTCCCGCGCGGCGAACCGCTTCCCCCGCGCGCCGGGCGCCGTCGTGCTCACCACCTACGGCCTGCTGCGCCGGGACGCCGCGCTGCTCGCGCGCGTGGACTGGGGCGCGGTGGTGCTCGACGAGGCGCAGAACATCAAGAACGCGGCGTCGGCCACCGCCCGCGCGGCCCGGGCGCTGCGCGCCAGCCAGCGCTTCGCGCTCACGGGCACGCCGGTGGAGAACCGCCTGGCGGAGCTGTGGTCCATCCTCGAGTTCGCCAACCCAGGCCTGCTCGGGCCGCTGGAGACGTTCCGGCGCGAGCTGGCGCTGCCCATTGAGCGCCATGGCAATCAAGAGGCCGCGGCCCGGCTGCGCCGCCTCGTGAGCCCCTTTGTCCTGCGCCGCCTCAAGAGCGACCCAGCCATCATCACGGACCTGCCCGCGAAGAACGAGATGAAGGTCGTCTGCACGCTCACGCGCGAGCAGGCCTCGCTCTACAAGGCGGTGGTGGACGAGGAGCTGCGGCGCATCGAGGAGGCCGACGGCATGGCCCGCCGGGGCCGCGTGCTCGCGCTGCTTCTGTACACGAAGCAGATCGCCAACCACCCGGCGCAGTACCTCGGGGAGTCCGGACCCCTGCCGGGGCGCTCGGGGAAGCTGGCGCGCGTGGTGGAGATGCTCGAGGAGGCCCTGTCCGCCGGCGACAAGGCGCTCGTCTTCACGCAGTTCCGGGAGATGGGCGACAAGCTGGTGGCGCACCTGTCGGAGCACCTGGGCCACGAGGTGCTCTTCCTCCACGGCGGCACGTCCCGCAAGGCGCGCGACGAGATGGTGCGGCGCTTCCAGGAGGACGCCCACGGTCCGCGCGTGTTCGTGCTGTCCGTCAAGGCGGGGGGCACGGGGCTCAACCTGACGGCGGCGAGCCATGTGTTTCATTACGACCGCTGGTGGAACCCGGCCGTCGAGGACCAGGCCACCGACCGCGCGTACCGCATCGGGCAGACGCGCGCGGTGCAGGTCCACAAGCTGGTGTGCGCGGGCACCGTCGAGGAGAAGGTGGACCAACTGCTCGAACAGAAGCGCCAGCTCGCCGAGAAGGTCGTGGGCACGGGCGAGCACTGGGTGACCGAGCTGGACACGACGGCGCTGCGCGAGCTGTTCTCGCTGTCCGAGGGCGCCGTGGCGGACGATGGCGAGGCGGAAGGGGAAGACGACGCGCGGGTGCGCGCCCCGCGACGGCGCGGCCGTGCGAACGAGAAGGCGGTGTCGCGATGAGCTACCGGGAGTTCTGGGGCTGGACGTCCGCGCCGAAGCGGCCGCCGCCCGCGCATGGCATCAAGGTGAAGAAGGCCGGCGCCACCTGGTGGGGCCAGCGGTGGCTGGAGGCGCTCGAGCGCGTCCTGAAGGGGGAGTCGGGACGGCTGGCCCGGGGCCGGACGTATGCACGGGCGGGACGCACGCATGACCTGGTCATCCGGCGCGGCAAGGTCTCCGCGCGGGTGACGGGCTCGCGCCCGACGCCCTACGCCGTGTCGCTGGCGCTCAGGCCGCACGGCGAGGACGCCTGGGAGAAGGCCATCGCGGGGATGGCTGGCAGGGCGCAGTACACGGCGGAGTTGCTCGCTGGGACGATGCCCCAGGCCATCGACGAGGTCTTCCACGCGGCGGGTGTCAGCCTCTTCCCGCGGAGCCGCGAGGAACTGGTGACGGACTGCTCGTGTCCGGACTGGGGAGACCCGTGCAAGCACGTCGCCGCCACGCATTACGTCCTGGGCGAGGCGTTGGACCGCGACCCGTTCCTCCTGTTCGAGCTGCGCGGCCGGACGAAGGAGCAGGTGCTGAGCGCGCTGCGGGCCGCGCGTGAGGCTGGCTCAGCCGGGGCGACGCTCAAGCCGCGCGGCGCGGCGAAGCGGAAGCGGGCGGCGCGGGACGCGAAGGCGGTGGCGCCCGAGGTCCCGAGCGTGAAGCCGGGCAAGCTGACGCGGGACAGCTACGACGTCCCTCGCGAGCCGCTGCCGGCGCTGAGCTTCTCGTTCGATGCGCCCACCACCCATGGCGCGGTGCTGCGGCAGTTGGGGGCGCCGGCGTCATGGGGCGCGAAGGCTTCGCCGGAGGACGTGCTCGCGCCGCCGGTCCGCGCGGCGGCGGAGGTGGCGCGGCGCATCGCGCTTCGGGAGCCGGGGGATGCGAGCGCGCCAGACAGGGCGCCGCGTGGCCGGAGTCGCGCGAAGCAGCCGGCCCGGCGCGCGAAGCGTGGGCCCTCAACGTAGCCGTCTCAGCAGCCTCTCCACGCTCCCTCAACATCTCGACGCGATGGTGGGGGCCAGGTCGACACGGTCGCCGTGAACGCATGGGGAAGCGACCTGAGGGGGGAACGCGAAATCATGAGAAACGTCTGGATGGCCACTGCTGTCGTGTGCCTCGCCGTCAGCCCGGCCTTCGCCTCGGATTGCGAAGCGCTGCCCGCTAAGGGGAAGGCAGAGAGCGAGCACGCCGCCACGGACTGCGTCCGCTTCAACACGATGAACGCGGAGTACACCGTCCTGGTCGGTGACAAGACGAGCGACAAGGCCTTGGAGAACACCTACGCGGCGACCTTGAAGAAGATCTGCATCCGTAAGTCCAGTTGGCGCCCGGGCGCGGCGGAGGGTCAGTAGACCTTGTCGCCCTTCTCCACCCCGAAGTTGGACGGCTCCGCGAAGACGCCGTTCACCGTGGTGCCCCCGTTGTGGATGCTGGGGAACATGGGCTGCATGCTCTGGGGGAACCCGAAGGTCGGCTTCGTCAGCGCGTCGAGCCGGGCGAGCTGCTCGGCGGTCAGCTTCACCTCCAGGGCGCCCACGTTGTCCTCCAGCTGCGACAGCCGCCGCGCGCCGATGATGGTCGAGCTCACGCCCGGCTGTGCCTGCACCCAGGCCAGCGCCACACGCGCCACGGTGCTCCCGTGCTCGCGGGCGATGGCGCCCAGCTCGTCGACCAGGGCGTAGGTCTTCTCGTTCAGGACCTGGTCCAGGAAGGCGCTCCGGTCGGCCTTCTGCTGCCCGGCGTTCGCGCGGGTGTACTTGCCGCTGAGCGCGCCACTCTTCAGCGGTGACCACGGAGTGATTCCAAGCCCGAACTCGAGGGCCATCGGCACGAGCTCCTGCTCCACGCTGCGCTCGAGCAGGGAGTACTCAATCTGCAACCCGATGAAGGAGGACCAGCCCCGGAAGTGCGCCATCACGTTGGCCTGCGCAATCTTCCAGGCGGGCGTGTCCGAGACGCCGATGTAGCGGACCTTGCCAGCCCGGACGAGGTCCTCCAGGGCGGCCATCGTCTCCTCGATGGGCGTGTGGATGTCCCAGTTATGCAGCCAGTACAGGTCGATGTAGTCGGTCTGCAGGCGACGCAGCGAGTTCTCCGCCGCCGAGATGATGGACTTGCGGCCCGAGCCGCCGCCGTTCGGGTCCCCCGGATAGAGGTTCCCGCTGAACTTCGTCGCAATCACCAGCCGGTCTCGCCGGGCCGGGTGTCGGCCAACGTGGTCGCCGATGATCTTCTCGGAGTGACTCTTCGTGTAGAAGTTCGCGGTGTCGATGAAGTTGCCCCCGAGCTCGATGTACCGGTCGATGATGCGCTGTGACTCCTCGACGCTGGACCCCCAACCGAGGTCTTCACCGAAAGTCATGGCACCGAGGCACAGCGGGCTCACGCGCAGGCCGGAACGGCCGAGCGTCACGTAGTGGTTGAGCGGCATGGTGGGCTCCTGGGGAGTGCTACCTTGGGCGGTGATTTCCAGCGTCGCCGCGGACATCGCCGCGCTGGGGCTCGAGACGAAGGAACTATTCGTGCTCGCGGAGGTGGATGCACACCCCTACCCAGCCGAGCTGGCGGCCGTCCTGTGCATCCCCAAGCCCTCGGTGACGCTGTACGTGAAGCGGCTCGAGGCGGCGGGCTTCCTGCGCCGTGAAATCGACACCTCCACAAGGAGCGCAGCGAGGCCTTGGGGTGGTGACTGGACTCACCAGGGCACGAACCCCCGTCACCAGTTCGCGCGGCCTCGGGTGGGGGCCTTGTCTTCATCCGCGGCCCGCAAGCGCTGGTATTGACAGGAAATCCCTGGAGGGGGCGCTTGGCTCTTCGCCTGGCTTGAGAGTTGCTGTGGGGTTCAGTCAGTCTCCCCCGATACGCCCTCAACCCCCATCAACGACAGGAATCCCCCATGAAAGGCATCAAGTTCGGCGGCTTCAAGAGCCCCTCCGTCCCCAAGAGCCCCGCTGTCTCCGGGAGCGGGACGAACAAGCCGAGCACCCCTCCGCCCGTGGAGTCGAAGCCCGCGTCCAAGCCGAGCCCCATCAAGGACGGGTTCGACGCGCAGGGCAGCAAGCCCTCCACGAGCAAGGTGAACCCCCAGCCCACGCAGCAGCCGGGCAAGGACGTCACTTCGTCGTTCGGTGCGAACCCGCTGGGCTACTCGGGGCAGAACGTCCTGAACGCCTACAACATGTTCCCAGGCGGCGCGCCCCAGGGCGTGGCCCTCCCCACCGCGCAGAAGCCCTTCGTCAACGCCAGTGACTCGGTGGTGACGCTCAATGCCCACCAGCACCAGGGCAACACGAACCTGTCCGTCTCGCCCGCCGGTGGTCAGGGCATCCCGGCGCACTACATGCACTACCTCTCCACGGGTGAGGGCAAGTTCGCGGGCATCCAGGGGGTGCCGCTGCATCCGCGTCCGGGCGAGCCGACCACGGTGGTGACGGGCGCGCTCAACGGTTGCGCCGTCCACGCCCTGCACGACACGAAGAACAACAGCCTGTCCTTTCTCCACCACGCGGACTACTCGAAGAACGGCAAGGCGGAGCTGGACGGCTTCCTCTCGCAGCACCCGAACCTCAAGCCGGCGGGGAGCTTCACGCCCAGCGACTATTCGCACCCCACCGGCAAGTATGGCGACCCGACGGGCGCCACGCCCTTCATCCACTACTCCCAGGGGTCCAGCAACCGGCCGGGGCAGTGGACCATCGCCGGTCAGCTCAACACCTACAAGAATGGTGGCACCGCGGGTGGCCGCCCCGAGCTGATGCGCCCCACGGACCTCCAGGTGCCCCTCATGCAGACCATCCCGGTGGACGTGCCTTGAGCTTCCGCAAGGCGCGCCGCTGAGGGACGGGCCGCCCTGGCCATCCGTTGGATTCC
Source organism: Myxococcus xanthus (assembly GCF_006402735.1). NCBI lineage: Bacteria > Pseudomonadati > Myxococcota > Myxococcia > Myxococcales > Myxococcaceae > Myxococcus > Myxococcus xanthus. The sequence goes on along the minus strand of NZ_CP017174.1, from coordinate 9,044,041 downwards.
AGCCGCGCGTCCACCGCGTCCGTTCATGAGGCCACACCGGCAGGTGGCCTCCCGGTGCCATGCGCCGCTTCGTGCATAGGGTGCGCACGACGTATGGCCACCCTGGACCCTCCTTCTGCTTCCTGGCTCACGCGCGGCGCGCTGTTCAGCGGCAAGCTTCTCGTGATCGCGGCCGCGGTGGTGGCGCTCGTGCTGCTCCTGGCGCGGCTCTACCTCATCGTCCTGCCGACAGTGGCGGCGCTGCTGCTGGCGACGTTGCTGTATCCGCCCGTCCGGTGGCTGTCCGCCCACCGGGTGCCCCGGGCGCTCGCGACGCTGCTGGCGGTGTTGGTGCTGCTCCTGGTGGTGGCGGCCGGGGTGTTCCTGCTCGTGCCCCGCATCGTCCAGCAGGTCGGCGCGGCGGGCTCGAACGTGAAGGAGGGAATGGAGGGCCTCGTCGGGTGGATGACGCAGGAGCTCCCCGTGTCCCGGGAGCAGATCGACGGCCTGTTCGAGAAGGGGCTCGACTTCTTGAAGTCGAACCTGGGGCGCATCACCACCGGCGTGCTCGCGGGCGCCAACTTCGCCGCGCAGGCCGTGGCGGGCGGGCTGCTGACGCTGACGCTGCTGTTCTTCTTCGTGAAGGACACCGAGCGGCTCGGAGGCTGGGTGCTGGCGCGGGCCTCGCCGGAGCGGAGGGACACCGTGCGCGCGGTGGGCCTGCGCGCCTGGAAGACGCTCAGCGGCTACCTGCGCGGGGTCGTCACCATCGCGCTGGTGGACGCGGTGGGCATTGGCGCGGGCCTGGCCATCATCGGCGTGCCGCTGGTGCTCCCGCTGGCGGCGCTCACCTTCGTGGGCGGGTTCTTTCCCGTCATCGGCGCCACCCTGGCGGGCGGGGTCGCGGTGCTGGTCGCACTCGTCACCAATGGGCCGCTCGACGCGCTCCTGGCATTCGTCGTGGTGCTGGGCGTGCAGCAACTGGAGAGCAACGTCCTGGAGCCCGTGGTGATGGGGCGCGCGGTGCCGCTGCATCCGGTGGTCATCCTGCTGTCCATCACCGCCGGGGGCGTGCTCTTCGGCGTGGCCGGGGCCTTTCTCTCCGTGCCCGTCGCCGCGGTCCTCTCCGCCGCGGGCAACGAGCTGCGCCTGCGCAACGAGGCGCGTGTCCTGGAGAAGCCTTCGACGGTTGCTCCGCCGTGAGCCGGCGCTGCGTCAGGGGAAGTGGTCTACCACCTGGGCGTTGGACCACGGGTGCGCGCGGGTATGGCCGGGCCGTGAGCCCCGGTACTTGGACATGCCTGTCTCGTTGCCCAGGATGAAGCACACCGGGTACTCGCTGCCGTCTGGCGTCCGCGCGCGTGTGTAGCGGCCCTGGATTTTCTCGCCGCCGGTCCAGATGCGCCCGTACAAGAGCGTGTTGGCCGGGAGGCGGTCGATGGGCCCATCGAGCCGGCTGGTGATGGGGCCGTCGCTGACGACGATGCTGTAGTTCGTCTGGTACGAGTCGTCCGGCTGCTGGATGTCGAGCTGGATGTGCCCGCGGGACCTCAGGTCGAGCCCGAGCTGACGCATGGACTCCAGGGCTTCGGAAGGGCAGCGCGCGGGCTCGGGCCGGAGCTGCGTGCCTGAGCAGGCATTGAGACTGGCCGCGGTGAATGCAGCCAGCAGGTAACGGTGGAGTCGGGGGACACAGCGCGCGAGTGGCTCGGTCGTGGACATGGCATCTTCCGGCCATGGCGGCTCGGCGGTGGAAAACGGAAGGGCCGTGGCGGGCGAGCCAGTGTCGGCTGGTCCTCCGGTCTGCGCCAGTTGCTGAACGGGATGAGACGGAATGGGGGCGGCATGATGCGGGCCCGCGAGCGTCAGTCCCCAGGCCATGCACGCAACCAACGTCAGGGCTCCAGCGACTCGCATCCACCGGCTCTCGTGCCGCGGCTCCGGCGGGCCCGCTGGCTCCGTGCGAGGTTGCGTCTGGACCTCCGAGGACACCCGGCGCCGCAGCCAGCGGCCCATTCGATAGTGCTGAACCCGGGCCGCGCGCAGGGCCCTCGCATGGAGAAGGGCCACTTCTTCTCCCGGTGCCACGAGGCCCCAGGTGTCCTCGTCGCGTGTCGTGCGTGTCGCCGTGGAGGGCCCCTCGTACCAGTCGAACAGCGGGATGTCCCAGTCCGGTCCCGCGTGCGCCTGGGCCTGTTGGGCCTCCCGGGCGAGGCTCCCCGCGCTGCGCGGCCGGGCTTCGGGGGCGAACGCGAGCAGTCCCTCAATCCAGCTCGCGAGCGGCTCGGGCATACGTGGGTTGAGGGCTCTCAAGGTGGCGGAAGTCACTGGGGAGTGCGCCTTGTCCAGGACGAGCGGCGGATACTGCTCCACCACCAACCGGTGAAAGGTGACGCCAACCGCGTACAGTTCGTCCGCCACCGTGTAGAGGTAGTGATCGGAGCGGGCGGTCTGCCGTGGAGCCTGCATGCTCCAGAGGATGGCCTGGGGGCTGCGATAGGGCCCGGTCCCGGGCGGCAGCCGCGCGGCGGAGGTGATGGGGGCGGCACGGGGATGCCAGCCCGCGCCCCAGTCCAGCACCACCAGCCTTCCTCGTTCCTCGACGCGAAGGTTCTCCCCCTTGAAGTCGCGGTGAAGTAGCTGTCTGCGATGCGCGGCGTCCAAGGCCCACGCGGCCTGCGCCAACAGACTGGCGACGTGCCGCGCCGTCGGATTGCGTGCCCGAGACCAGTCGTACAGCGTGCTGCCCCGCACGTGCTCCATCACGAGGTAGGGATAGGCGGAGGCCCCGGCGCGCCAGGTTCCCGTTGCTTGCAGCCGCACCACGCCAGGGTGGCGGAGCAGGTGAAGCGTCCGTGCCTCGCGCTGGAAGCGGGGATCGCCGGGAGCGTGGGCCAGCTTGAGCGCATAGCTGCGGCCTTTGGGGCGTGAGCGCACTTCATACACCGTGCCATTGCCGCCGCCGCCGATGCGGCGCTCCACGCGCCAGCGCTCCACGCGCGTGCCGGCAGGCAGGGCATGAGGAGACAGCACGAGGGGGCCTGGGGAAGCTGCGTTCGACTCCAGTCGCATGACGGATTCCTTTGAGGCTATCGAGCACGTCTACGGTTTCAGTCGCGTCCATCGCGCGCCGCGGCGCCGGTCAGTGTCCCAAAGTTCCAGCGCGTAGGCGGGTGGCGGGCGCGTGGGGGCGGGCCACTGCACGACGGCGACCGCGCTCTGGCCAGGCAACAGACGCGGCTCTTGCAGCAACAGGGGCAGCTCCATCGGCTCGCCTGTTGGCCGCCCGTTCGAGTCCAGCGAGGTCAGCCGCGCAATGCCCGGTTGCCAGGGCGCCTCGCCCGGCGGGTTCTCCAGATTCACCGCGAGCGCTACCCACGAGCCGGAGCGATAGCTATCAAGCTGGCGGACCTTGAGCTCCGCCTCACTGGCTGGGGTATCCATCCACGTGCCGAGAACCCCCGTGATGCCGATGGCGCCAGAGAGAATGGCGCCCGCGATGCCCGGGTGTGGCACCTGCCGGCGCGCCGTGGCCAGCCGGGCCTCCAGCAATGCGTTGCGCTCACGCAGCGCCACCAGCTCTGCTTCCAGTTGCGCCACGGTGGCGGGGTGGCGCCGGACATCGACGACCGAGTCCACCACGTTGGCCTCGGTCGTCAGCTCCAGGACGAGCCGTTGGGGCGCGGCTGCGTCCGTGAAGCGCAGCACCAGCGGCGGAACGCCCCGCGCGGGCATCGCGACGGCGGGCTGGAGCAGCAGATGCGTCCCCGTGACATCCAGCCGGGTGAACAGCCCGCGTAGGACCTCGGGCAGCTCACCTTCCAGCACGGCGTCCGAGTCGAGCAGCACCGTCGTCACCACGCCGGGCGCCAGCCGGAGTCGCTGGACGGGCTCGCCCGCGCCCGCGCTCAGGACCATGGCCCGCTCGATACGCCGCCAACGCTTCGTGTCCGGCGTCTGGGCCAGCGCCGCCGTGCCCAGCAGGAGCACCACCGCCGTCATTGCCAACGAGCCAGGGGGGAACACGCAGGGGCAACCTCCAGGGTTCTAACCTACTCGACGGGGATGACACTGCGGGACGCTTGGAGGAGCGCGAATGTCCCGTTGTCTTCGAGGAAGAACGCGCTTCCGTCTGGCACCTCGGGATGGGCGATGTCTACCTGAAAGGTAGTCAGAACCACGCAGGACGTTCAGGGGGCATCGGGAGCACTCCCTCCATGCGCCGGAAGAAAAATCACCGGGCCCGCGATGGGTTGCCCCGCGCGTTGGCGTCTTCCTTTTCGAGCGCCGCCTTCCATACCCCTGGAGAGGTATCCACCGCCGTCCCTGGCGTCGCTATGAGGGAGCGTCATGGGAGAGCAGAGCGCGTCTCGCCTGGAGGGCGACCGCTATCAGCATCTGTTGAGCTGGTACGAGCTGCTCCGGCTGCTCGACGCGGGCAGTCCCTTTCAGCACGGCTACGTTGAGCACCCGGCGGCGGGCTCGGCGGATGACGTGACGCTGCACACCCGGCCCGGTTCCGGCGTGGCCAGCCGATACATGCAGGTGAAGTGGCACGTCGACCACCGGGATACCTACTCCCTGGCGGGACTGGTGACGCCGCCTCGGGTGGGCAACTCCTTGCTGCGGAAGCTCCTGGAGAGCTGGTTGCTGCTGCGGCCCCTGGGGCCCGTCGAAATCTGGCTGTTGAGCAACTGGGCATCGGCGGCGGACCTGGGCCGTTATCTGCATGGTAGGGACTACTGCTTCACAGACGCGTTCTTCGAGCAGCCGCCGCGAGGCGCCCTGAAGAAACACTGGGCGGAGTGGGAACAACGGCTCGGTGTATCGGCTGAGATGCTGCGGGCGTTCTGCAAGGACTTGCGCTTGCGGCTCGGCGTGGGCGGCATCGCCGACTTGGAAGAGCAGGTGGACGACCGGATGGGGCGGCTTGGCCTGCGCATGGGACGGCAGCCGCGCGCCATCGCGGTGGACGGGCTCCGGGAGTGGATTGAGGTCGGCGGTGGCAGGAAGCACGTCACCCCGGAGTCGCTGCGGGAGGCCATTCGCGCGTGGGGACTGCTGACCTCACGGGAGGACGTGCCCGCCGTGAGCCTCTGGATTCATGGGTGGGCGCGACGTGTGTGGGAGCAGCCCCCCACCGAGGAGCTGGACTGGACGCCTCACTTTGACCGCGACACGCGGGCGGTGCCGTCGGAGGCAGTGTGGCGGGACGTGCTGCTGCCTTCGCTGCTGGCTGTGCGACAGCGGCTGTCGAGGCGGCCTGACGGCGCGTTGATTGATCTGCGGGGCAAGCTGCCGTTGAGCACGGTGCTGGCGGTGGGCTTCCACTTCCCGGAGGTGGGCGGCTACCGCTTTCGCGTCGAGCAGCCCACGAGGGGAGAGACCTTCTTGTGGCGCTCGGACGCGAAGCCGTCTCCGCGCCGATTGCGTGTCACGGGGCACGAGGGCGACTCGGGCGCTGCGGGGCTGCTGGTGGTGTTCCAGATGACTGGGGATGCTCGCGCGGACGTGGAGCGCTTCATGGCCGAGCGGCCGGGGCACTTCCGCGCCGTGCTCTACCTGGAGCCGGAGGACGGGCCCCATGACGGCGCCGTCGGCGCGGACGCGGACGCGGTGGCGTTCGCCGTCCAGGCGCGTGAACAGCTCCGGCGCGCGCGCAACGAGCTGCGCACTTCGGTCACGCATCTCATCCTCTACGCACCCGCGGCGTGCTGTCTGTTCCTGGGCCAGCGGCTCAACGCAGTGGGCCCGGTCGTGGCCTACGAGCGCACAGGGGCTGGTGGCTATGCGTCCACGCTCACGTTGCAGACGGGGTGAACGCGATGCCGCCGATCTCCACCCGCACGTTTCGTACCGCGTTCAGCGCACCTCGCTTCATGACGCCGCTCCGGAAAGGTCCCTCACATGCCTGCCATTGACCTGCTGTTCCCCGTGCAGGGCGGCCCGGTGCCGCTCGACCACGCCTATCTCCTGTTCTCGGCGCTCTCCCGCCACATCCCCGCGTTGCATGAACGCACGGATATGGGGGTGTTTGCGCTTCGAGGCGTGAGCAACACGCGGGAGTTGCTCTACCTGGGGCGAGGCACGATGCGCCTGCGGTGCCCCATCGAGGCCGTGGCCACGCTGCTGCCGCTGGTGAGCGCGCCGTTGGAGGTCGCGGGAAGGCGCCTGTCCCTGGGCGCGCCCTCGCTTTATGCGCTGGAGCCCGTGCCCTCGTTGTCCGCGCGGCTGGTCACCTTCAAGCACGCAATGGATGAGGCTTCGTTCATCGTGGCTGCCTCCCAGGCACTGGAGGCGCTTGGCGTTCGGGCCACGCTGAAGGTGGGGCGGCGGCGCATCGTGTGCATCGCTGGCAAGAAGGTCGTGGGCTTCGCGCTCGAACTCCATGGCTTGTCGGCCGAGCACTCGCTCCGCGTGCAGGAGCAGGGACTGGGCGGCCGCCGCCACATGGGATGTGGCCTCTTCCTCCCGCCCGGCCGGGCGGCGCGTGTGCAGTCCCGTGGGAAGGCCGCGTGAAGCGGCTGCTGGCCAAGAGCACGGCCACGCCCGACAGACCCGAGGGCGAGGCCACGCTGCTGGGACACACCGCCCTGGTGCTGTCGGCCGCGCGTCGGCTCCTGGCGCACCGGGGCCGCGCGTCGCTCCTGGCCGCGGGACTGGACTTGGCGTTGGAGCCCCGGCTGCGGCGCATCGTCCTGCTGGCCGCCGCGCTTCATGACCTGGGCAAGTGCAGCGAGCACTTCCAATCCATGCTGCGCCGCCAGCGCGACGCGCCGCAGCTTGTCCGCCACGAAGCGCTCTCGCTGTGGCTTTGCTGGCCAGGGCAGCCGCTCTCCGCATGGCTCTTGCGGGACGTGAGCGAGCTGGACCTGTGCCTGGGGCTGGTCTGCGTGGCCGCACACCACCGCAAGTTCCAGACAGAGGCCTTCGCGCCCGACGGCACCGGAGCGGGGCTGTCGCTGGAGTTGCTGGTCCAGCATGAAGACTTCGCCCGGACGCTGGGGCGCATCGCCGAGGAGCTGGCGCTGTCCGCTCCGCCACTGTTCACCGCGCCCATCGTGCTTCGCGCCACGCGGAAGGAGCACCCGCGCGACCCGCTCCAGTCATGGCAGGACGACTTCGAGCGGACCGTGCACGCCGGCTCCGTGGACGCGCGGCTCCTGGCCGTGTGCAAGGCGTTGGTGCTCGCGGCGGACGTCGCGGGCTCGGCGCTTCCCCGGAGCGGCGAGAAGCAGGACTGGGTGGACCGTCAGCTCACGGCGCCCCATCCCGCCGAGGCCCTGCACGCCGTGGTCGAGCGCCGCCTCGCGGGACGCACACCACGACCGTTTCAGGAGGAGGTGGCTCGCAGCGCCGCGCCGCTGACACTGGTTCGCGCGGGCTGTGGCAGTGGCAAGACGGCTGCCGCCTACCTCTGGGCCGCGAGACAACACCCCGGCCGTCCGCTGTGGCTCACGTATCCCACGATGGGCACAGCCACGGAGGGCTTCCGCGACTACCTCCACGGTGCGGACGTGGATGCCCGGTTGCAGCACTCACGCGCGGAGGTGGACTTCGACATCTTCGGACTCCGCGACGGCGCTGCGCCGGGGACGGGCTCCCGCGACCAGGATCGGCTCGACGCGCTCCGCTCCTGGGGCGTGGACGCGATGAGTTGCACGGCCGACACGGTGCTCGGGCTCGTCCAGAGTCAGCGGCAGGGGCTCTATGCCTGGCCCGCGCTCTGCGCGGCCTGTGTCGTCTTCGACGAAGTCCACGCCTACGACGACCGGCTCTTCGGCTGCCTGCTGCGCTTCCTGGAAGCCCTGCCGGGAATCCCCGCGTTGCTGATGACCGCCAGCCTGCCCGCCATGCGGCTCGACGCGTTGCGCGGCGTGTGCGCGCGCGTTCATGGCCGGAGCCTCGCGGAAGTCGAAGGGCCGGAGGACCTGGAGACACTGCCGCGCTACCAGCGGCTGGACGTCGCGGAGCCGTGGTCCCTCGTGGCGGAGTGCCTGCGGGACCATGGCAAGGTGCTGTGGGTCAGCAACACGGTGGAGCGCTGCATGCGGACCGCCGAGGCCGGCACGTCGCACGGTGCGCGCGCGCTGCTGTACCACAGCCGCTTTCGTTACGAGGACCGCGTCCATCGCCATGGTGACGTCATCAAGGCCTTCGCCACCGAGGGCCGCGCGGCGTTCGCGTCGACGACGCAGGTCGCGGAGATGAGCCTGGACCTGTCAGCGGACCTGCTCGTCACGGATTTGGCGCCCATCCCGGCGCTCATCCAGCGCTTGGGGCGGCTCAACCGCCGCAGCACTCCGGATCGGCCCGCGCCCGTGCGGCCTTTCGTGGTGCTCCCCTTCGATGGGCCGCCCTACGCCGCGCCAGACCTGCGGGACGCGCGTGCATGGTTGGAGTGGCTGGGAGCGGGGCCGCTGAGCCAGCGGGACCTGGTGGACGCATGGGTGCCGCCCGGGATGACGGATGCGCCGCGGCGGCAATCCAGCACCTGGCTGGATGGACGCTTCGACACCTGGCCCGCGCCGTGCCGCGACGGAAGCCCCAGCCTCACGGTCCTCCTGGAAGAGGACGCCCGTGCCGTCCTGGACGGAGCGGTGAGCGCTCACCAGGTCACTCTGACCATGAACCTCCCACCTGAGTCCTTCAAGTGGCGTGCATGGCCCCGTGCGGGCCGGCTGCCATACCCCATCCCTCCAGCGAACGCGCTGGACTACGACGGTCTGCGAGGTGCGCGATGGCGAAAGCCGTGAGCCCACGGAAGAAGGCCTTGCCCGCTCCGCTCTCCATCCGGTTGTACGCACCGGGGATGACGCCGCTGCTGCGCGCGGGCGCGGGCGGGTTGGCGGCATCGCTCCGCGCCATCCTTGGGAGCGATTCACCCGCCGCGCCGTGGCCCTCTCCGGTGCGGCTGGGGCCTGGGCTGGCGACGGTGGAGCCGGAAGCCATCCACCTGGACTGGGGCGGCGAGGCACCGGAGGCCACGCTCCGAGCGCTGTTCGGCGCGTCATTCCAGGTGAAGCAGGGCTTCATCGACCTACCGGGCACGCGTCCACCCGGAGCGCCGGAGCCACCGCCCGAGCTGGCCGCCGCGCTCCACGACGCGCTCAAGGTGACGTTCCTCCAGCATGGCAAGTCGACGCAGGGAGGAGCGCGAAGGCGCGTCACCTTCGAGGTGGACGCGCGGCCCGTCATCGTCGAGTCCCAGGGCTACGACTCCTTCGTCCACCAGACGGCCTGGCAGAGCGTGCTCGAGGCGTTGGAGGCGGGAGCGACGTCGTTGGCGAGCTGGGCCTATCCGGGCGCGGCGGAGCGGCACATCGGTGTGCGCGTCACCAAGGTGGAGTACACGGCGGCGGAGGCGCTCTGCGCGTGCTTCGCGCTGGTGGGGTGTGTCTCCTACAAGCTGCCGCAGCTCCGGGGCGGGGCCTTCGTGGCGCTGGCGCCCACGAACCTGGTCCGCTTCGCGGAGCTGCGCCCTGGGCTGACACCCAAGCGGCTGCGTGACGTGGCGGTGGCGGGGGCGTCGGACGCGGTGCTCGCGGCTCAGTTGGTGATGGCGCAGGAGGCGGGGAAGAAGCGGCTGGGGGCCGTGCTGGGGACCACCGAGGCCGTGGCGCTGCGGCAGATGCCGTGGAACGCGCAGCAGAAGATTCGCGGCGCGGTGGTGCGGCAGGACGCCGTGCGCGAGGAGGTCCTGGACCGCTACGAGGCCGCTGCCGCCGCGCTGCCGCACACGCTGCGAGTCCGCAAGCCCGAGGGCAAGGCGAAGGGCGAGGCGAGCTACTTCATCGCGACCAGCGCGCTGCGCGCCTTCATCACGGAGAACCTCGCGGCTTCACGCCCCTGGTACGCGGACTTCGCCACCGCGACGACGGCCGAGGGCCGCTTCATTCACGACTATCGCGACCGGGACAACCTGGGCGCGCTGCTGTGGCACGAAAGGAAGGGACTCATCGCCATGCATCCGTACCTGGGAGAGGCCGAGCAGTGGCTCGTCCAGAGCGTTCACCTCGCGCTCCGGAGCCGGTTCAAGAGCATCTATGCGGACACGAAGGAGAGCGCCCCGGCCACGCGCTCCAATCGGCTCAAGGGTGAGCGTGAGCGTTTGCGGCTGAGCTTCGCGGGGGCCAAGACGCCGGAGCAGGTGCGCGCGGCGCTCGCGGACCTGTGGAGCCGTGCGGGCACCAACCGTGAGCTCCAGGAGCATTGGAGGGACATCCTCCCGCTGCTGGGGCCCGAGCGGTGGCGCGCGGCCCGCGACCTCGCGTTGGTGGCGCTGGCGAGCTACCAGGGCAAGGGGGGCGAGGCCGCGGAACTTGAGGACGCGGACGAGGCCGCTGGCGCGTCCGCGCAGTCTTGAGCAGCTCCACACACTTTCCCGGAGTCCATTCATGAGCCTTCACGTCTTCGCCGCCTTCGTCACGCCGCTGGGAACCGCCGCCAACAACCGGGGCCTCACCGAGGGAAACATCACCAGCCTCCAGAAGCTGGTGTGGAACGGACAGGTCCACACCACCGTCTCGGCCGAGTCCATCCGCTTCGCCTTGCGGCGGCGCTTGAATGAGCAGGAGCCGTGCAACCGCACCTATGACGATGCGTCACGCGCCAACGAGTGGAAGGACGCCGCCTTCAGCGCCTGGTCGGGGAAGTCGAAGGAGAAGACCTATATCGATGATGACCTGCTGGGCTTCATGTCCGCGGAGGGGGCGAAGCAGGAGAAGGAGAAGGGCACGGCCAAGGTCCGTCGCGCGGTGCTGGAGGTGTCCCGGGCGGTGAGCCTCACGCCGTGGTCCGGGGACGTCACCTTCAACGCCGCGAGCCCCGGGGCCACGCCCTCCGCGCAGAAGAAGGGCAGCAACCCCGTGCCCTACGGGACGGAGATGCACGCGACGCGCTACCAGTACGGCGTGGCGCTGACGCCGGAGGCGCTGCGAGTTCCGGCCCGGGCCGTGACGGCGCTGAACCAGCTCTGCGCGCTGGGGCCCGTCGCGGGCAACCACGGCCGCTTCCTCTTCGACTTCAGTCCGGAGTCGGTCGTCTTCCGGCTCACACAGGAGGCCGCGCCGCGCATCCTGTATGCCTTCGAGCCGTCCTCCCGCGCGGGGGGCGTGGAGCTCGCCGCGCTGCTGCGCAAGGTGAAGAGCGGCGACGTCCCCGCGAAGGAGTTGGTGTTGGGCGGGCAGGTGGTGGAGGAGCTGGGCGCGGAGGAGCGCGAGGTGCTCTCGGGCGCGGAGCTCCACGCGGGCGTGGTCGCCGCCTGCCGCGCGGCGTGCAAGCGGCTGGAGGTGAGGAAGAAGTGATCGCGCTCGAACTGTCCGTGCCCGTGGCGTGCTGGCGCAAGGGCCGGGCGCGCGAGCTGGTGGAGACCGAGGTCCTGCCGCCGCCCGCGACGTGCTACGGCGCGTTGCTATCGCTCGTCGGTGAGCAGGACCGGGAGCGGCACCGGGGCTGCCGCGTGACGGCGGGGTTGTTGAACGCACCTGTCATCAGCACGGTGCTTCGCACCTTCTGGCGGTCGAAGAACCTGAAGGTCGCGAAGGGGAATGACGAGAACGCCGCGCCGGACCAGCAACAGCTCGTCATCGACGCGCGGCTGGTGGTCTGGTGCGACAGCCGGGAGGAGCCGGACTCGGGTGAATCGCTGGAGGACCGCGTCGTCCGGGCGATGCGTGAGCCCGGCTCCGTGACGCGGGCTGGGGCGTGGTCGCTCGGGGAGTCCACGCACCTCATCAATGACGCGCGTCTGCTCCCGGAGGGGCGGCCGCCCGCGGGCTGTCGGGCCTTCCTGACCGCGTCCACCGGCGCCCTCACCCTGCCGGTCTGGGTGGACCACGTGGGCACTCGTGGCACTCGCTATGAGGTGGGGTTGCTCGAAGACGTCTCGGGCGTGCCCGAGGTCCAACGGCTTCCGCGCATCCCGCTCGCGGAGGGCGCTGGATAGTTGTCTGTCGTTGTCACGCGGTACCGGGGCGGGGGGCCCCAAGGCATGAACGCATCATCCACGAGTTCGAAGCCTGTCGTCGGCGAGCCGTCCATCCGCACGCACGCGCTGCACGCGCTGGCGTACTGCGAGCGGCTCTTCTACCTGGAGGAAGTGGAGGAGTTGCGCGTGGCGGACGCCGCCGTGTTCGCGGGACGGCGGTTGCACGTCCAGCTCCAGGAGGAGGGCGAGCGCGTCGAGCTGGAGCTGGCGAGCGAGGCCCTGGGGCTGCACGGCCGGGTGGACGCGGTGAGGACGCGGGAGGGGACGCTGGTCGTCTACGAGCACAAGCGCGGACGCCACGCGCCTGGACAGGACGCGCCGGAGGCGTGGCCGAGCGACCGGCTCCAGGCGGGGGCCTACGCGCTCCTGGTGGAGGAGCGCTTCCCGGGGGCGCCCGTGGAGTGCCGGGTCCGCTACCACCAGACGGACACGACGGTGCGTTTCCCGTTGGACACGGCGCTGCGGGGCGCCGTGGCGGCGGCCGTGGCGCGGGCCCGGCTGCTGCGCGCGTCGCGGGAGCGGCCGCCCGTGACACAGGAGGAGCGCAAGTGCGCGAAGTGCTCGCTGGCGCCCGTGTGCCTGCCGGAGGAGGAGCGGCAGGTGGCGGGGGAGGAGCGGCCCCGGCTCTTCCCGGAGGATGACGTGCGGCAGGTGCTGCACGTCGCGACGCCTGGGACGCGGGTGGGGCGCGCGGCGGAGGAGTTGGTGGTGACGCCACCGGAAGGGGAGGGCGCGCCGTCGAGGCAGCCAGGGCGCATGGTGTCGGCGCTCATCGCGCATGGGGCGGTGCAGGTGAGCGCGCAGGCGCTGGCGTACTGCGTGGAGAACGACATCGGCGTGCACTGGTTCACGTCCGGGGGGCGCTATCTGGGGGGATTGGGCGGAGGGGGAGGCAACGTCCACCGGCGGCTGCGGCAGTTCGAGGCGCTCCGGCAGCAGGACGTGTGCCTGGGGCTGGCCCGCCGCCTGGTGGCGGCGAAGCTGGAGGGGCAGCTCCGCTTCCTGCTTCGCGCCTCGCGTGGTGATTCGGAGTCGCGTCAGGTGCTGGCCTCGGCGGTGCGGGACCTCCGGGCGCTGCTGCCGAAATGCGCGGAGGCGCCATCGCTGGAGGTGCTCCTGGGGCTGGAGGGCACGGGCGCGGCGCGGTACTTCGGAGCGCTGCCGTACCTTCAAGGCGAGGACGTGGACGCGCGGCTGCGCTTCGACGGGCGCAACCGGCGGCCTCCGAGGGACCGGTTCAACGCGGTGCTCGGCTTCCTGTATGGACTGGTCCACCGGGAGGTGGAGGCGGCCATCCGGGCGGTGGGGCTGGACGTGGCGTTTGGCTTCTACCACCAGCCCCGGGGCACGGCGGGGCCGCTGGGGCTGGATGTGATGGAGCTGTTCCGGGTGCCGCTGGCGGACATGCCGCTGGTGGCCTCGGTGAACCGGCGGGCGTGGGACGCGGACGCGGACTTCGAGGTGACGTCCGAGCATGTCTGGCTCAGGAAGGCGGGGCGGGCGAAGGCCATCGAGCTGTACGAGCGGCGCAAGCGGGAGACGTGGAAGCACAACGTGCTGGGGTACTCGCTCAGCTACGCGCGGCTGGTGGAGCTGGAGGTGCGGCTGCTGGAGAAGGAGTGGACCGGCAAGCCGGGACTGTTCGCGACGTTCCGCTTGAGGTGAGCCATGGCCGAGCCGAGGCGTTGGTATTTGATTACCTATGACATCCGTGACCCGCGGCGGTGGCGGAAGGTGCATGCCCTGCTCAAGGGCTATGGGGAGTGGTTGCAGCTCTCCGTGTTCCGCTGCTCGCTGACGGACCGGGACCGGGAGAAGCTGCGCTGGGAGTTGTCGCGGCGGATGGATGCCGTGGATACGTTGTTGGTGATTGGGCTGTGCGGCGGGTGCGTGGAGCGCGTGCGCACCATCAACGCGAAGGAGGACTGGCCGGAGGAGCCCGCACCGTTCAAGGTGCTGTGAAGTAGGCGACAATCAAGCACCTCGCCGTGGCGGAGGCCCGCGACGGCGAAAACGGCGGATTTCTTTGTGGTTTCATGGGGTTGGGGCTCTTTGACAGGTGAATAGGTGCATGATCGATGAAAAGCCGAGTGGTTTCATGGAGTTGGCGATTCTGGGTAGGGCCTGGGACAGCCAACCTGGGGGAAGGAGGGGGAGATGCTTGAAAGGGGGCTTGTAAGGTGCCGGAATTGCTGGGAAATTCAGGCGGGCTGTCCCGCTCGCCGTGATGCCGAAAGGCGTTGAGCACTTTCGCAGGTCCACCGCGCAGCGGCAGAGGTGCCAGGTCCCGCTCGCCGTGATGCCGAAAGGCGTTGAGCACGGGACAGGACTGTTCAATCGGCCAAGTCTACGACCGTCCCGCTCGCCGTGATGCCGAAAGGCGTTGAGCACACGGTGGATGTATGACACCGCGCGCGTCCAGGCGTCCCGCTCGCCGTGATGCCGAAAGGCGTTGAGCACATGCGCTCGCGGGCGGACGCAACCTCCGGGAGGTTGTCCCGCTCGCCGTGATGCCGAAAGGCGTTGAGCACCCCGCGACTAGCTGAACAGCAACGCAACGCACAGGAGTCCCGCTCGCCGTGATGCCGAAAGGCGTTGAGCACTCCCAGCCACCTCAGCCCGCACCTGAGCCACCAGGTCCCGCTCGCCGTGATGCCGAAAGGCGTTGAGCACTCTAGCACTCCGAATTCAACACCCTCCGGGTCAAGGTCCCGCTCGCCGTGATGCCGAAAGGCGTTGAGCACCTCGGGGCCGGCGCTCACGTAGCGCAGGGAGCATCGTCCCGCTCGCCGTGATGCCGAAAGGCGTTGAGCACGTCTCGAACCTCTTCGGCGGCGCGGCGGATGTGCTTCGTCCCGCTCGCCGTGATGCCGAAAGGCGTTGAGCACTTGATGTCCAGCGCCTCCATCAAGAGCGCGTAGGGGGTCCCGCTCGCCGTGATGCCGAAAGGCGTTGAGCACCTGGAGTCCCTGGCCGAGGGGAAGACGGGCGAGAGTCCCGCTCGCCGTGATGCCGAAAGGCGTTGAGCACACGAGCGCGCGGTACGACAGCAACGCCGCGCCCTGTCCCGCTCGCCGTGATGCCGAAAGGCGTTGAGCACGGCGCCCCAGTGCTTCAGGACGGCATGCAGGACGTGTCCCGCTCGCCGTGATGCCGAAAGGCGTTGAGCACTCCCAGCCATGGCCTTCTCGATGAAAGGCGCGGGCCGTCCCGCTCGCCGTGATGCCGAAAGGCGTTGAGCACGAGCACCCGCATTCGGAAGTGTGTCAGTGCGTGACGTGTCCCGCTCGCCGTGATGCCGAAAGGCGTTGAGCACTGTCTGCGCGCGTCCAGCGGCGAGTGAATCCGCCTGTCCCGCTCGCCGTGATGCCGAAAGGCGTTGAGCACTCCTCGTTGACGTGCCCATCCTGAACATCTTCAAGGTCCCGCTCGCCGTGATGCCGAAAGGCGTTGAGCACAGTTGAGCATCGGGGTAGTGGGCAGCAGCTTTCCGTCCCGCTCGCCGTGATGCCGAAAGGCGTTGAGCACACCCACTTCCAGCCGCGTTGGTCGCCCTGCACCACCTGTCCCGCTCGCCGTGATGCCGAAAGGCGTTGAGCACGTGGCCCCTTCGCGGTCCCGCAGGTACAGCTCGGGGTCCCGCTCGCCGTGATGCCGAAAGGCGTTGAGCACTTGACGAGCAGCTTGCGCAGGCGCTGGGGCACCTTGCGGGTCCCGCTCGCCGTGATGCCGAAAGGCGTTGAGCACTTCCTGCCGTACCTCGGGGCGGGCATCCAGGGGGTCCCGCTCGCCGTGATGCCGAAAGGCGTTGAGCACTGCTCGCTCCTTTGGGAAATGCTGTTGCGGATGATGGGTCCCGCTCGCCGTGATGCCGAAAGGCGTTGAGCACGCCGAAGAGAATCAGGGGACACCGGAGGCCACGTCCCGCTCGCCGTGATGCCGAAAGGCGTTGAGCACATCTGCTCGACGGCGAACTTGCCGACGCCGACGCCGCGCGTCCCGCTCGCCGTGATGCCGAAAGGCGTTGAGCACCCCAGGAGCCCCTGGCGCAGCGTCACCTCTTGGGTCCCGCTCGCCGTGATGCCGAAAGGCGTTGAGCACAAGTCATACGCCGCTTCATGTGGCTTGAGTGCATCTGTCCCGCTCGCCGTGATGCCGAAAGGCGTTGAGCACAAGTCATACGCCGCTTCATGTGGCTTGAGTGCATCTGTCCCGCTCGCCGTGATGCCGAAAGGCGTTGAGCACCGTTCATACGCTTCCGCACACCACTTGGAGGTCAGTCCCACTCGCCGTGATGCCGAAAGGCGTTGAGCACTTCTCAGGCACCTGCGGCATTCTGATGGTTCCGCGTTGTCCCGCTCGCCGTGATGCCGAAAGGCGTTGAGCACCGGACCTCCAGCGCGAGCGCGTCAAGCCAGTGCCCGTCCCGCTCGCCGTGATGCCGAAAGGCGTTGAGCACCCCTGCTGCAGCCGCAGTGGCGCCAACATGGCCCCGTCCCGCTCGCCGTGATGCCGAAAGGCGTTGAGCACCCCTTCAACGCGCCGGCCGGACTCGTGGAGTCCATCGTCCCGCTCGCCGTGATGCCGAAAGGCGTTGAGCACAAGTTCAGGGTGCCGCCGTGATACAGCGCCAGCACACCGACGTCCCGCTCGCCGTGATGCCGAATGGCGTTGAGCACACACCACGGGCGATGTCTGCGAGAGCAGCCTGGGTCATCGTCCCGCTCGCCGTGATGCCGAAAGGCGTTGAGCACACATCGGCCTGATGTTCGGTGATGCGCTGGCCCTTCTTCAGTCCCGCTCACCGTGATGCCGAAAGGCGTTGAGCACTATGACAAGCTCGTCACCAACTGGGAGGACTGCTACGTCCCGCTCGCCGTGATGCCGAAAGGCTTTGAGCACTTGCCGCTGTTCGCCTGCTCCAGGCGCTGGCAGAGGTCCCGCTCGCCGTGATGCCGAAAGGCGTTGAGCACTTCACCAAGGGCTTCTTCGAGGCCACGGTGGTGCTGGTTCCGCTCGCCGTGATGCCGAAAGGCGTTGAGCACTACCCTGTCGTGGCGTTGATGGTGGCGCGATGAGGTCCCGCTCACCGTGATGCCGAAAGGCGTTGAGCACCCGAGATGGAGGAGTTGGGCAAGGCGGCGACGGCGCGCATGTCCCGCTCGCCGTGATGCCGAAAGGCGTTGAGCACAGTCCGTCCACCTTGGCGTCGCCGATGATGCGCGGTCCCGCTCGCCGTGATGCCGAAAGGCGTTGAGTAATTTTGCGAGAACGTCAGGGACTCTGTGAAGTGGTCGTGATGGGGGCGCCCTGGGCACATCCCAGCGTCTGAAAGAGTCGTTGACCGGACGCCTATTGCCCGCGCCCCCGCTTGTCGCCTTGTGGACGCCGTTAGCAGCGGCCCTGACCCCAGGTGGCCCCCTTCAATGCTTCAGTTCGTGGACGGTAGCCGTAGGGCCTTGCCGAACCCTTCGTTCAGTTCTCTCTGGAATGCCGGAAACCGTGAGGTGCGCGTGCGCAGGGCTTCGGCCCACGCGGGCAGCGCGGCTGTCGTCACGGGGTCGGCCTCGAGTTCCACGCAGCACGCCACGAGTATCGCCGCCTGGCGATAATGACCGTGCCGCTTCTCACGGAGGATGTCTTCGGTCCTTCGCGTGGCGGCGGCCTTCATCGCCTCGAGCAGCGTCCGGCGGTCCGCTTCCGAGCATCCGCTCATGACCCCTGCGCGCTGAAGCAGGTCGCGCAGCGTCGGGGTGGGGAGCTCTGGGGGGGACGGCGTGGGGACAGGTAGCACCGACGACAGCGCTTCATGGGCCGAGCCGGGACGCGCGTCTCCGAGCAACCAGGCGAACGCGGGAAAGAGCACGTGACCGGGATGCTCGTCCTGTGACCAGCCCAGCCCTGGCGCCTCAGAGAGAAGCCTCGCGGCGTCGTTCAGTTCACCGGTGAGCAGGTGGAGCAGTCCGATGAGGCTGGGTACTTTCGTCGTCGGCTTCCCGAGCGCCCTCGCCGCTAGGTCGCGAATGGTCGCCGCCGAGGCGGCACCGGAGACCAGCCAGCGCAAGAGCCGCGGGAGCGACGGTGCGCCGAGCCAGGCCGCCTCCAGCTTGTCGATGAGGTCCGTCGTGCCGAGCCGCTGCGCGCACAGCGCGGCTCCATCCAGGAAGTCGCCACGGGATGCGCTGTCTCGGACGAGCGCGGCGCATTCCTCGAAGGCGCGCAGCGCCTGTGCCCAGTCGCCAGCGGCGACGAGCGCGTCGCACCAGGCGTGTGCCATCGAGGGCTGTCGCGTCGCCCGGGCCAGACGCGCCAGGCCCGAGGGCCCCTCTCGCCGGACAACCGCCGCGCGCAGCCAGCGCTCGCGAGGGGACTCCCATTCCCTGCCAGGTCTGGCGTCGCGCTCGAGGCGCGCGATCCAGAGGGGAAGAAAGTCGGCGAGCTCCGGAGGGTTTCCGCCCAGCGAGGCCGCGACTTCGTCGAGTGGGTCATCCACGAAGGAGAGCCCTTGGGCCGCGTCGAGCGCCTGAAGCACCGCGTCGGCACGTTCAGCGAGCGGAGTCGTCACGTACACGGCGGTCACGAACTGACGATTGCATTCGTGGAGATTCGCGGAGAGCACCTCATCGGCCAGCTCATCCTGCCCGAGATAAATGTCTCCGTTGCGAATGGGTTCGAGCAGCGCCGCGAACACCACGCGGGCAGCGTGGTAGTCACCCGCGAGTGAGGCCGTGAGCGCTTGCCGGAGGTGATGGTCGGCGGCGGAGGGCTCCGCCTTTCCAGCGCGGCGCGCGGCGGCCACGAACGCCGTGGCCTCCTCGACGAAGGTTGAAGGTGGCGCCGCTGGCTTCCATCCAGAGGCGCTCCGGGCAGCACGCTGGAGCAGCAGGTCTTCGAGGTCCGCGCGGGGCCCCTCATCGAGTCGGTCGAGCGCATCGCTCACGAAGGTCCGCAGCTCCTCCGTGGAGAGCGCGGCCAGGGCCTCCACGAGCGTCGAGGCGCGCTCCCCGCGCACGGCACGTCCTCGGTATCGGGGGCGTCGTTGCATGGTGTCCAGGGCCTCTACGAAGCCAGCTCCCTGGCGAGCGCCTTCGCCACGAAGTCCTGCCCCGGTCCTCCCGCCGCGAGCAGTGCCCGGATGCGGGCACTCGCGCCAGCGGTGTCGCCCAGCCGCTCCGCCGCCGCGAGCGTCGCCTGGTACGCGTCGTACACATCGAGACGCGTGACCTCGTAGCCATAGCCCTGCACGAGCCAATGGAGCGCGAGCAGGCCCGCTTCCAGGGCGAAGGTGGGCTGCGTCTTCGCGAAGGCGTGGGCCGCGCGCGTCAGCGTCTTCGGGTCGCAAGGCGTCTGGCGCGCGAGGCCGAGCGCCTCGTCGTAGAGGCCCGCGTCCTTGGCGGCCGCGAACCACTTGCCCTCGTCCCCCGGTGTGCTGCTCACGAGGTCCGCGAGCACCTCGCCCGCGGCCTTGTGAGGATACTTTTTGGCGACGGCGCGAAAGGTCGCCAGGTAGGTGCCTCCTTGGTTCGCGAGGAGGCCATAGCGCTGGTACGCCTCTTCGGCGCGCCCCGCGGCGAGCAGCAGGGCCTCGCAAGCGCGCGCCACGGCGAAGGGGGCGTCGTTCAGCCCGCGCTCCGCCTCGGCGTAGCGGAGGGCCTCCTCCGTCCGGCCCTGCGCCGCGAGCGCCTTCACTCCGTACTGGCGGTCATGCCACATCTTGTACGGCGCCAGCTCCAGCAGCGCGAGCACCTCGTCGTAGCGCCCGGCGGCGACGAGCGCGCTCAGACAATTCGTGGTGCCCTTGAAGAAGCCGCGCAGGTCGGGCGAAGGCGACCAGGACAGCCGCACCGTGCCGATGAGGTTGTCGGCCCAGGCCGAGGCGACGTCTGGCGCCGCGCACAGCGCGCCCCAGTGGTTGCCGAGCGATTCGATGTAGGGGATGTCGTCGGCCTGGTAGGCCTCCCAGAGCCGCTCCAGCCACGCGTCGCGGGTCACCGCATCCACGGGCGCGCTCGCGATGAGGGGCACGAGCGCGTCGATGGCATGGTTGACGGCCGCGCCAATGGCACCCGATGAGCCATCGACGTGCGCCAGCGCGGGGGACACGCGCTCGATGAAGAGGACCGCGCCTTCCGCCGCGAGCACGGGGGACTTCTTGGCGGCCTGCTTGATTTCCGTCACCGCCTGCTTGATTCGGGTGATGGCCGGCTGCGACTTCCAGCCAAAGGCGTGACGGCGAAAGCGCGCCTTGAACTCCCACTTGTGTGACACGGCCTTCACCATCACCGAGTGTCCTCCTGGCCGTGAAGGGGGACTGGCGCACCCGGCACGGCGCCCGGGCTCGGCGCATGACCTTGCCGGTGCGGGGAGCGAGGAGCAAGGCATTGTGCCAGCCGGTCGCCGGAGCTCGCTTCAAGGGCCTTCCCGCTGGACTCCATGCTCATCGCAACGGAAGTTCGCGGAAGCGAATGCCCTCCAGTCAGCGGGGTAGTAGTGGCCGACGCTCGCCCACGTTGCGCCACAGCCAGGGCAGGCCAGGAGTCCTGGCAGCTTCCACCGGTGTGTCGCGTTGAAGTCCCCGGTGTGGCGGGCCGTCGCGGCGCTGTCCTCTTCCAGCAAGTAGTAGCGGGTCATTCGTCCGCAGTTGATCCTGGTGGTACTCCTTTCGCCGCGCTGCCCTCAGCAATCAACGTTTGCATCGAGAAATGACGCCGGATGCAAATGTTTGGCTGTTCCTGCTTTGCCTGAGTCGGTCGTTGACGCAGGTGCTGTACCGCCCGTTCCACGAGCTGAACAAGCGCCCCAACGCGTCACCGTTCTGGTGGTCCAACCAGGACCCCTCCCAGTACCGGCAACTGTGGGTCATCATGCATGGCTGGCGCGTGCTCACCGGCGGCTCCAACCCCATGTGCCACTGGGACTCGCTGCGCTGAAACACGTACTCCACAGGCCCTGCGCCGGAGGACGGCTCAGGCGCCCGCGGCAGCGACTTCGGCCCAGAGCGTGTCGCCCTCCAGTACCTGGTTCAGCGGCGCGCGCTGCTCGGAGACACGCAGCAGCACGGCGGCGAGCTGCTCCAGGTGGATGGGCCGCATGTTCCGCAATGGCGGCAGGCGGGTGAGGGCTCGCAGCACGGGGTTGATGTGGTGGTACTCGCCCTCGAAGGCGGGCGGGCGCACCACGGTCCACGGGATGCCGCTGTCGCGCACCAGCCGCTCCGCCTCCGCCTTGGCCTTGAGGTACGCGCCCACCGGCCGGCCCGCGCCCACGGAGCTGAGCAGCACCAGGTGGTCCACACCCGCGCGCTTCGCCGCCTCCACGAGCTGCCTCGTGGTGCCAATGTCGCTCGTCTCGTAGGTGTCGCCCGACCCGAAGCGCTTGCGCATGGTGCCAATCAACTGGAGCACCGTGGTGCAGCCGCGCATCATCTCCACCAGCGTCTCACCGTCGGACAGCTCCACCACGGCCTTGTGGGGCCACGGGCGTACCAAATCGCTGTCCGCACTCTTCGGCCGGACGTGCGCGAGGACCGGCGGCGCGCCGCGCGACAGCGCCTGTCGCATCAGCGTGCGGCCCGTGGCACCCGTGGCGCCAGCGACGAAGAGGTGACGAGGGGGCGTGTTCATGATGGCGGACTCCAGCGAAGACGGGCGGCGTGTCGAGCAAGCCTACGGGATGACGCGGGCCGTCGGCTCTTCATCACACTGCGTCGCGAGAGCCCAGCGCGGCGTGGCGCTCCGTGTCGAATGAGGCACACGCCGCGCCCCAAGCCGGGTGTTGAATAACCATCGATAGACAGTCACCCACCGGGTTGAGGCGCTGTCATCCAGGCGATACATTGCCGCGCCTTGGAAAATCCCGAACCCCTTGTATTCCAGCAGAGCTTCCAGGGACTGCTTCGCGCCCTGGGCGATGACCTGGATGACGCGTGTGTAGGCCGGCTGCGCGAGGTGGGCCTCGACGCCCGGGGCTCACTGGCCCTGGCCTATCCCTTGAAAATCTGGGTGGCCGCGCTGAAGGTCGCGGCGGCCACGCTGGCACCGGAGGCGCCGTTGGACGAGGCCGCCGCGGTGGTGGGGCGGCGCTTCGTGGAGGGCTTCAGCTCCACGCTCATCGGCAACGCGCTGCTAGGCACCGTGCGGCTCCTGGGGCCGCAGCGCATGCTGGCGCGGATGACGCGCAACCTGCGCACGGGCACCAACTATCTGGAGACGCACATGGAGCAGCTGGGGCCCACCCGGTATGAGCTGACCTGCCGGCCCGTGGTGGTGGCGGGCTTCTACGTGGGGCTCTTCCTGGCGGGGCTGGAGGCCAGCGGGGCCAAACACCCCTCGGTCCAGATTGTCCGGAGGGAGGGCGAGGAAGCGGTGTACGACATCGCTTGGAGCTGAGCATTGACGGGGAGGGCGTGGTAGTGACGGCCTGAAATGTCGACGCCTTCGCCCACCCCCTCTTCGTCCACGGGTTTCTCGGACACCCAGGCCCAGCTCTCCGCCACCCTCCGCGCGCTGTCCGCGCGGTTGCCCGAATCCCTGACGGTGCGGGAGCTGATGCAGGCGTGTGGTGAGCAAGGCCTGCTGCTCTTCTGCTGCATCCTGACCTTCCCCTTCCTGCTGCCCGTGTCGATTCCGGGCGTGTCCACGGTGTTCGGCCTGCTCATCGTCCTCATCGGCGTGGGCGTGACGTTCAACCGGACGCCCTGGCTGCCCCGGAAGCTGCTGGACAAGCCGCTGCTGCGCACCAACCTGGCCCCGGCGTTGGACAAGGGCGCGGACGTCTTCACCAAGTACGTGGACAAGATGAGCAAGCCGCGGCTGCTGGCGCTCACGCACGGCTCCAGCACGAACCGCTTCAACGGCTTCATGCTCTTCTTCGCGGGCGTGCTGCTGATGATGCCGTTCGGCCTGATTCCCTTCAGCAACACGTTGCCCGCGCTGGCCGCGCTCTTCTTCGCCATCGGCATCCTGCAGCGCGACGGCTACTTCATCCTCATGGGGCATGGGATGACGGTGGGGTCGCTCACCTACTTCATCGTCATCATCTACGGCGCCGTGCAGGGGGGGCGCAGCCTGGCCAGTGTCTTCGGCGGGGGCTGAGCCCGCGCCTGGGTAGTGGCTGACCTGCCGCCCAGGCTCGCCTTATTTGCCCGGTGAGCCGGGGATTACGGTGCGTCTGGAATCAGTCCTACCGCCACCAGGGGTTCCCGTTATCATCGGGGGCGGGCGGCCCCCCTCTGATGCGGCAATTTCCTCATGAAACCCGGCACCGGCCGGAGGATGCGACGCGTCGCCACGCGGAAGGCGAGGTC
Source organism: Myxococcus xanthus (assembly GCF_006402735.1). Taxonomy (NCBI): domain Bacteria; kingdom Pseudomonadati; phylum Myxococcota; class Myxococcia; order Myxococcales; family Myxococcaceae; genus Myxococcus; species Myxococcus xanthus. The sequence goes on along the minus strand of NZ_CP017174.1, from coordinate 9,020,768 downwards.
GTGGGCGGGCGCTACCGCATCCTCGACTTCCTGGGCCGGGGCGGTGCGGGCACGGTGTGGCGCGCGCAGGACCTGCTGGCGGGCCCCGTCGCGGTGAAGCGGCTGCACCAGACGCTGGAGGACCTGGCGCGGCTGCCTCGGCTGCCCGAGGGCGAGTACACGCCGTCTTCCATCGCCCGGCATGAGCTGGCGCTGTCGCTGGCGCACGAGTTCCAGACGCTCGCCTCGCTGCGCCATCCGCATGTCATCAGCGTGCTGGACTACGGCTTCGACGCCGAGCACCGGCCCTATCTGGCCATGGACCTGCTGGAGGACGCTCGGCACCTGGTGCAGGCGGGCACGGGGCAGCCGTTGCGTGTGCAGGTGGGGCTGCTGGTGCAGACGCTGATGGCGCTCGCGTACCTGCACCGGCGCGGCATCATCCACCGCGACCTCAAGCCCGCCAACGTGCTGGTGGCCCACGGGCAGGTGAAGGTGTTGGACTTCGGCCTGGCGGTGGGTCGCGAGCACGTCCACCACGCGCAGCCGGGCGGCACGCCGGGCTACCTCGCGCCGGAGCTGTTCGAGGAGCAGCCGCCCTCGGAGGTGACGGACCTCTTCAGCGTGGGCGCCATGGCCAGCCAGATGATGTTCGGCCGGCTGCCGCATGCCGGACAGGTGCCCTCGCCGCCGGACTTCCCGCCCGAGCTGAAGGCCGTGCTGGAGCGGCTGGTGTCACCGGACCCGAAGCTGCGGCCCCGCAGCGCGGACGCGGTGATTGCCGAGCTCTGCGCCGCCACCGGTGAGCCGGTGCCGCCCGAGTCCGCCGCCACGCGCGAGAGCTTCCTCCAGGCCGCGCGCTACGTGGGCCGGGTGGCGGAGCAGGCGCGGCTGTCCACCGTGCTGGAGTCGGCGATGGTGGGCCGCGGCGGCGCGTGGCTGGTGGGTGGGGAGAGCGGCGTGGGCAAGTCGCGGCTCCTGGAGGAGCTGCGTGCGCTGGCGCTGGTGAAGGGCGCGGTGGTGCTGCGGGGCCAGGGCGTGGCGGCGGGCGGCAGTCCGTACCAGGAATGGCGCCCGGTGCTGCGCTGGCTGGCCATCCTCACCACGCTGAGCGAGCGCGAGGCCAGCATCCTCAAGCCGCTGGTGCCGGACATCGAGGCGTTGTTGGGGCACCCCGTCGCGGACCCCGCCGAAGTGGGCGCGGACGTGGTGCAGGCGCGGCTGCTCCAGGTGGTGGAGGACGTGTTCGCGCGGCTGACCCAGCCCGTGGTGGTGGTGCTGGAGGACCTGCACTGGGCGGGCGATGAGTCGCTGCATCTGCTCTCTCGGCTCGCCACCCGGGCGTTGGCGCTGCGCCTGTTGCTCATCGGCAGCTTCCGTGACGATGAGGCGCCTTCGCTTCCCGCGGCGCTGCCGGGCCTGCCGCTGCTGCGGCTGCCGCGGCTGGACGCTCAGGAGGTCTCCATCCTCAGTGAGTCCATGATGGGGGCACCCGGAGCCCGGCCCCACCTGGTGGACCTGCTGCTGCGCGAGACGGAGGGCAATCCCTTCTTCCTCGTGGAGGTGGTGCGGGCGCTGGCGGAGGAGGCGGGAGGGCTGGACCGGCTTGGCGACATGGCACTGCCGGAGCGAGTCTTCGCTGGTGGCGTGCGCAGGCTGGTGCAGCGGCGGCTGGAGAAGGTGCCGGTTCCTTCGCGGGAGCTGCTGCAGGTGGCCGCCATCGTCGGGCGGCAGGTGGATGTGCCGCTGCTCCAACAGGCCGCGCCGGATGTGGACGTGGAGCACTGGCTGACGGACTGCGCGGCGGCGGCGGTGCTGGACGTGGCGGATGGGCGCTGGCGCTTCGCGCACGACAAGCTGCGCGAAGGGGTGCTGGATGATTTGCCCGTGGATGCGCGGCCCGCGCTGCACCGGCGCGCCGCGCTGGCGATGGAGGCGGCGCATGGGCAGCGGGCGGAGTGGACGGCGGCGCTCACCTACCACTGGGGCATGGCCGGGGACGCGCTGCGTGAGGCTCGCTATGCGCAGCGCGCGGGCGAGGATGCCCTTCGCGTGGGCGCCTGCCGCGAAGCACTGCCTTTCCTCACCCGGGCGCTGACGCGGGTGACCGAAGTGGGCGGCGACGCCATGACGTTGGGGCACCTGGAGGCACTCCTGGCGGAGACGCGCTTCCAGTTGGGGGAGCTCCAGTCCTTCCGTGAGCATGCGGAGCGTGCGCTGCGGCACTTCGGCTGGCCCGTGCCATCCAGCCGCATGGGCTGGGCGCTGGGGACGCTTGGGCAGGGCCTGCTGCGGTTGGCGCAGAGCTCCCGGCCGGAGGACTACGACGAGGAGACGGAGGAGCGGCGGCGGGTGCGGCGCGTGGCGGGTCGGCTGTTGATGCGGCTGCTCGATGCGTTCATCTATGCGCACCAGGCGCTGCCCGTCCTCTGGTCCGGCCTTCGCGCGTTGAACCTGTGCGAGCCGGCGGGCGCGTCGCCGGAGCTGGCGCGGGGCTACACGAGCATGGCGGTGGTGGCGGGCACGCTGCCCATCCGGTCGGTGGCGGAGACGTGGTCCCGCCGCGCGTTGGAGGTGGCCGAGCGCGTGGGCAACCCCGCGGACCTGGCCTTCGTGCTGTGCCGCAACGCCGTGTATGGCGCGTACGTGGCGCGGTGGGCGGAGGCCGAGGCGTGGCTGGAGCGGGCCATTGGCATCGTCGACTCGGTGGGCGACGTGCGATTGGCGGAGGAGTGCCGCGCGCTGCTGACGGTGGTGTCGTGCTACCAGGGGAAGTTCGCGCGAGGACTGCCGCTGATGGCCTGGCTGGAGCACTCGGCGCGGCGGCGCGGGGCGCTCCAGACGGAGCACTGGGCGTTGCACTACCAGGCGCACATCCATTTGCGGCTGGGCGACTACGCGAAGGCTCGCGCCGCGCTGGCCCAGACGCTGGCGTGGACGGAGGCGCAGGGCGGGCAGACGGACCGCATCATCGTGGAGGGGACGCTGGCGCTGTTGCGGCTGCGTGAAGGTGACGCGGAAGGGGCACGGGCCGCGGCGGAGCAGGCGCTGGCGAGAATGTCGTCCGGCAAGCCAGTGGCGCACTTCGTCTACTTCGGCGTGATGTCGGTGGCGGAGGTGCTCCTGACGCTGTGGGAGCGGGGCACGGATGCCTCGCTGGTGGCGAGCGCCAAGGCGGCGCGCCGGGAGGCGGAGGTCTTCGCCAAGGTGTTCCCCTTTGGAGAGGCCGCGGCGCGCTTGTGGCGTGGGCGGGAGGCCTGGCTGGATGGCGACGCCACGCGGGCCTTCGAGGCGTGGCGACGGTGTATCGCTGTCGCATCGAGAAAGGGACAATCCTTCGAGGAGGCCCACGCGCGGCTGGCGCTGGCCAGGCACTTGCCATCGGAGGACCCGGCGCGGTGTGTCCATCAGCAGCGCGCGGTGGAGTCGTTCACCCGGCTGGGCATGCGGGATGAGCAGGCCCGCGCGGAGGCGCACGCGCGTTCATGAACGGTGTGAGTGTCCGGGACGTGGCGTTGCTGTCGTGCCCGGCCTGTGGTGGGGCGCTGGTGTTCCACGGGCTCGAGGCGGATGGCTGCATCCGCGACGGGTGGCTGCGCTGCGGTGGATGCGGCGAGGCGTGGAGCGTGGCGCGGGGCATGGCGCGGCTGTATCGCGAGGACGCGGTGCGCGGTACGGACCGGCTGATGCGCGTCATCTACGATGGGCTCCCGGTGCTGCATGACCCGCTGACGACGCTGCTGACGCCGCTGTTTCAATCCGTTTCGGAAGCGCGGATGCGCGCGGGGTACATGCGCCGTGTGGAGCTCGGCGCGCTGACGCCGCACGAGGACGGCAGCCCGGTGCGGGTGCTGGAGGTGGGCGTGGGCTCGGGGGCGAACCTGCCGCTCCTGCGTGATGGCTTGCCGCCGGGGCTCGACGTGGACGTGTGGGGCGTGGACCTGAGCGGGGGCATGCTCAAGCACTGCAAGCGGCGGCTGCGGTCTGGAGGTTATGCGGGCGTGCGGCTGATGATGGCGGATGCGCACGCGCTGCCGTTCCCGGATGCGTCGTTCGACCGGGTGTTTCACGTGGGCGGCATTGGCGGCTACCGGGCACCCGAGCGGGCTTTGGCGGAGATGGCGCGCGTGGCGAAGCCGAGCACGCCGCTGGTGGTCGTGGACGAGCAGATGGACCCGGCCTTCCGGCCCTCGCTGTTCCAGCGCGCCGCGTTCCGCGCGATGACGTTCTACTCGTGGGAGCCACGCTGCCCCCGGGAGCTGCTGCCTCCGGGAGCGTTCGACGTCACCGAGGAGCAGGTGGCGCCGTTTTATTACTGTCTGTCGTTCCGGATGCCGGAGCAAGACGCACGGGCCTGACGGCCGACGTGCATGTCTGTCTTGGGGGAGATGCCGAGCCCTGTCTCTCGGCCATCGGACAGGGCTGACCTCACGGATTCAGCACCAGGTCCAACAGCCGCAGCGTCATCCCACCGGTGAAGTCGATGGTGGCGCCGTTGAACCAGCCCGCCTCCTCGCCGGCGAGCACCGTGACGAAGCGGGCCACGTCCTCCACGGTGCCCATGCGTCCCGCGGGATTCATCCTCGCGTGGGCCGCCTCCAGGCGCGCCAGGGCCCCGGGCGAGTACACGTGCTTCAGCGCGGGCGTCATCACCGTGCCGAACTTCAGCAGGTTGACGCGGTGTCCTCGCGGGCCCAGCTCCATGGCGAGGTAGCGCACGTACATCTCCAGCGCCGCCTTCGACGCGCTGATGAGTCCTGTGTTCCCCAGGTGCGTTTCATCCAGCGGGTTTTGTAGACCGAGAAGCCGGGCCTCCGGCGCCAACATGTCTTCATTCACCAGGGCCTGCGCCCAGAAGACAAACGAGTGCGCCATCGTGTCGAAGGTCCGGCGGATGCGCCGCGCGTGCAGCCGGTCCTCGCCCTCGGACAGGAATCGCCCCACCGATGCCCCCGCAATCGAATGCACGAAGAGCTTCACGCTCCGGGGCCCGGCGACTTCCCGCAGCGCCGCCACGCCTGCCTCAGCAGCCTCTGGAGACGACGCGTCCGCCTGCCACATCACACCGAGTCCACCGGCGTCCCGCACCCGCTGCTCCAACTGCACGGCACCTTCCGCGTACCGGCCCCGGTGGACACCGAAGACATTCAACCCGGGCTTCCGAGTCACCGCCTCCGCGATGGCCGCGCCCGTGCCAGACGAAGCTCCCAGGATGAGCGCCCACTGTCGCGCCTCGGAACCCTCACCTTCCCTCATTGCACCGCCTTCCGTGTGCTGCCCTTGTCCACGTCGCGAGCCCTGTCGAGCAGCCCCTGCACCGCGTCCGCCACTTCCTGATGCACCGCTCGCATCGCGTCCCGGTTGCCCGCGTCGAAGTTTGGCTCCAGGTGGCGCGTCAGCGGCTCGCCCACCCACTGCGTCATCTTCACGGGGAAGGGAAGCGACAAGGGCCACAGGCCCGTGGCGCCCACGCCCAGCCACAGCGGCAGCCGCGCGGGCATCCCCATCCGTTGGCCGAGCGCGTACCCGTCGTTGAGGCCCACGTACGCGTCGTCCATGCCGCTGCCGCCCACGGGGACAATCGGCAGCCGGTAGCGCACCGCCAGGCGCAGGTAGCCCATGCGCTCGCCCCAGTCGACGCGGTAGCGGTGGCGGAAGTCACGGCAGCCCTCGCGCGTGCCTCCTGGCTGCAACAACACGTGCTCGCCGCGCGCCACCGCCTCCGCCAGCCGCGGGTCATCCCCCGTGACGAAGCCCAGCCCGTCCGCCACCGTGCGCATGCCCGGAATTGAATTGAACGCGCCGTGCGCCACGCCGTGCGGCAGATAGCCCAGGCGTTCGTGGAGCGTCACCGTCAGCATGCACAGGTCCACGGCCAGGGGCCGCCCGTGGTAACCGACGATGAGCTTCGCGCCGGGACGGAGCAGCGGCTCCAGGTTCACCACCTCGTAGCGGTGATACCGGCGCAGCAGCCGGAACGTGGTCAGCCATGCCGTCAGGGGCCAACCGCCCGCCTGTTTCATCCGCCCACCTGGTACAGCACCGCGCCGTGGGCCACGCCCGCGCCCACGCCCACCAGGAGGATGCGGTGCCCTGGCTTCACCGGACGCGTGCGCAGCAGCCGGTCCAGACTGGTGCCCAGCGAGGCCGAGCCCACGCTGCCCACCGTGTCCACCACGCGCACGCTGCGTTCCGGTGACACCTCCAGCGCCTGGAGGATGGCCTCCAGCATGCTGCCATTCGGCTGGTGCGTGAGCACCCACTCGACGTCGCGAAGGGCCACGCCCGCCTCGTCCAACGCCGCGCGCGCCGCCCGTACCAGCGCGCCCAGCGCGACGCGGGTCATCTCCTGGCTGGGCGTCAGGAAGCGCATCCGCTCCAGCTTGCCGGTGGCCGTCGGGTTCTCCAGCACCACGTCCGTGGGCAGCGTGCCGTCATTGCCCAGGGCCACGCCCAGGACGCCTTCTCCCGAACGGCCCGTGCCCATCACGGCGGCGGCGGCGGCGTCGCCCAGCACCAGGTAGGGGCGGGGCTCCTCGGGCGTGGTGGTGCGCGACAGCAGTTCCACCGACACGATGCCCACCGGCCCCAGCCCCGTGGCCACCGAGCGGGCCGCCAGGTCGAAGGCGCTCAGGAAGCCCATGCAGGCGTTGCTCAGGTCCATCGCGTCGCAGCTTCCCGACAGGCCCAGCGCCGCGGCCACGCGGTTGGCGGTGGCGGGCGTGGTGACGTCGCCGCCCATGGAGGTGACGCAGAGGATTCGGCGCAGGGCCCGGGCCTCCAGCCCCGCCGCGTCCAGCGCGCCCCGCAGCGCCTGTGCCGCCACGTCCGCGGCCTTCGTCCCTGGTGGCGCGAAGTGGCGGGTGAGGATGCCTGTCTTCCGTTCCACCTCCGCGGCGTCACGTCCCACGCGCGCGCACAGCTCCGCGGTCGTCACTGCGGGGCCGGGAAGGACACTGGCGGTGCCCAGGATGCGAACGGGAATCATGCGGCTTGCTGTCCTCCTGGATGCGCGTGGGCACGGGCACCCCGGGCCTTGACCTGGAGCCAGTGCTGCTTCATCTCCTCCAGCCGCTTCGCGAGCGACGCATCCGCCGCCGCCCGTCCGAGGATGTCCCGGGCCTTGGTGAACTCCATGGCGGTCAGCAGCGGTGCCTCCGCGGATTGGATGTCGTAGCGGACGTCCGCGAGCAGGCTCTCCACGTCACCACTGCGGTGCAATAGCAGCACGCCACTGGCCGCCAGGTCCAGCGCGCGGGCCACCGGATTGAGTCCCGCCAGGAAGCGCCCCAGGCCGGACCGCCGCTGAGGGGACGCATGCCGGACGCCGAAGGGGAAGATGTTGCTGGAGAAGATGACGTCCGCGCCCGCATTCAACAGCACGTGCGCGGGAACCATGCTGGTGAAGGCCCCGTCCACGTACCGCGCGGGAGGCACCACCGTGGGGCCCCAGATACCCGGCGCCGAGCCGCTGGCGCGCACCCCCAGGGCCACCGGCCCCTGCTCCAGCGCCACGCAGTCTCCGCTGGTCAGGTCCGTCGTGACAGGCAGGAAGCGGATGGCCAGCTCCTCCAGGCAGAGCCGGCCCAGGTCCTGCTCCACGAAGCGCTCCAGCGAATACGTGGTCACGATGGCGGCCGTGGCGGCCAGGGTGAGTTGCCGGCTCATGGCCCGCTCCTCCAGCCGTCGCAGTCCTTCCAGTCCGTCGTGCCCATCCAGCGCGCTGCCACAGAAGTACGCGCCCACCAGCGAGCCCATGCTGGCGCCGCTGACGATGTCGATGGGCACGCCCTGGCTCACCAGCCAGCGCAGGATGTGGACGTGGTAGAAGCCCCACACGCCACCGCCACTGAGCGCCAGGCCCACGCGCCGGTGGGTGAGGGCTCGGGCCCAGCGGGAGAGGGCGTCCTGCTCGGCGGGGCTCAGCATCGTGGTGTCCAGCGGTCGGTCATCCACGAGCACCCGCGCCATCCTGTCCAGGCTCAACCGCAAGGGGCAGGGCGGCAGCCACTGGGGATGCAGGGACTGGCCACTCAGCGCTGATTCGCGTGACGCACGGCGGGGGTCCACCACCACGGTGGGAAGCACGCGAGGAGCCGACGTCTGCCGCGCGTCCAGCGTCGTCACCAGCCGCGCCGTCTTGCCTGTCATCCCGACGTCCGCCACGCCGCAGCCGTCGAGCAGGACGTAGTGGAGGCCGTGCTCGGCCGTGAGCCGCTGGAGCACCGATGGGGTCAGCAGGCCGGGACCGCCAGCTTCAGCTGGAGGCAGCGTGGCGCGCAGGACGCCATCCGCCCCCTTCGTGACGGGCGCGTCATGCCCGCCCGGTGCGCTCCGGAGCAGCAGCACGCGGTCGCCGAAGTCGCGGTGGATGACCTTCGCCACCAGCTCGATGAGGGAGGCCAGGGGCGCGCCGCGCACGTTGCTCTCGAAGGCGATGACCTCCGCTGGCGGACGGGGCCGCTCCTGCACGCCGGTGGGCGCGTGCAGCAGGCTCGCGACAGCGTCCTTCGGAAAGAAGAGGCCCTCGGAGTCCGTCGTCGCGCGGATGGTGAAGGCGTTGCTGCCGCTCGACAGCGCCTCCAGTCCCAGGGGCGTACCGGGCTGGAGCGTCATCAGGAGCGCGTCACCGCGCATGACCTCCAACTCGCCCTCCAGGAGGAGGGAGAAGCCCTCGGGGGGCTCGCCTTCCCGGCACAGCACCTGGCCGCGAGCCCAGGACACGTCCTGGCCCTTGCCCAGCAGTTGGAGCAGCGCGGTGTTGCCATGGTGACGGAGCCCGGGCGCACGCTTGAGCGCATACAGCCGCTGGCGCCGCCGGTCGTCGCGTGACGGGAAGTGAGACATGGCACCCCGCAGGATAACGAAGCCCCTCCGGCGGGGCATCCAGGGGCCCCTCAGGCTCCTGGTCAGCACTCAGGGTGTGTGGGGCTCCGGTGGGCGGACGGAGGGCGGTGGCGTGTTGACATCGCCATGCCGGCGGACGCGGAGCCTGGCGGTCTCCAGCACCACGTACAGCACGGGGATGAAGATGAGGTTCACGAAGGTGGACAGCAGCATGCCGCCGAACACGGTGGTGCCCAGGGACTTGCGCGCGGAGGCCCCCGCCCCCGAGGCCAGCATCAGCGGCACCACGCCCATGAGGAACGCGAAGGACGTCATCAGGATGGGCCGCAGGCGCGTCTGGGCGGAGTGAATGGCGGCGTCCACGACGCTCCGACCTTCGTGGCGGAGCTGCTCGGCGAACTCGACGATGAGGATGGCGTTCTTGCTGGCCAGACCCACCAGCATGACGAGCCCGACCTGGCAGAACACGTCGTTCTGGAGGCCGCGCAAATTCTGCAGCCCCAGCGCGCCCAGCATGGCCACGGGGACGCCCAGGAGGATGACCAGGGGCAGGGCGAAGCTCTCATACTGCGCGGACAGCACCAGGTAGACGAAGACGACGCCCAGCCCGAAGATGAGCAGCACGCTGCGGCCCGCCTCCTGCTGCTCCTGAGACAGGCCCGTCCATTCGAAGGTGTAGCCCACGGGCAACGTCTTGCGCGCCACCGCATCCATCGCGTCCAGGGCCTGCCCGGAGCTGGAGCCCGGCGCGGCCTGCCCGTTGATGGTCGCCGAGCGGTACAGGTTGTAGTGCTGGATGTTCTGCGCGCTGGTGATGGGCCGCACCTGCACCAGCGACTCCAGCGGCACCATCTCTCCCTTCGCGGAGCGGACGTAGAGCGCGTCGATGTCGCGTGGCTCGTTGCGGAACGGAACGGCGGCCTGCACGTACACGCGGTACACGCGGCTGGCGAAGGTGAAGTCATTCACGTACTGGCTGCCCAGATAGACTTGCAGCGTAGAGAAGACGCCATCCAGCGGGACGCCCATCGCCAGGGCCTTCTCCCGGTCCACCTGCACGTCCAGGAGGGGCGTGTTCGCTGTGTATGAGGAGAAGACGCCGCGCAGGCCCGGGTCCTGGCTGGCCGCGCCCACCAGCATGTCCGTCGTCTGCGCGAGCTGAGCGAGCGTTCGGCCACCTTGCTGGTCCTCCAGCACGAACTCAAAGCCGCCCACGCTGCCCACGCCGCGGATGGCGGGGGGCTCGAAGGGCAACACGCGCGCGCCGCCAATGGCCCTCAGCGGACGTCTCAGGCGCTCCACCAGTCCCGCCACGCTCTGGTCCGGCCGTTTGCGCTCATCCCATAGGTGCAGGTTGACGAAGAGGGTGCCGTAGTTGACGCCCGTGCCCAGCAGCGAGAAGCCGCCCACGGTGAAGATGCCCGCGACCTCCGGCTGCTGGCGCAGCACGTCTTCCGCCTGGAGCAGCACATTGCGCGTGTAGTCCAGCGACGTGCCCTCCGGCCCCTGCACGGCGATGATGAGGTAGCCCTGGTCCTCGCCTGGGATGAAGCCCGTGGGCGTGAGGCGGTACACCAGGATGGTGCCGGCCAGACACACGACGAAGGCGATGACCACCGGCCAGCGCAGCGGTCCGATGAGCTTCGCCAACATCCGGCCGTAGGCGTCTCGGAACGCGTCGAGCCCCCGGTCGAACATGCGGAAGACCTTCCACTTCTGGCCTTCGTGGGGCCGCAGCAGGATGGCGCACAGCGCGGGGGACAGGGTGAGCGCCACCAGCGCGGACAGGCTGATGGAGAAGGCCAGGGTGAGGGCGAACTGCCGGTAGATGATGCCGGTGGTGCCGGGGAAGAAGGACACCGGCACGAACACCGCGGACAGCACCAGGGCAATGGCCACCAGCGCGCCGGCCACCTGCTTCATGCCCCGGTGGGTGGCCTCGCGAGGGCCCACGTTGTCCTGCTCCATGGTGCGCTCGACGTTCTCGATGACGATGATGGCGTCATCCACCACCAGCCCCGTGGCCAGCGTGAGGCCGAAGAGCGTCAGCGTGTTGATGGAGAAGCCGAACGCGTTGACGAAGAGGAAGGTGCCCACCAGCGACACGGGCAGCGTGGTGGCCACCACCAGCACGCTGCGCCAGCCGTGCAGGAAGATGAAGATGACCAGCACCACCAGGAAGATGGCCTCGCCCAGCGTCACCAGCACCTCCTCGATGGAGGCCTGCACCGCCGCCGTGGTGTCGAAGGCGCGCTGATAGCGCATTCCTGGTGGGAAGTTTCCCTTGAGCCGCTCCAGCTCGGCGACGACGCCGTCGCGCACGTCCAGCGCGTTGGAGCCGGGGAGCTGAAAGATGCCCAGGCCCACGGCTTCGCGGCCGTTGAAGCGCAGAAGCTGCCCGTAGTTCTCCGCGCCCAGCTCCGCGCTGCCCACGTCCTTCAGCCGCACCAGCGAGCCGTCCGGCCCCTGCTGCACCACGATGTTGCCGAACTCCTCCGCCGACGTGAGCTGCCCCAGCACGCGCACCGTGAACTGATACGTCTGTCCCGGCGGCGCGGGCGGCTGGCCCACCTGTCCGGCGCCGATTTGAACGTTCTGCGCGCGCAGGGCGTTCACCACGTCCGTGGCGGCGAGCCCGCGCCGGGCCAGCTCCGTGGGGTCCAGCCACAGCCGCATGGCGAAGCGCCGCTCACCGAAAATCCGCACGTCGCCCACGCCCGTCACGCGCAGCAGCGCGTCCCGGATGAAGACGTCCGCGTAGTTGCTGAGGAAGCCCGTCTCGTAACGGTTCTCCTCGTCGAACAGGCCGAAGGCGATGAGCAGCTGCGTCTGGGCCTTGGTGATGGTGACGCCCAGCGCGTTGACGGCGGCCGGGAGCTGCGCGGACGCGGTGGCCACGCGGTTCTGGACGTCCACCGCGGCGATGTCCAAGTCCCGTCCCGGGTCGAAGGTGACGGTGATGGTGCTCACGCCCGTGTTGCTGCTGGTGGAGGCGATGTAACGCATGCCCTCCACGCCGTTGAGCTGCCGCTCCAGCACGGTGGTGACGGCGCTCTCCACTGTCTCCGCGGAGGCGCCGATGTACGTCGCCGTCACCTGCACCACGGGCAGGGACAGGTCCGGGTACTGCTCGACGGGGAGGTTGGGGATGGAGATGGCCCCCACCAGGGTGATGATGATGGACACCACACTGGCGAAGACGGGACGGCGGATGAAGAAGTCGGTGAACATGGCGGCCCCTCACTGTGCCGGCGGGGTGCCGCCGTCGGTCCCGCTGCCGCCCACGCCCTGAGGTGGCTTGCGCGAGGGGGCCTTGGGTTGGATGGGCTGGCCATCGCGGAGCATCTGGATGCCGCTGAGCACCACGGGCGTGCCCGCGTCCAGTCCGCCCGTCACCTCGTAGTCATTGCCGGAGACGAGGCCCAGGCTCACCGGCGCCCGCTGCGCCACGGTGCCCGCGTCCGAGTCCTGCACCACGAAGACGAAGGACTGGCTGCTGATGCGGGTGACGGCGGAGGTCGGGACGCGCAGAGCCTCCCGCGTGGCATAGACGACCCGGGCGCGCACGAACTGTCCGGCGCGCAGGCCCACGGTGTTCTCGAAGACACCGCGTATCTCCACCAACTGCGTGGTGGCGTTGGGCGTGGGCGCCACGAAGAACACCGGTGCCGACACCACGAGCCGGCCCTCTGGGTCCAACACCTCCACTGGCGTGGTGCCCACCCGGACGGTGCCTGCCCGCTCGACGGGAATCTGGACGGACAGCTCCAGCGTGTTGCTCTGGTCCAGTGTGGTGAGGGCCGTCTGCTGCGTCACGAAGTCGCCCACGTTCACCGGGTAGTCGCCCACGATGCCGGCGAAGGGCGCGCTCACTTCGTAGAAGCCGAGCTGGACCTCCTGGGCCTGCACCTGGGCTTCGATGGCGCGCGCGCTGGCCTCGGCTTGCAGTGCCTGCGCCACCGCCTGGTCATAGTCCTGGCGGCTCTGGAGTCCCTCCTTCAGCAGTTGCTCACTGCGCTTGCGCGTCTGTTGGGCGTACTCTCGCTGCGCCATGGCGGCGGCTTGCTGCGCCTGGGTGGCGCGCAGGCCCGCGCTTTCTCGCCGGGGGTCCACCACGAGCAGCACTTCCCCCTGTTCGACGCGTGCTCCCGGCTCGAGCGGAATCGCCTTCACGTAGCCGGCGACCTGCGGATAGACGGTGATGCTGCTGCGGGAGATGAGCGCGCCCAGGTACTCGTTGGACTCGCGCACCTCGGCGGGGACCAGGCGCTCCACCTCCACCGGCATGGGCTGGTTCGTGGCCGCTTGGCCCCCCTGCGGCCCCGAGTCGCCCTGCGAGCGGCAGCCCGCGAGGAGCAGTACGGCGAGCCCCGTGCTCCACGTCCTCACCAATCGCATGCCGCCTCCGTGAGGAACGCCGCGACCCGCGCCTGCTCCAGCTCGAACTCGCGCACCACCAGCAGCAACTCCGCCTGGCGGAGGTCCGACGCTGTCTGGATGAGCTCCAGGCTGGTTCCCGTTCCCACCTCGAAGCTGCGCCGGGTGAGCCGGTCGTTCTCCTCGGCCAGGGCGCGTCCCCGGCCCGCGATGCGCGCGGCCGCGTCCGCCACCTGTACGGCGCGCCGTGCCTGCAGCACCTCCACCGAGGCCGTGCGCTCCAGCTCCACCAGCCCCTGCTTCGCCACCTCCACGCCCGCGCGCGTCTGCCACAGTTGGCCCTCACGCGCGCCGCCATCCCAGAAGGGCAGCACCAGGCTGGCGCCGATGTTCCACACCGGCACCGTCACGAAGCCCTCTTCCACGGTGAGGGCCAGGGTGGTGCTGGTCAGCGCGAGCGTCGGGGCATAACGCGCCTTCACTTCCGACACCTGCCGCTCGGCCAGCGTGCGCCGCGAGCGCGCCACCGCGATGTCCGCGCGCCGGTCGAGCGACTCCAGTTGCTGACAGTCCCGCCGCGAGTGCTGGAGCAGGGTCTCCAACTGGACGCCCCGGACCAGGCCCACGCCTTGAGGAATGCCCAGCACCAGTCCCAGCGTCTCACGGGCCTTGCGCAGGGTCTCGTCCCCCAGGACGACGAGGTTGCGCGCCGTCTCCGTGTCCTGCTGCACGCGCACCACGTCCAGCCGCGTGCCCGCGCCCAGCTCGAAGCGGCGCTCCGTGAGGGCCAGCCGCTCCAGGGCGGTGCGCAGGTTGACGCGGTTGACCTCGGCCATCCGCTCCTGCGCGGCGACGAGCACCAGTGACTGGGCCAGCGCGCTGGTGAGCTGGCGCCGCGTCTCCGCCAGCGACAGGTTGGCGGTGCGCCGGGCCTCGCGCGCGGTGCCCAGCGCGATGATGGACGGGAGGTTGAACAGGGGCTGGGTGGCGTTCAGCAGTCCCAGGAAAGGCGGGCGGGTGAGGCCCGGTGACTGGGCGCCTCCGACGTCGCCGCCAATGCCCCCGCCGATACCGCCTCCCACGCCGCCGCCGCCACCGCCGCCACCACCCAGGAGCGGCGTCGCGTTGGGATTGAGCACGTTGTACTGGACGGAGACAGTGCCGGTGAGCGTGGGCAGCAATGCGGCCAGGGCGATTCGCTGCACGCCCGCCGCGGACTCCACCTGGGCCAGCGCGGTGTACAGGCTGGTGGAGCGTTGACGCAGCAGGTGCAGCGCCTCGTCCCAGGTCGCCACCTGCATCTCGGCCGGGGGAATGGGCTCCAGCAGCGGGTCGGACACCGGGAACCGCGGCGGCTCGGGTGTCTCCGGGGAGAGGACGGGAGCGCGGGTCGCGGGTGGCTCCACGCCCGCGTCGGTGCCGGGGCCCGCCTGGGCCAGCAGGAGGCTGGAGGCGTGGGACAGCAGGGCTGCGAGCAGCAGGGCATTCATGGGAGCGCGCGCACAGGTAGGAAGCGCGTTGCCCATCCACCACGGCCGGCGGGGCTGCCCTGCGTCTGGTGGACAGATTCTTGGATGTCACTGTCCGCCAGTGATGGACGGCGGACAGGCATGGGCGACCGCGGAACCTGTCAGCGCGAGTGAGACAGCGAGCCCGAAAGAGCACTGCGCAGCCCCTGCGAGGAGGCGCGTCGCGCGGGGGGCGTTCATCCAGATGACGGTTGGCGGGGCCTTCGACATGGGGACGCCGCGAAGGAATCGCTCAGGGGGCGCGGCGTAGGACTCGACGAGCACCTCGGCCCGGGGCGCCCGGCCGCCATGGTGGTGCTCATTGTTGTACCCACCGAAGAAGTCACTCCGGTGGCCGAGTGCATCCAGGAGGCCGCCAGAGGGCGCTTCGCGCCGCCTTCCTGCTCGGCGACGACTCCGTCTGGGCCGTCGTGTCTGGATGAAGCATCTTCTCATGGCTGCCTCTGGGAGGATGGACAGCCATGAGAAGATGGATTGCGGACCGCGACCCGCTGGTCTGGACGCCAGTGAGGCGGCGTCAGTTGCCGTTGAAGTCCTGGTCAACGGTCTGCGGGCCGCGCCTCGGTGTTGAAGGGGCCGCCCACGGCAGCATCAGCGCGGATCTCCAATCAAGAGTCCGCGGTCCGACGTCGGCAGTGTGTAGTCATACCGATAGATGTTTTGCCCATACGTGTGGAGCGAGGTGATGCTCCAATTCGTACACGTCAGCCCCATGTCTGTATACCCGGAGCGACACGCGGAGTGGCAAGTCGTCCCGTCGTCGCGGTCGCCCGCTTTGCACTGGCTGTGCCACCAGGTCGGTACATTGGCGGACCAATTGGCGGCATTCATCCGGCAACTGGGGCCGGAGCGAGTCGGGTGGGTATTCACTCCATTGTACCCCCACGCGAAGTTGTTGATGCGGTCGGCCATTATCCAGGGCTCGGCTCCTGTGTCGAGGCTCACCAGGTTCAGCCAGCTATCCAGGTGCGTGCCTGTCGAGTTGTTGCGGTACTCCTCCCAAGGCAGGCAGTTGTCCGTCACGCCGCTCCCACCTTGCTTGTAGTGGGCGGCATGAGAGTTCTTCCCTACGTAGACAACGGGATGCGTGCCGTTCTCCACCTGGAAGCCTCCACGGCTGGCGAGCCGCGTATAGGACTTACCGTGCATCGAAAAGGTGACGGCGGCGATGGTCGTCTTGTCCTCACTCAATGTCACCGTGACATCTTCCCAGTCGCCGTGGTGGGCACCATTACCGAAGTCGTCGCAGGTGCTCTGGTAGCCGTAGAACCACCAGTATTTGATGCGCACCTGCTGGCCGCACTCAATGAGCTGGTAGTACGTGGGAATCGTCCCCGTCCCCAGTGTCGTGGCGTCCGTGTTCTGGATGATGCCCTGCTGCGGGTTCACGACCGCCGCGTCATAGAAGTCCTGGGCCGACATGGGGTAGCCGCGCGCGGACCCATCAAAGCGCAGCCGGGGCGCGAACTTCGTTTGGAGTAGCTCGCAGAAGTACAACGGATAGTCGGTGCCCTGGGTGCCCAGCACCCGCGTTGGGGCAAACCCACGAGGGCACGACGTGGCGCCTGTCGTGGGGTTCGGTGTCTGGGCTCCTTCGACATGGCCCCACAGGCCCGCGAACGCATACGGAGAGGCCTGCCCGGGAACGTGGGGCCGGTAGCATGCGTGGAGGTCGTAGTCCTGCCCGGTGGTCCCGAGCACCTTCTGGGCGATGAACCCCGCCGGACACGTCTGCGCATTCGTATAGGGGTTGTTCACCGCGACGCCGTCGGCGTAGCCCCACATTCCGCCGAAGTCGAGCGCCGGGTCGGCATCCCCCCAGTTGGGACGCGTGCAGAGGTAGAGCGGCTGATCGACCGCGCTCGTGCCCAGCACCTGCGTTCGCGTATAGCCGTCCGGGCAGGTCGCCGCGTTCGTCACGGGGTTCGGAACAGGTTCACCGCCGTTGCGCGTGCCGATGAAGCCACCGAAGTCCCAATGGGGCGCCCGGGCCATGCAGAAGTAGAGCGGGTAGTCGATGTTGTGGGTGCCGAGCACCTGCGTCTGCTCGAATCCGCTCGGGCACTCCGTGGTGACTGTCGCGGGGTTCGGGACAGGGGCTTGCTCGACATATCCATACATGCCACCAAAACGGGCGGCCGCCGGTGAGTTCGCGACATGTTGCCGGTAACAGACGTGCAGCTCATGATCGAGGCGACTCGTGCCGAGCAGGAGTTGGTCGGTATATCCAGCCGGGCAGTTGGCGCCGCTTGTGATTGGGTTCCTCACCAGGGTGTTGTTGACATAGCCCCACATGCCACCAAAGTCGTAGAGCGGAGCCTCTCCCTCCAGGGACGGCCTATGACAGAAGTGTACGCTCCAGTCGCGCCCATGGGTGCCATACGCTTGTGTTTTAGTATAGCCCTCCGGGCAGGAGGCGGCGCCGGTCGCCGGGTTCGGTGAGAGCGTGCCGTTGTGGACGAAGCCAAAGGCTCCGCCGAAGTCCAGGCTCTTGGCCGGCAGTTCGCAGAAGTACACTGGGTGGTCGATGTGCGCGGTCCCTAGTATCTGCCTTGGGATGAAGCCCGTGGGGCATGAGGCGGTGCTCGTCGTGGGGTTCGACACCGGAGCGTCGTTGACGTAGCCCCACATGCCGCCAAATGGATACGGAGGCACTGTCCCGGGCGCGTGGTGCCGGTAGCACACATGGAGGTCCGAGTCCTGTCTCGCTGTCCCGAGTATTCTCAGCGCGGCGAAGCCCGCCGGGCAGGACTGCCCATTCGTGTATGGGTTGTTCACCCAGGCGGCGTTGACGATGCCCCACATGCCGCCGAAGTCGAGCGCGGGCTCAGCGTTGTCCCAGTTCGGCCGGGAGCAGAGGAAGAGCGGGGCGTCCATGGTGCTGGAGCCCAGCACCTGTGTCTGGACATATCCGCCCGGGCAGGACGGGGCGCCCGTCGCTGGGTTTGATACAGGGCTGCCACCATTGAGATAGCCAAAGACTCCACCGAAGTCCCATTTCGGCGCGCGCGTCATGCAGTAGTGCAGCGAATAGTCCATGCCATGGGTCCCCAGTACCTGCGCCTCTACCGCGCCAGGCGGACATGCCGTCGTGCCCGTCGCGGGGTTGGCCACGGGGAGCCGCTCGACATGTCCATGCATGCCGCCGAAGCGATTCTCGGGAATCCGCCCCGGGACATGCGGCCGGTAACACAGATACAGTCCGTAATCCCGCTGGTTCGTGCCGAGCAACTGCTGCTCTGTATAGCCAGCCGGGCACCGGGCCGCGTGGGTGATGGGGTTGACGACCTGGCTCCTGTTGACGTGCCCCCACATGCCGCCGAAGTCATAGAGGGGAGTGCTCCCCTCGCGTGCGGGCCGCTGACAGATGTGGACATCCCAGTCGGTCCCCCAGGTCCCAAGGACCTGCGTCTGGGTATACCCGAACGGGCAGGAGGCGGCGCCGGTCGCCGGATTCGGCGACAGCACACCGTTGTTGAAGTAGCCGAAGGCTCCGCCGAACTCCAAGGCATCAGAATGCGGCTCGCAGAGGTACAGTGCCGCGTCGACACCGGACGTGCCAAGCACCTGCTTCGGAGTGAATCCCTTGGGACACGACGCGGCGGCCGTCACGGGGTTCGGCACCTGGGTGCCCTCGACGTGACCCCAGAGGCCACCAAACGGGAGCGTCGGGCCCGTTCCGGGGACATGGGGCCGGTAGCAGACGTGGAGGTCGTGATCTTGCCCCGTCGTCCCGAGGACCTTCTGGGCCGTGAACCCTGCCGGACAGGTTTGCGCATTCGTATACGGATTGTTCACGGCGGTGTCGTTGACGAAGCCCCACAGTCCGCCGAAGTCGAGCGCCGGTTCGGTGCCATCCCAATTGGGGCGGGCGCAGAGGTGGAGCGGTTGGTCGACGGCGCCCGTGCCCAGCACTTGCGTCCGCGTATAGCCGTCCGGACAGGTCGCCGCGTCCGTCGCGGGGTTCAGGACAGGCTCACCGCCGTTGCGCGTGCCGATGAAGCCGCCGAAGTCCCAATGGGACGCTCGGGCCATGCAGAAATAGAGTGGGTAGTCGACGTTGTGGGTGCCGAGCACCTGCGTCTGCTCAAAGCCATTCGGGCATGACGCCGCACCGGTCGCGGGGTTCTTCGTGGCCGCGGATTCAATGTGCCCATGTGCGCCGCCGAAGCGGTACTCCGAGGGCACTCCCGGGACATGCGGCCGGTAACACAGATGCAGCCCGTAATCCTGCTGGTTCGTGCCGAGCAACTTCTGCTCTGTATAGCCAGCCGGACACCGGGCCGCTTGGGTGATGGGGTTGAGGACCTGGTTCCTGTTGACGTGCCCCCACATGCCGCCGAAGTCGTAGAGGGAGGCGCGCCCCTCCTCGGAGGGTCGGTGGCAGATGTATACCGGCCAGTCCAGCCCTGTCTTCCCATAGGTCTGTGTCTGGGTGTAGCCCTCCGGGCAGGAGGCGGCGCCGGTCGCCGGATTCGGCGACAGCACACCGTTGTTGAAGTAGCCAAAGGCCCCGCCGAAATCCAACCCTCGTGGCACCTCTATCGCCGCCCAACTCTGGCTCACGGCCTCGTCTGATGTGGCTGGTTCGACAGCGCACGCGGCGAACAGCCCCAGGGCGGCCAGCCAGCCCCGCGCCCATTGCCTACGGGGAGAGGCCGCGACACTTGTTTGTGCCAGGGCGCGCACTCTCGCGGGCGGATGTGTTGAAACATGTGTTTCGTGAGGGATTTGCAGGTCGACTTCTTTCATGTGCTTTCTTCGGCGCTCCAGTAGCGCGGTGTCAGTTCGTGATGGACTGGGTCTGTGATTTCAGCTTTATCGTTTTTATATGACCTTGTTGGAAATTGTGGCTTTTTCGGTGTGGACATTCCGGGGTCGGAGCGGACTCAGTCACTCGGCCTTTTCCAGAAAGGTGTTCGCGTGGGTGGACGAGCGCCGGCACATCTGGGGCTCCCAGGAGGACGTGCCGCCGTGCGGCGCGAGTTGACGCTGAAGCGCCCCGGGCGCCAGTCTCCAGGCTGATGCTCAAGCTCCAGTGGCTCCAGGTTCACCAGTTCCGCACGGTGAAGTCCGGGACGCGGTTGCTCTTCAGCCCGTCCCTCAACGTGCTGCTCGGGGAGAACGGCACCGGGAAGTCCATGCTGCTGGACCTCGCCGCCGCCGTCGTCAGCTCGGACTTCACGCCGCTGCGACATGAGGCGTTCGACCTCGAATATGCACTGGCCGCGGATACCGGCCGCATCACCGTGCGCGTGCGCAACGTGCCCTCGGGTGCGGAAGGCACGAGCGGCCTTTCCATGGACATCACCGTGGCCCCGCGCGACATGGCCTGGCCGCTGGTCATCCACCGCGAGGGCCAGCAGCTCCGCGTCTCCCGTGAGGACGACACCACCGACGTCGTGCATGAGCGCATCGCTCCCGAAGTCGGGGGCCGGCTCTGGCTCGTCCTGATGACGGGCGGCATCGCCTGGGTGGAGAAGACGGGCGAGGGCACCGCCGCCGTCGAGCCGATGCTGGCCATGGCGCGGGAAGTCTCCGCGCAGGCCGACCTCCGCCGCTTCGACGAGGGGCTCGCCCACTTCGACCAGCTCTGGCGCGCCGAGCTGCGGCTCTCCCGTCGCGCGGAGGGCGTGCTCGCCACGGGCACGGGCGTGGCCTCGGAGGACCTGCTCGACGGCCTGCGCAAGGTCGCCGCCGCGCAGTGGGGCGCCGCCCGTTATGTGCTGTCCTCGGAGAACGTCCCCTTCCTCCGTGACGCCGCCCGGCTCCTCGGCTTCGCGTCCGCGGAGGCGCTCCTGTCCCCGCTGGAGACCCAACCCCAGGGCAAATACGAAACGCTGTCCCTGGGCAACCTGGACCTCTGCTTCGTCACCGCCGCCGGCCAGCGCCTCTCCGCCCGTCAGCTCGGCTACGGTCAGAAGCGCCTGGTGGCCTTCCTCCACTACCTGGCCCACGCCCGCGCCGTCGTCATCGCGGACGAGGTCGCGCACGCCTTCCACCCCCGGCAGGTCCGCGCCATCCTCGAACAGCTCGAACCCCGGCAGGCCCTGCTCACCAGCCAAAGCCCAGAGCTGCTCGACAGCCTCACCTTCGACTCGCCCGAGCAGGTGCGCTCCACCTTCGTGCGCTGCCGCCGCGAGGAGGACACCGGCCGCCTCATCTGGGAGAACCTGTCCCCCGACGCCGCCGGGGACTTCTTCACCGCCTGGCGCGCCGAGCCCCGCCGCGTGGGCGAGCTGCTTCAAGCCAAGGGTCTCTGGTAGCCAGTCGCGTGGGCCCCGAGGGCAGCGGGACGTCATCCGGCCAACGGCTCCGCGAAGGGGCGTACCCGTTCGTGCGAGTCGCTCGCCTATCCTCGCCAGCCGGGGAGGGTGCCGCGCATGCCGATGCTGACCGTCAACAGAACGGAGCTGTACTACGAGGACTCGGGTGGCACGGGCGTGCCCGTCGTCTTCAGCCACGGCCTGCTGTGGAGTTGCCGCCTCTTCGATCCGCAGGTGGAAGCGCTGAGCGGACGTTACCGCTGCATCGCCTATGACCACCGGGGCCAGGGCCAGAGCGCCGTGCCTCCGGCGCGCGTCATCGACATGGAGACGGTGTACCTGGACGCGGTGGCACTCATCGAGCGGCTGGGCGTGGGGCCCTGTCACTTCGTGGGCCTGTCCATGGGCGGCTTCGTCGGCATGCGCATCGCCGCGCGGCGGCCGGACCTGCTGCGCTCGCTGGTGCTGATGGAGACGTCCGCCGACCCGGAGCCCCTTCACAACGTGCCGCGCTACACGCTGCTCAACCTCACCGCGCGCCTGGCGGGCCTGCGCCCGGTGGCGGACCCGGTGATGCGCATCATGTTCGGCCGCAGCTTCATGACGGACCCCAATCGGGCCGAGGAGCGCAGCCGCTGGCGCACGCGCCTCATGGAGAACCGCCGCGACATCTGGCGCGCCGTCAACGGCGTCATCGAACGGCGCGGCGTGGCCCACGAAATCCCACACATCCGCGTGCCCACGCTCGTCGTCGTCGGCGCCGAGGACACGGCCACTGTCCCCGCCAAGGCGCAGCGCTTGCACCGGCTCATCCCCGGCTCACGCCTGGTGACACTGCCGCGCGGAGGGCACTCCTCCACCGTGGAGGAGCCCGCGCTCGTCAATGCCACCTTGGGGACGTTCCTGGACGCGCAATCAGAGACGCGGACCTCCAGGGCGGGGTGACGGATTGCCGTCAGCGGGAACGAAATTCCTGCTCAGCGTTGCGTATTCCTGCTGTCAGTCGCCCGCGCCACGGGCGAGAAGAGCTGGGCCCAGAAGCGCCGGGGAAACGGCTCCACGAGCCCGAGCGGATACTGCTCGGGCCCAGTGGGCCGGTGGTAGGTGCCGAAGAGCCAGTCCGTCCACGGCGCGAGGTTGCCGAAGTTGTGCCGCGTGTGCCGTTCGCGCGCGTGGTGCCAGTGGTGCAGCTCCGGCGCGCCGAAGAGGAAGCCCAACGGCCCCAGCGGCAGCCGGACGTTGGAGTGGATGAAGATGGCCCACATCCCGCGGAAGGCGATGAGCATCGCCAGCGTCTCGAGCGGAAAGCCCATCATCAACGCGGGAAGGTTCACCACCAACTGCGTGAGCAGTCCGTCCACGGGGTGCTCGCGGTGCGCGGCGAGCCAGTCGAGGTGCTCGGCGGAGTGGTGGACGGCGTGGAAGCGCCAGAGGAAGCCCACCTGGTGGGACAGGCGGTGGAAGCCGTAGACGAGCAGGTCGCAGAGCACCACCGCTTCAAGTGCCTGAAGCCACCAGGGCTGGCGTGCCACGGCGGCCTGGAACCCGGTCAGGACGTCCACATGGCAGAGCGCCTTCACGCGGCTCAGCACGAGCAGCGCCAGTGGCGCGAGCACCAGGTACTGCGCGACGAAGTAGGCGAGGTCGGTGCGGAACGCGGGCCGCAGCAGGGGCTGGCCCGGTCGCGCGGCCCAGGCCTTCTCCAAGGGCCAGAAGACACACGCGAGCACCCCGAAGGAAATCGCGGCCCCCCCGCCTAGGACCTCCAGGCTCATCACGGCGTGGCCGGGGGCGCCGCGTCACCGTCATCGAGGGCCGGCGGGCCGCCCTCCGGCATGCCGAACAGCGGGCGGATCTTGGTCCCACCGAAGAAGGTTCCAGCCGCCGTCGCCACCACGAAACCCAGCAGGAGGACCGCGAGGAGCACCGTCACCGTACGAAGAACCTTGCTGCCTTGTGTTTGCATGGACACGCGTACTCCCGTTGTCCGGGAGGCTACACCACGCGCGTCATTCGAACGTAAACGCACAACAGCTCAGTGACTGAGAAGATGGTCCGGACAGTCCCCCCACATCCCGAACGCATCCGCCAGGCCACCCGGCGCGTGCTGTAGGCGGGCCGTCAGTACACGTAGGGCGTGCGCTTCGCCCAGCTCGTCTTGCCGTAGTGCTTGTGGAGATATCGGAATGCATCCCGTGCCTCGCGCGTGGCCTGTCCGCAGCCGCGCTTGCTGGCGCGGACCGCGCGGAACAGGGCGATGGGCGAGCGCGGGTCATCCGGGTGGGCCTGGGCCCAGGCCATGGCGACGCGGGCGAAGTAGGGCACCGAGTTGCCCGCGTCCTGGAGGGCCTTCCACTCCCGCGCCGCGTCCGGTGCGTCGGGCGTGTCCTCGAAGTGCACGGTGGGCACGCTCGCGTCCGGCTTCGGGCCGCACCACCAATTGCGCTGGTAGGACATGTCCATGGTGAGGCTGAGGTTCGGATGCGTGTTCGCCAGCCGGTCCTCGCCCGAGTGGAGCCGCGCGGAGACGGCGGGCAGTCCCATGAGGAGCAGCTGGGCCTCGAATTGACGCTCCTCGGGCGTGGGCTTCCCGGCGAGCGCCAGCAGCTCCGCCTTGGCCTTGGGCTCCGTCTCCGCCAGGCGCTTCGCCACGACCTGAATCGTCGCGTCGTCACCCGCGACGGTGGCGCGCGCGAAGGCGGTCCACATGAGCTGGCGCCGGAGGGGCGGAGGCAGGGTGTCCCCCGCAGCCAGCTCACCCATGCGCTTCGCTGTCAGCCGGGGCTCCAGCATGGCCACTGCGCGCGGGCTGAAGAGCCGGGGCCGTTCGGCCAGCGGCGTGGTGTAGGGCTCGGAGTAGCTGCTGCTCATTTCATAGTCGGCGATGATGTTGACGGCTTCCCGCATGGCCTCGTCCAGGTCTCTGGCCACCGCGAGCCGCTCCTCGCGCAGCAGGTTGTCCGTGGAGGGAAGGTCCCGGGTCAGCTCGGCGGGCACCGTCGCGAGCCGCGCCCGCGCCGCCTCCACCTCGCCTCGGCCATGCAAGAGCCGCGCGGCATGGTACGCCACCGTCAGGCCGGCGGGAGACGTGGGCGCGACCTTCGCGGAGGCGGCGAGCAGCTCCGGCACGCCCGGAGCGTCCGGCGTCGCCTTGCGCAGCGCGGCGACGAGCCACGGCATGTGCGCCGTCTTCTTCCAGCGGGCCAGGGCTCCGTCGTATTGCGCGCGGCGCTCCGCATCGGGCGCCGCGCTGTAGGGCGTGTCCTTCATGGCGTGGAGCCACGCCTGGAGCGCCTCGGCGGGCGCGGGGAGGCCCTCGCAGGTGCTCGCTTCCCGCGACATCAGGTCGAGGTCGCCCAGCTCCGCGGCGAGGGCGGTTCCCGTCCCGGGTTCGAGCACGTGCGACAGCAGCTCGCAGTGCCAGGTCTTGGGTCGCAGCCGGTAGCGCACCAGGCTCCGCAAGCCGCGCGCGGGCGCATGGACGCTCCGCAGCTCCTGGGAGGCGAGCACGCCATCGAGCACCCGGTCCGCCTCGCTCAGCCGCGAGAGGAAGACGGCGTCTTCCCGCGACTCGAAGTGATACTCACCCGTCTTCTCCATCAGCGCCTGCCGGACGTGGGTGCGCGCCACGAGGTAGGCGGCGAGCGCCCGGTAGGGCGATTCCTTCGACGCAGCGAGCTTCTGGAACGAGGACAGGGCGCCGGGATAGTCGTCGCAGTAGAAGCGGGAGGCCGCCTCTTGGTAGGCGCGCTCGTCCCTCCGGCGGGCCTGGTGCTGCGCGCTCACGCCTTCATCCAGCCGCGGGTCGGGCTCCGGCAGGATGGCGCACGGGCCGAAGACGGTGTCCTGGTTGCGCACCCACTCCTCCACCAGCGGGGGGTGCTTCTTCCACGCCTGGGCCAGGTCGGTGGCGGTGTTCGCGGCGCGCTGGAACGCGTCACCCTGGATGCGGGGGACCTGTGCGTATTTCACCTGCCGGGAATGCTCGGGCGAGGCTTCCGGGAGCTGAGGCGCCACCTGCTTCCGTACCGCCAGCCAGCGCTGGAATCCAGGTGTCAGGGAGAGGTGCTCCGGCAACGCCTGGTGCATGAGCTCCCAGCGCGTCACCAGGGGCTGTTGCTCCTCGGGCGTGGTGGGAATGCCCATCATCGTCCGGTAGGCGAACGCGAGGTAGGCGGTGCGCATCGAGCCGTGCACCACGCCCAGCCGCCCGGCCGCGAAGGTGGAGAGAGGCCAGTCGGGATGGCTGCTGGTGACGAACACGGGCCCGGCGGAATCGTAGGCACACGCCCGCGCTTCGGTGGGGGTGAGCAGGAACGCAAGGCCGCTGGTGACGGTGATGAGTAGCTTCTTCATGGATGGAGCTCCGCCACCGCGCGCGCGAACGCCTCGGGCGTCCAGGGCCGGGGGTTGAAGACGTAGAGGGTGGAGACGCCAGGGGGCACGGGCTGCCACTCATCGAGCGCCAGCCCCACGCTGCCCCGGCATGGGGCGGGAAGGCCGCGCGCGAAGCGTGCCCGCCACGTGGGGGCCTCCGGGCCCATACGGAAGAGCTGGGGCACCACCTCGTCCACGGGCGCGTGCGTCAGCCAGCTTCCGGGCGTGCACCATGAGGCGAGGCCGGTGATGGACAGCGCCATCGATGGGGGCAGCTTCTGACGGAGCGCCTGGAGCAGCGCGACGTAGGCGTCGTATTCGGACGCGCGGGCATCGAAGTCAATCTGGAGCGCCGTCAGCTCCGGAAGGCGCGCCAGCGTGGCGAGCCGGTCCGCCAGCGCGTGCAGTCTTTCGGGCGGGTACTTCGCGAGCGACGCGCCCGGCTGGGCTTCCATCCGCACCGTGGCCCTCAAGGGTGTCCCGGGCGGAACGTGGAGCGGCTGCCTGCGCGGGTGTTCGCGCACCTCCGTCTCCGTGAGCGCGAGCGTGGCCAGCAGGAAGGCCACGCTGACCGGGCGCTCCGTCGTCGCGAGGAAGCGGAGGTCCTCCGGCCGCTCCCAGGCCCAGAGCACCACGCGTGGAGGCGCTGGCGGCGTGGGCGTGCTGCACGACATGAGCACGGCGAGGGTGGCCAGCCGGCCGCGCCGTGTTCGTGCTGCCGCGTGGGGCGAAGGAGATGGGAGACTCATCGTGGTCGTCGGGCCGCACTCGCGCGGCGGACCGGATTGTGTGCAACGCGCGTTCCGAACGTGTGTCGTCTCAGGCCTGGGCCGCGCGACGGCTCTGCGCGCGACGCTGGAGCCAGTTGCGGAGGAAGGCTTTCACCGCGGGGTGCTGCGATTCGCGAAATGCGTCTGGCGGGCCGTACTCCACGATGCGGCCTTCGTGCATCAGGGCCAGGTGGTCCGCCATGCCGAAGGCGGAGGCCACGTCCGGCGTAATCACCAGCGAGGTGGCGCCGAGCTGCTGCTTGCCGCTGGTGATGATTTCATTCACCGCCGCGGTGGTGAGCGGATCCAGTCCGGCGGTGGGGTCGTCGTAGAGGAGAATCTTCGGCTGGAGGATGGTGGCGCGCGCGAAGCCCACGCGCTTCTGCATGCCGCCGGACAGCTCGCCGGGGAAGCGCTGCGTCGCATGCGACAGGCCCACGCGCTCCAGCGTCTTGTTCACCGTCTCGGCGATTTCCGCCTCGGGCATGCGGGTGCGCTCACGCAGGGGGAAGGCCACGTTGTCGAACACGGTGAGCGAGTCGAAGAGGGCGTTCGCCTGGAAGAGGATGCCCTGCTTGCGGCGCATCTGGTCCAGCGCGGCCTCGTTCATCCGCGCGATGTCCTCGCCATCCACCTGGACGGTGCCCCGGTCCGGCCGCAAGAGGCCCATGATGTGCTTCATCAGCACTGTCTTGCCCGACCCAGACACGCCCATCAGCACACAGGTGGTGCCCTCTGGCACTTCCAGATTCACCCCACGCAGCGCGTGCTGGTCTCCGAAGGACTTGTGGAGGTCCCGCACTTCGATGGCCAGCTTGCGGGAGGACGGTGGGCTCGAGGGACTCATGGCCGCGCGAACATAGTGCGCGTCCGCCGCCTTCCGCCTCCAAGAAGCGGCTGCCTGGCGTGGGGAAGGGGCGCCCGGCCGCCCGGCTTCCATCCCGGTGTGGAATGGCGGTCAGAGGCGGGGCTGCCTCTCGCCACGGGGCTTGCCCTGGGAGCGGGGGGCGCGATGCTTCGAGGCCCCGTGGGTGAGACGGAATGACACATGGGGCGTCCAGAGGCCGGGCGCCCGGGAGGCAAGGCGTTTGGCGACGGTGTCCCTGGAGGACGTGCGCAAGGTGTACCGGGGCGGCGTGGTCGCGGTGAAGGGCGTGAGCCTGGACATCGCGGACGGCGAGTTCATCTCGCTGGTGGGCCCGTCGGGCTGCGGCAAGTCCACGACCCTGAACCTCATCGCCGGGCTGGAGGAGATGTCGGGCGGCACGCTGCGCATCGACGGCGCGGTGGTGAATGACATGTCACCGCGGGAGCGGGACATCGCCATGGTGTTCCAGAGCTACGCGCTCTACCCGCACCTGGACGTGGCGCGGAACCTCGCCTTCCCGCTGAAGGTGGCGGGGATGGCGAAGGAGGACATCGACGCGCGCGTGCGCGAGGTGGCTTCGCTGCTGGGGCTGGAGGGCCTGCTGTCGCGCAGGCCGAAGGAGCTGTCGGGAGGCCAGCGGCAGCGCGTGGCATTGGGGCGCGCCCTGGTCCGCCGCCCCAAGGTGTTCCTCTTCGACGAGCCGCTGTCCAACCTGGACGCGGCGTTGCGCACGCAGATGCGGGGGGAAATCAAGAAGCTGCACGAGCAGCTCAAGGCCACCTTCGTCTACGTCACCCATGACCAGGCGGAGGCGATGACGCTGTCGGACCGCGTGGTGGTGATGAACCAGGGCGAGGTGCTGCAGGTGGCCCCGCCGCGCGAGCTGTACGACGCGCCGGCGAACCTGTTCGTGGCGGGCTTCTTCGGCGCGCCGCGCATCAACCTGGTGAGGCCCCGGACGTTGGGGCTGCCGGACGCGGACGTGGTGTTGGGGCTGCGCCCCGAGCACCTGGAGGTGGGGCAGGGCACGCCGCCACCGGACGCGCTGGAGGGCCGCGTGTACCTGGTGGAACTCATGGGCGCGGAGAGCTGGGTGACGGTGGACGTGGCCGGGGAGCGCATGGTGGCGCGCGCCGCCGGGGACTTCCGTGTGCCCACGGGCGCTCCGGTGTGGCTGCGGTATGACGCGGCGAAGCCGCGGCGCTTCGATGCGAAGTCGGGCCGGGCCCTGTAGCGGGCCTCAGGCGTAGACCTGTTCTCCCTCCAGGCTCATATCGAGCCGGCGGTTGAGTTGGTCCAGCCGCTCATATCGCTCGCGCAGCAGGTCGCGATGGGCGCGCGGGTCCGCATGGGCCATCTCTTCCAAGAGCGCGAGCAGCGCTGTGTCCAGCGCCTGCTTCATCTCGCGCGCCTCCACGGCGGACAGTTCCAGCAACATGGTGCACCTCCTGCCTGGAACGTTAGGCACGCACATGTCCATGTGGCCTCGACGCCTGCCCGGAGTACGCCAGGGCTGGCGGCCTGGCGCCTCGCGTTCTCCTGGCAGGACATGAAGACCGGCGGTCCCCGCGTTCGCGCGGTGGTGGAGCGGCGGGCCGTCGTCGCGAGCGCTCCTCCGCGTGCACCGTTGCAGGTGCGTCCCGTCATGCCCGCTCGCACTGTTGTCTGGGAGTCCCGGACGGGCCGGGCACCCGAGCGCGAGGAGGCCGGAATGATTCGGACAGACGACGTACACGAAGGCATGACCGTGCGGACGGCGACAGGCCATGTCATCGGGCGCGTGGCGGGCATCGGGGACACACACTTCGAACTGGAGCAGGGGCTGGTGCCCATTCCCCGGCGCGACTACCTGGTGGAGTTCTCCGACGTGGACTTCATCCGCGGCCACGACGTCTACCTCGTCAATGCGGACCATCCGCTCCTCACGCTGGAGGTGGATGACGACGGCGGCGCGCTCCCACCTCGCCATTCCAACGGACTGGAACGCGAGCCCGTGAATGTCGACGTGGAGTCTTGAGCCGCGAGAAAATGAGTGACGCAAGGCGTTGCACGCTCGCTCCGGCCCGCTCTGGACAGGTCGCCGGACAGGCCCTGGGGGCCCGGGTAAGCGTCGGGAATCACTCAGGTTGGGCCGCCCTGGAATGTCAGACGGTCAGTCTAGACATGACTGCTTCGACGGGCATTCCAGGTGGGGTCATGCAACGGTTTTCGGCATCATGTGTCACGGTCATTCTCTTCGCTGTCTCGTTCGCTTGCAGCGCGGGTCCGCGCGCGGAGGACGGGGGGAACGGGGCGGCGGAGCAGGGCCTGTTCTTGTCCACACCCCGCAAGCTCCTGCCCTTCGTGGTGATGGAGAGCGGGCGTGTGTTGGCCTCGGGCGGGCATGACGGGAGCCGAACGCTGGGCAGCTGCGAGGTGTTCGAGCCGGAGACGGGCCGCTGGCGTGAGACGGGGGCCATGCACACGCGCCGACGCAACCACGCCGCGGTGCGGCTGACGGACGGCCGAGTGCTGGTGATGGGCGGCTCCAACGGCTTGGCGATGGGCGCGCTTGCGGACGCGGAGGTGTATGCGCCGGACACCGGGACGTGGACGGAGGTGCGCCCCATGGGCGTGGCGCGCAATGACCCGGCCGCGGTGCTGCTGGCGGATGGGCGCGTGTTGGTGGCGGGTGGGACGGATGTGGACCAGCGACCGCTGCGTTCGGCGGAGTTGTTCGATCCTGCGACGGGGATGTGGAGCGCCGCGTCGCCTCCGGGCTTCTCACGGGGTGGGGCCCAGACGGCGGTGGTGCTGGCCAACGGCAAGGCCCTGTTCGTGAGTGGCCTGCAGGCGGAGCTGTATGACCCGGTGACGGGACTCTGGGAGAAGGCGGGACTCACCGGTGGGGCGGCGGGCACGCACCGGTTGGCGCACTCGGTGACGTTGCTTCCGGATGGGCGCGTGTTGGTGGTGGGTGGAACCACGGCCCGCGCGGCGGCCACGGCGGAGGTGTATTCGCCGGAGACGGGTGTGTGGACGCTGGTGGGCGCGCCCAAGGTGCCTCGTGAGCATCATGCGACGGTGGTGCTGCCGGATGGCGCGGTGCTGATGATGGGCGGCGAGCACTACACGACGGGGGCGCTCGCGTCGGTGGAGCGCTTCGATTTGAAGACGGAGACGTGGTCTTCCGCGCCCGCGTTGGACGAGCCGCGCGAGAAGCTGGGCGCCCTGGCGCTGGGAGATGGCGCGGTGCTGGTGATGGGCGGTGGCAACGAGGCGGCGGGCATGCTGTCCGAGAGCGAGCGCTATGTCCCTGATGCTTGTGGCGTGGTGCCGTGTGCTGCGCGAGAGATGGGAGGCGCCGAGGCCGTGATGGAACTCTCCGTGGCCGGGCAGGTCGAGTGACGCGCGTCTCGCGGGCCTCGCTGTGTGTGGGCGAGCGCGGCGAGGCTCGAGGTCGCTGGGGGGCGGACGGGCAGGCAGGCGTTGAGGGTGACTCCAGCGCTAGCGCCGGGTGAGATGGGGGCATGAACCCGTGGAAGGCGTCGCTGGTGGTGTGCGTGTGGCTCGTGGCGTGTGGTGGCTCGGAGGCGCCGCAGCGCTCCTACGCTGGCTGGTCGGAGCGCGTGGCGGCATCCGCGTGCGCGTATGAGGAACAGTGCGGAACCCTGACGGTGTCACGCGAGCAGTGTGAGGCTGACCGCATCGCGGCCTACGCGGCGGTGGAGCCGGACCTGTCGCGAACCGAAAGTGGTGCGAAGGCGGGCTGCGTGCAGTGCATGCGCGTGCGCATCGATGAACTCGACGCGGTCACCGCGAGCGGTTGCCTGCAATCCATCGACGAAGCCCGTCTGCTCGCTGTGTGCGGCGTGGATGGCGCGGCCTGTGCGGGCGTGCCCTGACTCCGGCGATTTCACGGCTGCTCCCTGCGTTCCGGAGTCGCGGGCCTCTCGGGGCGTGAGCCGCTGACGGCGTGCGGACTCCGCGCGCGCCGCGTGCCGGTGCGTGACAGACTGCGCGGCCATGCGCACTCGGACCCTGTTGCTTGCCCCGTTGCTGCTCTCCACTTCCTGCGCCACCGTCTCTCCGAAGGCACAGGCACCGGACGCCACCACCGCCGAGGCGAAGTCCCCGGCACCCGAGCGTCCCTTTGGCACCCTGCGTGAGCAGGCGAAGCGCCAGCAGGCATGGCTGGCCGAGCGCGTGGAGAAGGCGCTGCCTCAGCTCATGCGCCAGCACGGCGTGGACATGTGGGTCATCCCCATGCGCGAGTACAACGAGGACCCTGTCTTCAAGGCGCTCGTCTCGCCAACGACGTTCGCCGCGCGCCGCCGGACCATCTACGTCTTCTTCGACCGAGGTCCGGAGCAGGGCGTGGAGCGGCTCGCGCTGGGAGGTGGCTCGCAGGGAGGCATCTACACGCCCCGCCGCGCGCAGCGGCAGGTGGACGGCGGCGGTGTGAATCGGGAGGCGGAGCTGTGGGGCCCCGAGCAGTGGCAGGTGCTCAAGCAGGTGGTGGAGGAGCGCCAGCCGAAGCGTATTGCCCTCAACGTGTCGCGCACCTTCGCCTTCGCGGACGGCCTCACCCATGGCGAATACGAGGGCATGGCGGAGGCGCTCGGCCCCGACTGGGTGAAGCGCTTCACCTCCGTGGACGGGCTGGCGGTGGACCTCATCGCCTGGCGCAGCGCGGATGAGGCCCGCTTCTACGAGGAGCAGACGAAACTCGCGTGGAACATCATCGAGACGGCCTTCTCCAACCAGGTCATCACCCCGGGCGTCACCACCACCCGTGACGTGGAGTGGTGGATGCGCCAGCGCCTGGCGGACCTGGGCCTGGAGACGTGGTTCCAGCCCTCGGTGGACATCCAGCGGCAGGGCGTCACGGAGCAGGAACTGGGCGACGACCCCATCATCCAGCGTGGCGACGTGCTGCACTGTGACTACGGCGTCACCGCGCTGGGCCTCAATACGGACACCCAGCACATGGGCTATGTGCTGCGCGAGGGCGAGAAGGACGTCCCCGCAGGGCTGAAGGCCGCGCTGAAGACGTCCAACCGGCTGCAGGACATCGTCTTCGAGGAGCTGCGTCCCGGCCGCACGGGCAACGACATCCTCCGCGCCTCCCTCGAGCGGATGCGCGCCGAGGGCATCGACGGCACCGTGTACTCGCATCCCATTGGCCTGCACGGCCACGGCGCCGGCCCCATGGTGGGCCTGTGGGACCGCCAGGAGGGCGTGCCCGGCAATGGAGACCACAAGGTGATTGCGAACCAGTGGTACTCCATCGAGCTGCAGGCCACGTCCGCGGTGCCGGAGTGGAACGGTCAGCGGGTGCGCTCGGCGCAGGAAGAGGACATCACCATCGACGCCGAGGGCCGCGTTCACTGGGGCTGGAAGCGCCAGACGGACTTCCATCTGGTGCGCTGAGCACGGGGCGCGTGAGGCATGGCGAGCGGCACCAGGGTGGCGCCGCTCGCCGTCTTACTGTGGGCGAACCACGGCGCCGCCCGACAAGGCCCAGGGGAATGCGTTCCCATCAAGCAGGAACCCTGACAACGTCTCTCCTGAAATGATTTGCTTGGGCTCCCAGCCGGTGGCGCGGCGCTTGCGGTAGTAGCTCTTGGTGTCAGAAGCCGGCGTGTGCTCGCTCCAGGCCAACCAGGGCTCGTTGTCGCGATCGACGACCAGCCTGAGCGAGTCATGGGTGCTGACTCTGCTCAAGACCTCGACTTGGTCGATAGGGGCCCACTCGGCTCGCCAGGAGTCCAGGGCCGCGGACGTGAGCCGGAGGGTGCTGACGTTTGCATTGGTGTGACGCTCGCTCCAGGCGATGACGACGCGGTCGTAGTCTCGAAGCGCGAGCTCGACTCGCTCCACGAGTGTGCCTTCCGTGATGGGGAGGGGCTCGCCCACGGGAGACCAGCTTCCGTCCTCAAAGACGCGGACGTGGAGGTTGAGGGTGTCGCCGCTGACGGATCGCTCTACCCAGCTCACGACCACCTTCGAGTCAGCGACGATGGCTGCGTGCTGCGAAGAGCTGAATCGCTCCGGGTTCTCGCCGAGCGCGTCCCCCAAGGCCAACCACTCCGTGCCTGTCCAACGGATGACGCGCAACTCGGTCTCGAGAAAGTCGATGAGCCGCTCCACTGCGAGGACGGGCCTTCCAAACTCGCCCAACGTCATCTTGACCTGGGTGGAGTCGGATTCAACGGCGTGGGGCATCCCCACGCGTTCCCAGTCCGTCCCGACGTAGCGCACCACATGGATATGGTCGAACCCGGTTTCTTCATCCCGCTCGAGCCAGGTCGCGACGATGGATTCGCCGTGCGCGGCAACCTGAAGATTCTGGGCGGGCCGAGTCCGTTCAGTCGCCGCTCGGAGCGGAGGGAGTTGCTGCCATGTATGGCCATCCCACCGCGCGACGGATGGCTCGTCCGATTCCGGTGAGTAAAGATTGGCAAATCCGACGACGGGCATCGTCCTGGGAAAGACACCTCCGAGTGCGAGGGACACGGGATAGTAGGTGTTGAGCGGGCCCTCATGCTCGGTGACGCGGCTGAACGGCCAGTAGGTGGCGCTGTGGGTGCGGGTGTAGACTGTCAGGTTGGGTTCGAGCAGGTTTCCAGCCCGGTCGGTCAGTGTCCGCTGGAGCAGCTCCGCATGGAGCGTGACGGGCGGGCGGAGCGGCGACGACGGCACCAACTCAAGGACCGTTCCGTCCTCACTGAGGACCGCTTGATGGGCGACGGAGAATCCGTCCTGGTCGCGCAGTTGGGTGGGCGAGGCTTGAATCGAGCCTGGGAGCAGCGGCTCCGAGAAGACGAACGCCAGTGGAGCGCTCACCGACGGGTGGCTGAGGAGCGGGCGACGGGAGACGATGGTGGGCGCCGTGCGGTCCACCACCACGGAAGCCTCTTCCGCCTCGAAGTTCTGTTCCTCGCCCACGGCTCTCGCCAGGAACGAGACGCGGCCCTCGGCGTGCGTGGCGCAGTCGATGACGTGCCGGTACGGCGCCTCCAGTGTCATGGGCGCCTGCTCGTTCGTGAGGAGCTCCACGCGCTCTGGCGTGCCGCCTTCCACGGTGACGGAGAGCGTCCACTGTCCTTCCCGGCAGAATTCGGGCCCTTCGGTCCGCACCGTGACGCGCAGCTCGGGAGGCGGTTCCTCTTCGCCAATGGGCGGAGGCTGGCCAGGTTTGGGCTCTGACTTCAGGGTGTCACAAGCGGCGGTTCCCAGGGCCAGGTAGAGCAACGGGATCGCCCAGCGGACGCGAGTGCTGCGGGGGGGCATGAGAAACCTCTCGGAGGATTTTCGCGAGTCATGCCTTGGACACGCGAAGCCTCTGAGTTGGGACTCAGCGCATGAAGCCGATTCCGAGACTGCCCCCAAGCGACAGCGCGGACGCGGTGCCCGCCTCCTCACGCACCCAGGTGTGTCCCGCGTTCACGAGCAGCGACATCCCGAAGGCTCCGTACACAGGGAGCCACGCACCTCCCACTGCGCCCACGGTGGGCTGCAGGGCGAGCGCCTTCTCCCCATTGCTGGGCTGCCACTGCTGGGACAGGGTGGCGCCGACCTCCACCGCGCCGTGAAGCCGCAGGTTCCGCCAGACGCGTGCGTCATGTCCCACGCCCAGCCGCAGCGTGTGGTCGTTCTGCCGGAGGTTGCCGGAAGGGTGCCGCCCATGCCGCACGTCCACCCCAGCGGTCAGCAGGTTCGCCCAGGGCGCGGTCCATTGGTAGTGGATCGCGGCGGTGCCACCCACCATGGCGCCGAAGGATGGGACGAGCGGCTTGCCGATGCTGGGCCCCACATGCACCCGCCACGCCGGAGACGCCTCGCCCTTGAGCGCGTTCACCTCCAACTGCTGAGGGCGGAGCTGGGCCCGTGTGAGCTGGGCGCGCCCGGCGTCGGGCACCTGCACGCGCGCCGTCATCGCGGAGTGTTCGCCGCGGGTGGTGACGATGTAGCCACCCGCCGGGAGTGCGAGCGTGGCCGCGCCCGCGCCCTTGCGCAGGTTGCCCAGGAAGGGCTCTCCCGCCAGCGTGAACACGGTCCAGTCTCCGGGCTCGTCGATGGCGAGCGTCAACAGCGACGTGGCCAGGGCGGGGGAGGAGAGGACCAGGTCTCCCTTTCCCTGGAGGTCGAAGTGGAAGCTGGGGTGCTGCGCGCCCGCGCGGGACATCAGCGAGGACTCCACCGTCCGCGCGTAGGAGTAGGTATAGGCCTCCGCGAGCGTGACGCGACCATCCCCGGAGACGTCCGCTGCTCCTCGCAGCGCCGCGACCAGGTGGTGCGTGAAGACGGAGCCTCCGAGCGCGTCCGACTCCTGCGCGGCTTCATCCGCGGCGGAGGCGGTGATGATGACCCGTCCCGCCAGCTCCGGCCGCTCCACGCTGACCAGGACGCCGGGGATGGGCTTCAGCCCCTTGAGTCGCACCGCCTCACCGGACTGACACGAGTCCACCACGAGGAGCGCGACGCTCACGGGCGCGCGCTCGATGAAGCGCACCAGCTCGTGCAGGGGCAGGTTCGTGCCGGACAGGTGCAGCTCGCCCGCGTCCGCGTGGCTGGAGACGTAGACGAAGAGCTGGTCGCCCTTCCGTGCCTGTGTTTGGAGGTGGCGCTCGAAGCGGGCCACCGCCTGGCGCACCGTGTCCGCGTCATGGCCCAGGACGAGCACTGCGTCGTCCCGCCGCACGCCGCCCACCTCGTACAACACGTCCATCACCGTGCGCGCGTCGCGCTCCGCGTAACGCAGCACCGCGTCCGCGCTGGAGCCCCGGTTGTTGCCCACCGCCAGGGCGAACCGGCGCGGATTTCCATCCGCGTCCGCCGCCGTGGGTTGCGCCGCCACCACCGCCGCCAGGAGCAGTGCGAGCGTCATGGACGGGCCTCTACCTGGAGCGACACGGCCGCATGCGCCACGCCCGGCGGGGTGCTGGTGAGTGACAGACAGGCCGCGGACATCGGCGCGGCGCGGCACTCCGGACGCAGCGTGCTCAACCAGTCCCGAACCGTGTCGAGCCGCAGCGGTGTCTCCGAATACAGCGCGTGCACCACGAAATCCCCCTGGGTGACCTGGAACAACGGGGCGGGCTGAGCGGTGGCCAACTCGCCGCTCTGCAGGCCCGCTTGTGGCCAGAGTGCCTCCACCTGTTTCCCGCCGTCCATGACGACGACCAGCGCATAGCGCTGGCCTCCGCTCCTGAGTCGGAGCGCCACCTCGTCGCCCTCCTGGAGCAGGGGATTCACCGCGCCGTCCTTCAGCCGGAGCAGCTCTACGTGGGGAGGTCCCTTCACCCGCATGCCCAGGAGGGGAGGCGGCGTCTCGGGGCCGGCGGGAGTGGTCTCGGGGACCTCCGTCATCGAGCCTCGGACGACCACCACCGTCGCCAGCGTGGCCAGGATGGGGACGAGCATCCACCGGGCGAACCACGGCGTGGCGCGCTCCTGAGGGAGGGCCGCCGCCTCGGACAGGACGTGGGCCCGGACGCGGGAGAAGTGCGCCCGGGTCCGAACCTCCTCCGCGTGCGTCCGCAGTTGCTCCAGCCGCGCACGGCAGGTGGCGCAGTGCGTCAGGTGTGGCGGCTGTGCGCCGCCCGCGACCACCTCGTCCAAGACGAGGTCCGACAGGTGTTCACTCATCCAGCACCTCTTCGAATCCCCTCGGGCTCGCCCAACGCGCGGGCCAGGGCGCCAATGCGCTGGACGTCGCGGACGATGGTCTTCCGCGAGAGCCCCAGGGCCTGGGCAATCTCCTCCTGGGACATCCCGTCCAGGTAGTGCAGCGTCGCCACCGTGAGGGCCCGCTCGTCCAACTCGCGCGCCAGCTTCATCAGGAAGTCGCGGCACTCGGTGGCGGCGAGCGCGTCCACAGCGCCTTCGCTTCCGGCATCCTCCAGGGCGACATCCCGCAGGGCCCGGGTGCGGAGCATGTTGAGGCAGACGTTGGTCGTCACCCGGTAGATGAACGTCATCGGCCGGGCCTCCCGCCGGAATGCGGCGGCGGATTGGAGGACGCGGATGCAGGACTCCTGCACCGCGTCCCAGGCGTCTGCCTCCCGCTGAAGCAAGGCGAAGGCCCTCCGGTACATGCCAGGGGCATACCGGTCGTACAGGTCCTGGAGCTCCCTGGCGCTCAACCCTGGCGGCATCTTCGCCACCTTGGACACGGGGGCCGGGACAACTGGGACATTTCCCGTGTGAAAAGGTGCCGGGGCCCCGCGTCACCGTCAGTGGTGCGATGTGCCCGTCATGGACTGGAGCAGCGTCACCAGCGCGCGCTTCTCCTCGTTCGTCAGCTCCAGCGGCACGATGGTCACCGTCTTCTGACCCACGAAGCTGCCGGCCGCATCGCCGCCCTCGTTGTAGAAGTCGATGACCTCCTCCAGCGTGGCCTGGGCGCCGGTGTGCATGTACGGCGCCGTCAGGGCCACGTTGCGCAGCGACGGCGTGCGGAACGCGCCCTCCAGCGTCACCCGGTCCGCCTGGGTGCGCAGCGTCTGGAGCCGCGCCGCGATGGTGCCGGTGGGCGCGTCGCTGTAGCGGCTGGCGGCGTT
This sequence comes from Myxococcus xanthus, assembly GCF_006402735.1. Lineage (NCBI taxonomy): Bacteria > Pseudomonadati > Myxococcota > Myxococcia > Myxococcales > Myxococcaceae > Myxococcus > Myxococcus xanthus. Next base: position 8,983,208 of record NZ_CP017174.1, on the reverse strand, counting down.
GAACTCCCAGTCCAGCAGCGGCGTCAGCACGCTCCACTGCCCTCCCGCGCCCGGGCTGCTGTCCTGCACGCCGATGTTGTGGAACAGGTCGTCGGTGAGCGCCGGCCCCTTGTGGCAGACGATGCACTGGCCCTTGCGCAGGAACGTCTTCAGCCCCAGGTACGCCGGGTCCGCATCCGCCTGGCCGGCCTCCGCCGCCGTGATGAAGCGCCGCACGTCCGCGTCGAAGGGCGCGTCGATGCGCACCAGCGTCCGCTGGTAGGCCGCCATCACCTTGCCCACGTTGGCCAGCAGCGCCGGGTCCGTCTCGTCCGCGGGCGCCTTGCCGAAGAGGGCCTGGTACTCCGTGGTGTACGACTCCACCGCGGTGAGCCGGGCGCGCACCACCTGCGCGTCCGTGTTCATCTCCACCGGGTTGAGCAGCGGCAGGATGGCCTGGCTCCAGAGCCGGTCCGCCCGTCCGTCCCACATGAACCAGCGGTTGTAGGCCACGTTCAGCAGGGTGGGGGGATTGCGCTCGGACAGGTGCCCGTCGCAGCCCTTCGCCTTGGCGGTGGGCACCGTCAGGCCCTCGCCGCCATGGCAGCTCGCGCAGGACACCGTGCCGCAGCGTGACAGGCCGCTGTCGTGGAACAGCACGTCGCCCAGCGCCTCGGCGCGAGCGAGCCCGTCCATCCGGTTGGTGCTGTCCTTCGGCGGCTGCCGCCCCAGGCTGTGCAGGCTGCGGAGCTGGTCCAACTCGTCGAGGTTGGGGAACGGCTCTTCGGATTCACACGCCATGCCCGACCCGCCCAGGGCCAGGGCGAGCGTCACGGCGCGCAAGCGGTACGGATTCATCACCCAACTCGTCTTTCTGCGAAGGACCCGGGAAGCTTCGCGTCCCCTTCGACGCGAATCAATCCACAAGGGCCCCTTGCCCGCCGGACGAGTTCGTGCTGATGGCGTGACGCCGCCAAGCCTGCCCCATGGGGAGGGCTGGACGGGCGGCGTCACAGGCGTGCTTCAGGACCTCAGGCGCCGCAGCTCAGGGCGAAGTCGCGCGTGGCGGTGCCGTAATCGTTCACCTTCACCGTGGAAGGCTCCGGGGTGATGGTCGGCGTGGCGCCCGTCTCGCACTTCAGGCCGCCGCCCGCCGCGAGCCCGACCTGGAGGTCGGTGTTGCTGGGGACGCCCGACACCGTGAAGGAGCAGCGGTTGCCGCGGCTCGGCTTCACCATCGCCCGGCCCAGCCCGTTGGTGGGCGCGTCCGGCGAGGCCACGATGACCTGGAGCTGCCCGCAAGCGTCATCGGCACGCAGCCCGCTCTCCGGCAGGCGGATGACGCCGGCGATGGTGGCGTTGCCCTCACGGCCACCGCCACCGCCCGTGGTGGCGCAACCGGACGCGGCAAGGACCAGGGCGGCTACGGCAATGCGATACATGAAATCCTCAATTCTTGATGGTTGAGATGGCGGCAAGGTCGCCGTGCAAGCGGTCTACGATGCGCGACCAAGACAATTGCGATGGGAATTCATTCCAGCCACCCCTCGCATTCTTCGCGGGGCCGGGATTTGAACAGTTCCCCAGGAGTTCCGGGCAGTTTTGAACGCCATGTGTTTCCGGCGAAGCACGCCGCGTGGCGCTCCATCAGATGGAATCATCGGTCGAATCAAACACAAACGCTTGACGCGTTTGGCTGCCACCTCGGTCCCAATGACGGACACGTAAATCCCGAATCCGGGCATGTCTGGTCTTGGCGCGCGGAGGATCTTCCCACGTGACGGCCGGCCCTGCCTCCGCCGCGCGGTCTGCTGTCAGCGCTCCCGCGCACCCCCACGGTGAAGGGCAGGGAGAGGAGACGACACCATGTCGATACAAAAGCAGGAGCGCACGCCTTCGTGGACGGGACTGGGCGTGGGGACGGACCGCAAATCGTTTCTGGACGCAATATCCTCCCAGATTCCGGATTACGAGGCGGACAAGGCCGCCGAGGCGGTGTTCTGTGCGTTGTCGGAGCGCCTGTCCGGTTCGTGGGTGGAGCACCTGCGCGAGCAGCTCTCGCCGGACGTGCGCGAGCTGTTGCGCGGTTGTCACAGGCACCGCGGCGAGGCGCCCGCGAAGCTGGACCGCGACGACTTCTACTTGATGGTGGCCAACCACCTGAACGCCGAACCGGAGAACGTGCGGCTGGTACTCCACGGCGTGTTCTCCGCGCTTCATGCCCAAATCACCGAAGGGGAGGCGAAGAAGTTGGAGCAGCAGCTCCCCGCCTGGCTCCAGGGGACGTGGGCCGCCGCGCGGATGCATGTCGACCGGCCCTACTGAGGCCGTGCAAGGGGCGGGGCACCCGGGGGAGAAGGCCCCGGACGCTTCCGCCGCCGCCGTCAGTAGGTTCCGCCCAGCGAGAGCATCGCCGAGTAGCGGCCGTCCAGCGCGCCGGGAGCCCGGCCGCCCGGGGCGAAGTCCTGGTCGAACAGGAAGTTGTAGTTCACCCGGGCGTCGGCGGTGATGAGGTTGCCCATCTGGTAGCGCAGGCCCGCGCCGGCGGGCACGTAGCCGCTGGTGTCATCGGAGAAGCCGCGGACGGCGCCCCGGGCGTCGTTGCGGACGTTGTAGCGGTCCAGGCCGATGCCCGTCAGGACGTAGGGCTGGAGCCGGGTGTCGGTGAAGCTGCCCACGACGACGGCCTGTCCGGCGTTGCGGACGATGTCCGGTCCGCCCTCGCCGTCGTCGAGCAGCCCCATGCGGCTGTCGATGTCGCTCAGGCCGCCGCTGTAGCCCAGCTCGACGGCGAAGAATGCGTGCGGCCGGTAGCCCAGCGCGGCGCCATAGGAGAAGCCCGGCGTGACCTCCGGGGCGAGCTGACCGGTGTAGCCCTCCAGGCCGCCGCCCAGCTGGGCATAGATGCCGGTGTCGGCCCGCTTCCGCCCGCTGTCGCTGAACTCCACCGTCTCCGCGGACCGCATGCGCGGCTCCGCGATGGGGCGGTCCTCCGCCTGGGCCAGCGCGGCGCCGCCCCAGAGCGCCGCCGCGCACAACGCGCCACGTACGAGTGCCTTCATGACGGACTCCTTTGTTCGCGTCCGAAAGGCAACGTGGTCCGCGCGGGAGGGCCTGGCAATCAGGCCCACGCGGGCCGTGGGGCACCTGGTGCGGCTGTCCTTCCCACCCCTCAGGGCAGTTGGGTGAGGACCTCCAGCGCGCCGCGGGCCTGCACCAGCCCATGGCCAAAGTCCTCGTCATGGCCGGAAGGCCCCAGGTCCTTCGCCGAGGACAACAGGGCGTGTTTGACCTGGTCCGGCGTGGCGGAGGGACGGGCGCTGAAGAGCAGCGCGGCCACGCCGCTCACGTAGGGCGTGGCCATGGAGGTGCCGGACATATAGGCGTAGTCCGCCGGGCTCATGCTGATGCGGGCCAGCTCTCCCAGCATCCGGTGCAGCACGGTGCCCCCCGCCTGGGTGATGGTGACGGCGGGCACCCACTGCCCTCGCCGAGGCATGGCGAGGATGTCCACGCCGCCCTCCCAGCTCGAGTTGCCGAAGATGACGGCGCGCGCGCCCTGCTTCATCACGTTGACCATGGCCATGTCGGTGGGCACCTCGCCGTGCCGCACGTACGCGACGAAGCCGTTGCACGTGCTGCCCTGGCACGAGTCCAGCGTCGCGCCGCCCCCGCAGTCCACCAGCTTGCCCCACTTGTTCTCGATGGGGGCATACAGCAGTGAGCGCGACAGCGGCTGGGTGTCCCGCACGTCCACCGTGGAGAACGCGCCCTGTCCGCGCGGGAAGGTGGACAGCACGTCCACGCCCGGGGCCACCAGCGCCAGCTGGCTTCCGCCGGAGGAGAAGGTGGCCCGCTGGTCCAGGGCGTCCACCGCGCCCACCGCCAGCACGTGCGGGTCCGACGCGGGGTAGTCCACCCGCTGGGCGTTGCTGTTGCCCGACGCGGCCACCACCAGGATGCCCTGCGCGTGGGCCGCCTCGAAGACCTCGAACGTCGTCTTGGAGGGCACGCCGCCGCCCAGCGACAGGGAGATGACCTTGGCGCCCTGCTCCGCGCAGTACTCCACCGCCGCCAGGACGAAGCTCATGTGCGTGAGGCCGTGGATGTCCAGCACCCGGGCGATGACCAACTCCACGCCCGGTGCCACACCCATCACCCCGGTGTCCGGCAGCTGGGGTGAGCCGCGCCCGCCGTGGCCTGGCCGCGCCGCGATGATGCCCGCCACGTGTGTGCCGTGGCCGGTGCCCCAGCCGTGGCCGCTGCTGAAGTCGGAGGGGTCGTCATCGTTCTCCAGCAGGTCGCGGCCGGCGACGACCGCGTCGCGCAGCTCCGGGTGCTCCAAATCCAGGCCGCTGTCGATGACACACAGCCGCACGCCCGCGCCAGTGGGCCGGTCCGGGTCCGGCAGTCCGTCCCCGTCCACGTCCCACACCTCGTGCGCCTGGACCTTGCGCAGCCCGGGGGTGAACTCGCGTGGCGTGGCGCCCCGCGCCACCGAGGCCAGGACGGGATGAATCGGCACGGTGGCGGGGGCCAGGGCGCGCCACTCCTGGTCCAGCTCGATGCTCTCCACTGTCGGGTCTTCGGCCAGGAGCGCTCGCTGTTCCTGGAGCGACATGCGCGCCGCCACCGCGGGCGTGGAGCGGAAGGTGGTTGTCACCTGTCCACCCACCTGATGCACGCGGGCGGTGGCCATCACCCCCTGATTCCGATAACGGATGATGACCCGCTGCCGGCCGTCGTCATCCGTCAGGGGGGCCTGGACGTGCCGTGTCTCCACGGGTTCGGACAGGGAGCCCGCGATGATGTTCGGGCAGACCTGGCTCTGGGCTCCCTTGTCCGAGGAGTCGTCCGGCCCACATGCCGCGAGTACCAACAGCCCCATGAGTCCCCACCGCTTCATGAGCCGCTCCTTCTCGAACGGCGCCCGGCGGAGACACCGGGCGCGCATCCACCAGGGAGCGCATTTCGCGAAAGCGTGGCAACGGACTGGGGGGCGCCCCCCTGCCTGAGGTGCGGCGGTTCACACCGCATGTGTTGAGCGGCGGAATCGCGGCCCAAGTCGGGGTTGCCTTCACGCACGCACCCGGCATTCGCCGCTCTCCTGAACACCCACCCTGCCCGACGGGTACGCGGCGGGCGCACTGTCGGAGGGCGAGTTTCCGTCCAAGGCCCTGGCGGTGTCTGAGGGAAGGAAGTCGCCCGCTGCTTGATTCCGTCCGCTTTCGGGTGCTTCGCTGCCGCCAGACGCCATGAGTACCGTCCCTACAGAGTCCTCCCGCTTCCTTGGGCGCTATGAGCTCGTCCACCCCCTGGGCCAGGGGGGCATGGGGGAGGTGTACCTGGCGAAAATCAGCGGCGCGGCCGGCTTCGAGAAGCCGTGCATCGTGAAGACGATTCTGCCGGCGCTGCTGAAGGACCGTCAGTTCCTGGACCGGTTCCACCACGAGGCCAAGGTGCTGGTGCACCTGGTGCACTCGTCCATTGCCCAGGTCTACGACATGGGTGAGGCGGACGGCACGTACTTCATGGCGTTGGAGTATGTGGCCGGCGTGGATCTGGCCTACCTGTTGGAGCAGGCACGCTCGCAGGGCGTGGCGGTGCCGGTGCCGGTGGCGTTGTTCCTGGGTCAGCGCATCGCGGAGGGCCTGGGCTACGCGCACCGCAAGACAGGGCCGGACGGCTCGCCGCTGGGCATCGTCCACCGCGACGTGTCCCCGCACAACGTCATGGTGTCCTACGAGGGCGAGGTGAAGGTCATCGACTTCGGCCTCGCCAAGTCCGCGGCGCGCAGCAAGTACACGCTGCCTTCCACGGTGATGGGGAAGCTGGGGTACATGTCCCCCGAGCAGGTGCGCGCCGAGCCCCTGGACCACCGCAGCGACATCTATTCATGTGGCGTCGTGGTGTGGGAGATGCTGGCCGGCCGCTCGCTCATCCCCCACGGGACGGTGGGCGAGATGATGGCGGCCATGTCGCAGCCGGTGGTGCCGTCGCTGAGCGAGCTGCGGCCGGACGTGGACGCCGCGCTGGACGCCGTCGTGCGCCGCGCGCTGACGGCCCGTCCGGATGACCGCTACATGCGTTCGGACGAGCTGGCGCGCGCGCTCAACACGGAGTTGGTGCGCTCGGGTGCCTCGATGGGCGCCGAGGAGGTGGGGTACTTCGTGCGCGGGCTGTGCCCGGAGGCGTTCGACGCCCAGCGCAAGCTCATCTCCAAGGTGTCTTCGTCCTCCAACCACCGCCGCACCCCCGCGCCGGGTTATGGCACCGGGCCGCAGCAGGCCGCGGGCTTCGAGCCCACGCTGATGCGCGGCCCGGCGGCGCAGCCCGGGTTCGGCTCGGGAGGCGTGGCCCGTCCCGGCGCCATCTATGCGGACGGCGATGACCTGGGCACCGGGACCACCTCGGTGCGGCCGCCTTCCGGCTCGTCCTCCAGCGTCGTGGTGGCTTCGGGTGGCGAGCCCGCCGCGTCCCAGTCCTTCGTCGCGCCCACCGTCGTGTCCGCGGTGGCGCTGGAGGAACGGGCGTCCCGGAAGCGGCCGGTGGGGCTCTATGCCGCCATTGCCGTGTTGCTGGTGATTGCCACCTCCGCCGTCACCGCGCTCTTCGTCCAGTCGTCGGGTGTGGCGCCGGTGGCCACCGGGCCCGTGGCCGGCGCTTCAGGGCAGGTCGCGCCGCCCCTGGCCTCGGACAAGGGGGTGGAGGCGCCCGGCGCCGCCGCGCGGCAGGGGGCGACCGCGGAAGCCGCGCCCTTGTCCGACGCGGGCACGGGCGCTGACGCCGGTGCGGCGGTGGTTGCCGCGGGCGGGCCGGGTGCCGCCGAGAACGACAAGGCGGAGCCCGAGCGGGCTCGGGCGCCGCGCCCCGCGTCGGTGAAGACGCCCGCGAAGAAGCCGGCGGTCCCCGTCGAGCCCGCCGTCGTCTATGCCACGCCGGCGAAGGTGCTCCCGATTCAGAGCGCGAACGGGCGCAACTATGTCGACCGGGGCATCATCGGGCGGGGCTTCCTCCCGGGCGCGGAGATGGACGTGCTGGGGCCGTTGAAGAACGGCAAGCGCGAGGTGCTGGGGCGGGCCCGGGTGGTGCGGCCGGGACGCGGCGTCGCGATGCGGCCCACGCGGGCGTTCATCGAACTGGATGACCGTGCCCTGGCGGCTTCGGTGGACCTCTTCGTGGCGGCGCCTGGACGGGATGACGCCCCCGCCGGCGCGTCGGCGACCGAGGAGTCCCAGGCGCAGGTCGCCGAGCCCGACAAGGGCGAGGTGGAGGCCGTCGTGGCCGCGGCCCCCGCGAAGCGCACGCTGCGCGGGCACGTGAGCGTGCAGGGCGGGGTGGGCGGCTTCCTGGACCCGGGTGTGGAGGTCCAGAACAACGAGTCCATCGACTGGTCTGACTGCTACGTGGTGAAGGACATCCGCAAAGCGGCGTGGCTGGGCGTCGTGAAGGCCGGGGACCGGAAGACGGCCAGCCGTTTTCGCCACAACCCGAACTTCGACGTGGGCTCCGGCTACCTGGGTGTCATCTGCAAGGAAGGCGAGCTGCGGGTGAAGGTTCGCTGAGGCGCTCCGCGTCGTGACGGGCGCGGAAGGCTCATGGCCCCAGCCGCGCGCCGGCGACGGGGCAGTCGGCGACGAGCGTCTTCACCTCGGCGTCCCCACTCCGGGCATTGCGCACCGCGCGGTCCAGGGACGTGCGGCACTGCCACGTCACCTCGCGCGTGCCGTGGCAGCAGTGCCAGCCCGTCAGCGTGCGGCCCAGGTACTGGAGCATCTCCGCCTTGGTGGGGGTGACGAGCAGCCACACCGCGCCCGCCAGCACCGCCAGCCAGGGCAACTGGAGCGCCACGCCCTTGAGGCGGGGGCCCGCGCCGGGAACGACGGGCTCCGCGTGGAGCCCGAGCAGCGTGTCCAGGGGACGGCGCATCAGCACCCCGTTCAGCAGCAGGTCCAGCGGCGTGGTGAAGGCGCGGGCCAGGCCGCGGAGCAACCCGGGCGTGCGCTCCGCGTGCACCAGCTTCACCCCGGCCACCTGTCGCCAGAAGGTCCGGCCCGTCACCCCGCCCACGGCGGACGCGGTGAGCCACGCCAGGGCCATGGCCAGGGGCATCGATAGCGGGGTCCGGTCCTGCTCCAGCGCGCGCAACGCGCCCCAGCCCACGAGGACGGACGTCCCCAGGTCCAGCACATCCGCCACCCACAGGTGCCACTGGTACCGCGCCTGCGTGGTCACCTGGTCCGTCGCAAACAACGACCCGTTGCTCATCCACCCTCTTTTCGGCGCGCGGAGCATAGACCGGACAGGAGGACGTGCGCCTCATGGCTCCACTGGGTTCGACCGGGGGACACCCAGGGTGTCGCATTCCCGCAGTGGCGCGGTGGGGGCGTGGCTCGCATCTTCACCACTGCGCGACGCGTCGGAGGCCTCCGCCACCACCGGGGCCTCCTCGCCGGACGCGCAATGGCCAAGGCCATGATGGAGCCGGGGGTGCGGTTCCCGGCTTCACAGGTGGTGGCGGACGCGGCGGCAGCGGCGGGGGGAAGTCGGTGGGGCTGTACAGGGGGAGGAGGCCGGTCCCTCGCCGCTGCCGCCAAGACCGTTCACTGAACGTTCCACCTCCGGTGAATTCGGCGGCGTGTGGCCTCTGGGCCGTTTCTGCCGGACACTGCGGGCGACATGCGCACTCCGGGGCAGCGAGCCCGCGCTCTCGGGCGGGGGTTCATCGGGTGGTTCTTCGTCGTGGGACTCGTCCTGGCAACGCCGGGCATGGCCCTGGACCCCCAGCGCCGTGTCTCGCAGTACAGCCAGGACATGTGGCGCAGCGACGACGGGCTGCCGCAGAACAGCCTGCTGTCCATGGTGCAGACGCGCGACGGCTACCTCTGGCTGGGCACGTGGGAGGGGCTGGCCCGTTTCGACGGCGCGCGCTTCACCGTGTTCGACAAGCGCAACGCGCCGGAGCTGCGCAACCACACCATCAAGGCGCTCGCGGAGGATGCGTCGGGCACGCTGTGGGTGGGCACGGGCCAGGGGCTGGTGGCGTACCGCAAGGGCCACTTCGAGCGCGCGCCGGGCGCCGCCGCGCCGCTGGACTCCGCGCGGGTGGAGACGCTGGTGGCGGCGGATGGCGTGCTCTGGGTGGGGACGACGACGGGCCTCTGGCAGGTGCCGCTGGGCGAGGGCGTGGCGCGCCAGTACACGGTGGCGGATGGCCTGCCTGCCTCCCACATCACGGCGCTGACGCCCGGTGAGGGCACGTCGCTCTGGGTGGGCACGCCGGAGGGGCTGGCCCGCTGGGTGGATGGGCGCGTGGAGCCGGCGCCGTTCCCCTTCCCCGGGCCGGAGTCCCGGCCCTATGTGATGGCGCTGCGTCGCGATGCGACGGGCGTGCTCTGGCTGGGGACGAAAGCGGGCCTCTATTCGTGGAATGGCGTGGTGGCCTGGCGCTTCACGACCGATGAAGGACTGCCGTCCCTGTCCGTCAACGCGCTGTACGCCGACGGTGACGGCAACCTCTGGGTGGGCACGCATCGTGGCGGTCTGACGCGGCACAACACGAAGGGCTTCAGCGAGCCGGTGCCCGGCATGGAGTGGATGGCGGAGTCCGCGGTGCTGTCGCTGCTGGAGGACCGGGACGGCCACCTCTGGGTGGGCACCTATTCGGGCCTGATGCGCCTGCGTGACGGTCCCTTCGCCACATATGGCATCCCCGAGGGCCTGGCCGACGAGACGGTCAGCGCCGTGCTGGAGGACCGCCGCGGCACGCTGTGGCTGGGGACCACCAGCGGCCTGTTCCGGTACGAGAACAGCACGTTCCATCACGTGGGCGCCGAGCAGGGGCTTCCGGAGAGCGTCATCCCCGCGATGCACGAGGCGCCTGACGGGACGCTGTGGGTGGGCACCCTCACTGGCGCATACCGGTATGACGGCCAGCGCTTCACGCGGGTGTCGCGCGCGCAGGGGCTGCCGCACGACGTGGTGACGGCCATCCTGGTCGACTCGCGGGGGGACACGTGGCTGGGCACGCAAGCGGGCGTGGCGCGGATGCATGGCGGCGGCGTGACGGTGTACGGCCCGAAGCACGGCTTCACCAACCCCATCATCGTCATGGTGGAGGACTCGCGCGGCCGGGTGTGGTTCGGCTCGGACACGGGGCTGGTGCGCTGGGACGGCGAGCAGAAGGGCTTCCAGCGCTTCACGCAGCAGGACGGGTTGCCGGGCGACCTGGTGCTGGCGCTGCACGCGGACCCTGACGGTACGGTGTGGGTGGGCACGGAGACGGGGCTGGGCCGGTGGCGCGAGGACACCTGGGCGCGCTTCACCGTCGCGCAGGGCCTGTACGACGACGCGGTGTTCAGCCTGGTGTCGGACGGGGACGGCTCGCTGTGGATGAGCAGCAACAAGGGCGTGTCTCGCGTGTCCCGGCGCGACCTGGATGACGTGGCGGACGGCGTGCGCCCACGACTGACGACGCTGGACTTCGACACGCGTGACGGCATGCGCAGCGCGGAGTGCAACGGCAACACGCAGCCGTCGGCGTGGCGGGGGCAGGACGGGCGGCTGTGGTTCACCAACCTGCGCGGCGCCATCGTGGTGGACCCGGTGCGGGTGCGTGCGAGCCGGCAGCCGCCCGAGGTGCGGATTGAAGAAGTGCGCGTCCAGGGCACGCCGGTGCCGGTGGAGGGGCCGGTGGAGCTGGAGCCCGGGGCCTCGCGGCTGGAGATTCGCTTCACGGCCTTCACGCCAGTGGACACGGCGCGGCTGCCCTTCCGCTACCGGCTGGCGGGCCACGACGACACGTGGGTGCACGCGGAGGCGCGGCGGGCGCTGTACAACGGCCTGCGGCCGGGCAGCTACCGCTTCGAGGTCCAGGCGAAGGGCCGGGACGGCGGGTGGACCGAGCCGGTGGCCCTGGACGTCGTGTTGGAGCCGAAGCTGTGGCAGCGCACGGGCTTCTGGCTGCTGTGCGTGCTGGGCGTGGGGATTCTGGGCGTCAGCGTGTACCTGCTGCGCGTGGGGCAGTTGAAGGACCGCGAGCGGTGGCTGGCGGAGCGGGTGAAGGACCGCACGCAGGCGCTGGCGCGGGCCAACGCGGAGCTGGAGGCGAACATGCGCACGCTCCGGCAGGCGCAGGCGCAGCTCGTGCAGACCGGGCGGCTGGCGGCGGTGGGACAGCTCGCGGCGGGCGTGGGGCACGAAATCAACAACCCGCTAGCGTACATCGTGTCGAACCTGGAGCACGCCAGCGAGGAGGCGGACGCGCTCGCGCGGGAGCTGGACGGGACGCGCGACGTGGGCGCTCGCTTGAAGGATGTGAATCAGGCACTGCGTGACGCGCTGCTGGGCGCGGACCGCGTGCGGCGCATCGTCCAGGACTTGAAGATGTTCTCCCGGCCGGATGACGAGAAGCAGGGGCCGGTGGAGTTGCACGCGGTGCTCGACTCGGCGGTGAAGATTGCCATGGGCGAGCTGCGCCCACGCGCGAAGCTGGTGCGCGACTACGGCGACGTGCCGCGCGTGGAGGGCAACGAGGCGCGCCTGGCACAGGTGTTCCTCAACCTGCTCATCAACGCGGCGCAGGCGCTGCCGGAGGGACAGGCGGAGTCGAACGAGGTGCGGCTCGTCACGCGCAGGGGCCTGGATGGGCGGGTGGTGGCGGAGGTGCGCGACACGGGCAGCGGGATTTCGCCGGAGTTGCTCGGCCGCATCTTCGACCCCTTCTACACGACGAAGCCGGTGGGCGTGGGCACGGGGCTGGGGTTGTCGCTGTGCCACGCCTACCTGACGGCCATGGGCGGCACCATCGCCGTGGACAGCGAGGCCGGGCGGGGCTCGGTGTTCCGCGTGACGCTGAGGGCCGCGGCGGAGGCGCAGCGGGTTGGAGGGGACGGGGCCTCGGTGGAGACTCCCGCGACGTCGGAGCGAGGCGTGGCGTCGTCCGCGGCGCCCGAGACTCCAGCGTCTTCGGGACACATCGCAGCGACGCCCGACGTGTCTGTCGAGCACGGTGTGGCGGCGAGCGACGCGACCACGATGCGCCTGCGTGGCGAGGCAGCCCCGCGTGCCGAACTGGACTCGACGCCGCGGGCCTCTGCTCCGGAGCGGGCGCAAGACGCTGGGGGGAGCGTCACTCCGCCACAGGCGAAGTCCACGGACGGCCGGGCAGCGGATTCCGACGCCCTGGCGGCAAGCCAGGAGAACGGAGGGTGGATGGCCGAGCAGGACGCCAGCGTCACATCCGGCATGTCACGGTCACCGGATGCGGGCACCGTGGGCTCGCACCTGGGAGCGCCGTCGTCCACCCACGCGAGCGCGGACGGGCCGCCTCCAGACAGCGTGGGCGAGGGTGGACGGTTCTCCGCCCAGTCCGCTCCGGCTCCAGCACCTACCGAGGCGGCAACGCGAGGCCGCGTGCTGGTGGTGGACGACGATGCCCTGGTGAGTGGCGCCATCCGCCGCACCCTCGCGCGAGAGAACGACGTGGATGTGTTGGTGAGCGCGCGGCGAGCCTTGGAGAAGCTGACCGGGACAGAGGCCCGTTACGACGTGGTGCTCTGCGACCTGATGATGCCGGAGATGACCGGGATGGACCTGTACGACGCGCTCGCGCAGGTGGACTCGCGAGCGGCGGAACGCATCGTGTTCATCACCGGCGGCGCCTTCACTGCCACCGCGCGGACGTTCCTGGAGCGCGTGGGCAACCCACGCGTGGAGAAGCCCTTCGACCCGGAAGCCCTGCGTCAGCTCGTCCGGTCCGAAGTGGCGCGTGCTCGCCGGGAGGCGTCGGGCCGGGCGGCATAGCTCCCGGCCCGGCCGTGTCAGAGGTCCAGCACCAGCCGCTTGGAGCGGGCGCGTGACACGCAGACGAGCATGCGCTGGTCACCCGCGGGCTCCGCCTGGAAGAAGCTGTCGCGGTGGTCGGGCTGGCCAGCGCAGACCCGTGTGACGCAGGTGCCGCACGTCCCGGCCTCGCAGTCACTGGGGATGCGCACCCCGTTGCGGCGCAGCACGTTGAGCACCGACTGGCCAGCGGGCACCTGCAGCACCTGGCCCGTGCTGCGGATGGTCACCTCGAAGCCCTGCTCCTCCCGGCCCGTGGCGGCGCTGGTGCCCTCGGCGGTGAAGGACTCGAAGTGCACCTTCTCCCAAGGCCAGCGGTGCAGGGTGGCCGCGTCGCGCACGGCTTTCATCAGCCCCGTGGGACCGCAGCAGTACAGCCGGGCCCCCGGCAGTCGCGTGGCCAGCAGTCCCTTCACGTCCAGGCCCCGGGCCGGGTCTCCTCCGTCGAAGGAGAAGCGCACGCGCTCGGCGAAGGGCGCCTGGGAGAGCAGTTCGTGAAATGCGGCGCGGCCGGGCTCGCGCGCGCAGTAGTGCAGCGTGTAGTCCGCGCCGGTGCGCTGGAGCGCGCGCGCCATGGACAGCATGGGGGTGATGCCGATGCCTCCCGCCACCAGCACGTAGCTGCGCGCGAACAGCAGGGGGAAGTTGTTGCGAGGAGGCTTCACCTCCAGCACGTCGCCCTCGTGCACCCGCTCGTGCATGGCAGTCGAGCCCCCGCGGCCCTTGGCGTCGCGGGCCACGGCGATGACGTAGCGGTGGGTCTCCTCCGGGTCGTTGCAGAGTGAATACGAGCGCAGGAAGTCTCCCGGACCTGGGACGCGGACCTCCAGGTGGGCGCCGGCCTCGAAGGGGGGCAGGGTGCCTCCCTCCGTCGCGACCAGCTCATACGACAGGATGTCCTCGGCCTCGCGAGTCACTCGCGCGACCCGGACGCGCAGGATGTCATTCATCACGGTGCTCTCCCTTCCCCAGTCCCACCAGCGGCGCACCCCATCCTCCCGAGGTACGGTGGCACGGACATTGGCCCGCGAAACGCCCACGGGTGATTGCCCGGGAGTCTCGGAGCCCGTCGCATCCCCAGCGGCGCGGCGGGTTGCCCGTTGAGCAGCCGTGCGGCCAGGCCGTCCGTTCACCGCCCGCGCATCCAAGCGGCGTCATCCCCACCATCCACGGCATGCCGCACTGCGCCAGGAAGCCGGCGGCCAACGAACTCTCAGGGAGGTGAGCCCATGGATGCCATCGCGTTGCTGAAGGCGGACCACAAGACGGTGGAGCAGCTGTTCCGGAAGTTCGAGAAGGCGGGCCCCAATGCCCACAAGTTGAAGCGTCGGCTGGTGGACCAGATGGTCACCGAGCTGTCCGTGCACGCCACCATCGAGGAGCAGGTGTTCTACCCCGCGGTTCGTTCACGCTCGGAGGAGTTGGGGCCGAACGTGCTGCGCTCGCTGGAGGAGCACCACGTGGTGAAGTTGCTGCTGGCGGAGCTGGACGGCATGTCTCCGGAAGCGGAGCGCTTCGATGCGAAGGTGCAGGTGCTGATGGAGAACGTGCGCGCGCACGTCCTGCAGGAGGAGAGCGAGCTCTTCCCGGCGCTGAAGAAGGTCTTCCGTCCGCAGGAACTTCGGACGATGGGCGACGTCCTGGAGATGTCGCGGAAGGCGGCGCCCACGCGGCCGCACCCGATGGCGCCCGACACGCCGCCCGCCAACCTGGTCGCCGGCGCGGTGTCGGCGGTGATGGACATGGGCCGGGATGCGCTGAGGGCCGCGCGGCGCAAGGCCACCACGAAGGTGCGTTCGGTGGCGAGCCGGGGCCCCAGTCAGGTGATGCGGGAGATGGCCGGCGCCGAAGCCGCCAGTCCGTGACATTCCGCCGGGACCAGATTCCGGCCAGTCCGGCGCTCCTTCTTCAAGGAGGGGGAAGGAGCGCCCCGGGCACGGGCACGAGAAATATGAATGTCACCCGCTGACGGCCGTTCCAAGGGGTAAGGACGTTGCAGTACGACCCGCAGCGGCCCATTCCTGAGGAGGCACCATGTTCGCTCAACCTGTTCGACCCCTGTTGCTGACAGCGATGTTGCTCACTGGCCTGACGGCCTTCGCGCAGCCCCAGCCCGTTTCCGCGCCGCGTGCGCAGGCCCCGGCGGGCGTGCGGACGATTCGCGTGGAAGGCACCGGTGAGGTGAAGGCGCAGCCCGACGAGGCCTTCATCGACGTGGCGGTGGAGACGCTGGCGCCGAACGCGAAGGCGGCGGGCGAGCAGAACGCGAAGCGGATGGAGAAGGTGATTGCGGCGCTGACGTCCGCGGGCATCGCGCGGCGGGACATCCAGACGCGTAACTACTCGGTGTACCCGGAGTACGCGCCGCCGCTGCCGAACCAGACGGAGCCGAAGCTGAAGGGCTACCGGGTGAGCAACCTGGTGAGCGTCCACGTGAAGGACCTGTCGCGGGTGGGGAACCTGCTGGACCAGGCCCTGGCGGCGGGCGCGAACCGGGTGGACTCGGTGCGCTTCGGGCTGAGCCGCCAGGAGGCGGTGCAGGGCGAGGCCCTGCGGCAGGCGGTGGCGCGGGCTCGCAAGTCGGCGGAGGTGCTGGCCGCGTCGCTGAACGTGAAGCTGGGCGCGGTGCTCGACGCGAGCACGGTGACGGAGCCGCCGCAGCTCTACCCGGCGCGCTTCGCGATGGCCGAGGCAGCGGATGCCCGCGCGATGGCGACGCCCATCCAGCCCGAGGAGCAGACGGTGCAGGCGAAGGTGACGCTCATCTTTGCCATCGAGTAGTTCCGAGGACCGTCGGGGGCTGACCGGTGCCCCCGATGGGAGTGCGCGCGTCGAGGGGCTCCGCTCAGCGGGTGTGCCCCGCCTGTTCCGGGCTCACCGCCGCCCGCCGTGGCAGCGTGACGGTGAAGGTGGTCCCTTCTCCTGGCGCGGAGCTCACGTCGATGTGCCCCTGGTGCGCGTCGACGACCGCCTTCACGATGAAGAGGCCCAGCCCCACGCTGCGGCTCGCGACGTCCACGTCATCGGTGCCTCGCTGGAGCGGCTGGAAGAGGTTCGGAAGGCGCTCGGGCGGGATGGGGGGACCTTCGTTGTGGACGCGCAGGGTCACCTGGTCGCCGTCGCCCTTGAGCGTCACCTCGATGGGGGCCTCGGGCTGGCCGTACTTCACGGCGTTCGTCACCAGGTTCTGAATCACCTGGGAGAGCCGGTCCGCGTCCCACGCGCCCTGTCCATCGCCGCTCGTCACCACCTTCACGTGGGCGGAAGGGTGGGCTTCTTCCACTTCCTGCACGGCGGTCCGGACGAGCGCATGGATGTCGACGGGGTTGCGCTCGAGCCGGATGCCGCCGCCCAGCCGGGCCTGGGTGAAGTCGAGGAGCTCCTTCACCATCCGCACGGCACGGGAGGCCGACGCGTGGATGCGGTCCACGGTCTTGAGGGCGTTTGGATCCAGTTCCTCTGAGCGCTTCAGCCGTTCCGTTCCCAGGAGGATGGCGCCCAGGGGATTGCGCAGGTCGTGGCTCACGATGCCGATGAGCTGCTGTTCGAACTCCGCCTGCTCCTGGAGCCTTCGCGCGTGCAGCTCCCGCTCCTGCTCCAGTTTCCGTTGCACCGTGATGTCCTGGAGGAGCGCGACGTAGCCGGCCCCGGGTTGCCCCGGCTCGCGGTGCGCGATGAAGGACACCTTCACGTCCCGTTTGCCTCCGAACCGATAGGGCACGTCATGCTGCTCGAAGGAGATGCTCTCTCCCGCCAACCCCCGCTTCACGAAGGGGCTCAGCACGGCGTAGGCCGCCTCTCCGATGATGTCTCGAATCTTCTGGTTCCGGAGTTGCTCCTGCGAAAGCCCGAACCAGTCCTCATACGCTTTGTTGACGCGACCGTAACGCTCGTCCGCGCTGACGAACGAGACCAGGACGGGGATTGCATCGAGCAGCATGGCCTGCTCCGCCTCACTGGCGCGCAGTCGCTCCGTGAGGGCTTCGTTGCGCTGACGCACCTGGGTCTGTTCGGTGACGTCGCGGAAGATGAGCACGGCGCCGGCGAATTCATGTGGCCCCGTGCGAATCGGCGCGGCGCTGCCCTCGATGGGGACTTCTGTCCCGTCCTGGCGGATGAGCAGCGTCGGCCCCGCGTACCCCGTCTCCGTATCCAGAACGGGCGCCAGCTCGATGGGCTGGCGGCTGGCGGCGTCGATGATGCGAAAGACCTCTGCCATGGGCCGCTGCCGGGCATCCGTGGTGCGCCAGCCGGTGATGCGCTCGGCGGCGGGATTGAGGAGGACGACGTGTCCGGCGCGGTCCGTGGTGATGACGGCGTCACCGATGCTGGAGAGCGTCGTGGACAGGTACGCTTCGCGTTCTCTCAGCCGTTCGCCCTGAGCATGGATGCGCAGGAGGCTGGCGACTCGGGCGAGCAGCTCCGCGCCGTGCAAGGGCTTGGCGATGTAGTCGTTGGCTCCCGCCCGCAACCCTTCCGTGAAGTCGTCGTGAGTTCCCCAGGTGGAGAGCATCAGGATGGGGAGGGTGACATCATCGTAGTGCTCGCGGACGTAGCGGCACGCGTCCAGCCCCGAGATGCCCGGCAACTGCCAGTCCAAGAGGAGCACCTCGGGAGGCTGCCCCAGGGACAGCCGCTCCAGCATCTGCTCGGCGTTGCTGAAGGTCTCAATCGCGTAGTGCTTCGACAGCAGTTCGCGGGCCTGCGCCAGTTGCGTGGGACTGTCATCGACCAGCCACACGCATGATGAAGGCGCGGAATGTTCCGGGCCAGCCTTCAAGACTGGGAGGGAGGCTGCTGTCTTGCTCACGAGTACGGGGACCGTTGTGCTCAAGGGGTGCTGCCAGACGAGAAATTAGGCAGGGCCCGGCAGGTACGTCGAGTTCTCAAGCAGGGGCGTCTGCTCTCCATCCCGCTCTTCCTGGGAGCGCGAAAGGAGGATGGATGGCGCCCATGGCGGGAGGCCCTTCACTGGCAGGCTTGATGCGGAGTTCCGCGGCGCTTGGGGCGCGCTGGTTCGGGACGGCCGGCGGCTGCGTTCGAGGTCAGGGCGTCCACGCAGGCAGAGGGGCCGTGCGACGGAGCGTTCTACCGCTTTCCTGGTCGCCATCAAGGCGCGCCTTGGGAAGCACTGGGTTCTCGCCCGACAGGGCCATCCGCATGTTGAGGAAGAGACAGGAGGCGTCCGGGTGCGGGCCGGCCGTCGCGATGAACTTCCACACGCGGGGGCACGAGCGGATGAGGGCAACGCGCGGTTGGAGGCTGATGGCATTCGGGCTGTTCGCCGCGTGGCTCGGTTGCGGCCAGCGGAGCGAGAACCGAGGGCCTCCGTCCGCGAGCGAGCGAGAAGGCCGCTCGGATGTTCTTCGCGGCCTCATGGCCTCACGCGAGCGGCCCCCGGAATCCGGGGCGCCTGGCTCCGGCTCGGTTCCCGTGGGAACGCTGGGGGCGGGTCAGGGCGGTTCGGGACGGCCAGCGCCCACGGACCTGCTCCATGGCCGCGTGGAGTGGGTGGGTGACAATGAGCTGCTCATCCGCGGCAACGACGGCGTGGAGTACGACGTCGGAGTGGATGAGCAGACTCGCCTCTACATGAAGGGCGAGCCCGTCACGGGCCTGCGGGAGTATCACGAGGGAGACGAGGTTCGCGTCACCTATGGCGATGGTCCCGGAGGGCTGGTGGCGCACCTCGTGGATGGGATGCCGGGGCCCGGTGCCGAACCACCGCGTCAGCAAGAGTCAGCCCCACGCGAGGACACCACGGGCCCAGGCTCGCCGCTCGATTCACTTCGCTGAAATCGAGGTCGGAGGCGCCTTTCGCGGGAGCGGGTCAGAACGCGCGGCCATCCACGCGGAGGCCCGGGGATGAGCTGAGACCCGGGGATATC
Organism: Myxococcus xanthus; assembly: GCF_006402735.1. Taxonomy (NCBI): domain Bacteria; kingdom Pseudomonadati; phylum Myxococcota; class Myxococcia; order Myxococcales; family Myxococcaceae; genus Myxococcus; species Myxococcus xanthus. The sequence continues at coordinate 8,964,498 of NZ_CP017174.1, read as the reverse complement.
AGGTGGTGGTAGTCGAACGCCGCGTCGGGCGTGGCGTCGGGCGACCGGTTGAAGGAGATGTTGTCGAAGGTGCCTCCGTAGGACATCTCATTGACGTTGCTCCCATCGGGCGCGAGGAGCCTGACGATGTCGCCATCGTTGTTGAGGCCCAGGCCGCCCGAGGATGCGGCCACGGTAGCGGGCGTACCGGCCGGGAAGCCTCGAGCGCCACCAAAGACGACGAAGACCCGGCCGGGAGCGAGCGTGGTGCCAGGAGCGAAGACATGCCGCACGGATGCGGAGTCCGACAGGCTCCAGCGGGACAGGTCCGCGGTGGAGGTCCCCGCGTTGTACACCTCGATGAATTCGTAATGGGTGTCCGACACGGTCTGCCCGGGCGGGATGGGCTCATTGGGCAGGACCTCGTTGATGATGAGGTTGGACAAGGGCTCTGGGGCCGTGCCGCCATCGGAGTCTCCCAGGTCGTAGCGGCTGATGACGGGATAGTGGTCGCTGACGATGTTGCCGTAGTTGGGAATCCACCCGTCCGGCCGCAGGATTTCGACGGAGCCGGGCAGGTAGTCCGTGGCCATCTCGTTGGAGGCGAGCGTGTGGTCGATGGCGTCGCGATATTCGACGGTGGTGCGCTGGCCGAGCCGGGATAGGGGCTCGGTGATGAAGGTGTAGCGCTGCGTGTCGGCCACGAACGGCGCGAAGGGAGTGGGCAGATAGTCGCCGTCGCTGCCTCGGGTGATGGACTGGTCGACGTCATCATTCCAGTCGCCAATGACGAGCACGCGTTCGGTGGGCAGGGATGTGTCGAGATACGACTTGAGCGCCGCGCTGGAGCGTTGCCGTTGTCCGTAGGCGGTCTCGTTGTCGAACGCCTTCAGGTGAACGACGATGACGACCAGTTGGGTGCTCACGCCCTGGACGGTGGTGGTGAAGTTCACGCGCAGCGGCGGCCGACCACCGAAGTCCGCGGCGTTCGCGGTGAGGATGAGCTGCGCCTCCTGAATCGTGAGGGTGCTGTCGTAGAGGATGCCGGGCTTCTGCTCGCTATTGCTGTAGTAGGCCGTTCCGTTGGGGACGAAGGACGTGTCATTGGCGAGGAAGCCATTGAAGCCGGGGAGCTGCGCCTTGAGGGTGGCGAAGTCCGCGGCGTCCACCATCTCCACGAGGCCCCACACGTTGGCGCCCGAGTCGCGAATGATGTCGCGCGCGTGGGCAATCTGAAGGTCGTCCGGCGTTCCGCCCTCCGAGGTGGAGTCCGGAGGGCCTTGGGTGGTGGCACCGAACCACTCGAGGTTCCAATGGCCCACCGTGAGGGACGTGCCCGCGGTGCGCACGTGGAGGACCATCGCGTGCCAACCCTGCTGGCCCGTGGCATCCGTCACTGTGACTGTGAATGCTGAGTACCCGAGCTCCGAGAGGGTGCCGGTGAGGGTTCCTGATGTTGAGAGCGTGAGCCCCGAAGGCGGCATCCCCGACACGATGTGCCAGGAAAGCGGCGCCTTGCCGCCGGATGCTTGCAGTTGGGTGGAGTAAGGCACGTCCTTGCGCGCATCGGGCAGCGACGTGGTGACGACGGTGGGGAGTTCGTAGACCGTGAGGGTGAAGTCCCGTGTGCCCGTCCGTCCGTTCGCGTCGGTGACGACGGCCTGTCCGCTGGTGGTTCCAGGAGCGGGCGGTGTGCCCGAAAGCTGTCCGGAGGAGGACAGCTGCAGCCAGGAGGGAAGGGGGCTGGCTGGAGCGAACGAATACGGCGCCTTTCCGCCGGTGACGGTGTGCGTAGCGCTGAAGGACTGCGAGACATACCCGTCGAGCTGAAGCGCCGGTCCGTTCGCGGACGGAGGCCGGTACACGACAAGGTCGAGCGCCCGGGTGGCGACGCGTGCGTCGGCGTCGGTGACTTGGACGGAGAAGGAGAAGGTACCCGTCGTTGACGCGGTGCCTTCGAGCAGGCCGGCGCTGGTGAGCCGGATTCCGGCGGGAAGTGAACCCGCGCTGAGCGCCCAGGCATAAGGCGCGCGTCCACCCATCACCAACAGGCCTTGTCGATACGCGGCATCGGTATAGGCATCCGGTAGCGCGCTGGGGGTGATGGTGATGCCGCCCTGGACGGTGAGGTTGAACGTGGCGGACGCCGCACGGCGATTGGCGTCCTGGACCTCGACGGTGAAGGAGTCGGCTCCTGGAGCGCTGGGCGTCCCTCGGACAAGGCTGGCATCCAGTTGGAGGCCCGTGGGCAATGCACCCGAGGTGATGCGGAACGTGAGCGGTGGTCGCCCGCCAACGGCGTGAAGCTCCGTGGAGTAGGCCGCTCCGAGCGAGGCGAAGGGGAGCGTGCCGCCCGCGAGATAGGGCGCCGTGAAGGCGGAGAACGAGAGGACGCGCTGGCTCGAAAGCCCGGTGGCGTCCTGCACGTGGACGGTGACGGAGAAGGTGCCGGAGCTGGCGGGAACGCCGGAGATGCTCCCCTGTGCGTCGAGGCGCATGCCCGACGGGAGAGGGCCCTCCGCAAGCGTCCAGGTGTACGGCGCCGTGCCGCCCGAAGCGTCGAGTTGCGCGGCGTAGTTGTCGCCGACGTATGCATCGGGGAGCGTGGACGACGCGACCTGGAGGCCGGCGTTGAGCACCTTGAGCTCGAACGTGGCGCGAACAGTCCGTCCGCGGGAATCACGGACCTCCGCGTCGAAGGATGAGGTGCCAGCGGCTTGGGGCGTCCCGGTGATTTCGCCCAGGGTGGAGAGGCTGAGTCCGGTGGGCAGTGCGCCCTGCGCGACGCGCCACGAATAGGCAGGGGTGCCACCCGAAGCGGTGAGGGAGCTGCGATAGGCCTGCGCGACAGATGCGACGGGGAGCGCCTCCGTGGTGATGGCCAGTCCCGGTCCGGTGTCGTCAGTGCGGGGAGGCGCGGAGTCAGAACATGCGGTCAGCAGCAGCGCGAGGATGGGGAGCAGGGCGTGATGGGCGCGCACGAAGACTCCGGCCCGCGAAGGAGTCGGGCCCACGGATGAAGTGTCGGCACTGTAGAGGCAGCCGTGACGACGGCGCACAGGGTCCCACCGAACCCAGGGCAAAGAAAAGGGCCGCGGCTCACAAGGAGCCGCGGCCCGAAGGCTTCATGTGGAAACCGTCAGACTACAGGTTGGGCACGCCCCACGAAGGAGCACCCACCGCCCAGTCTTCCTTCATGTTGGTGTCCGTCGCGCTGATGCGGCGGATGGTATTGGTCGTGCGCGTAACGCTGCCGGCCGACGCGGGAATGGCCGTCCAGTCCGCCGCGACCGCCGCGGCGGTCGGGGTGGAGGTCGTCGTGCAGGGCGCTCCACCGCAGTCCGCGGGGAGCCAGTGGCCCGCAGCCTGAACCGCCTGGATGTTGCCGATGAACGCCGCGGGCGGGGTGCCCGTCGTCCTGGCAAAAGGCACCGCGTCCTGGATGTTTCCGGCGACATCCTTCACCAGCAGGATTCGGCTGGAGAACGTAATGGCGTTGGCGTCCTTACCTCGGAAGTCCCACGCCGTGTCGTAGTGAGTCGAGGCAGTGCTCTGGGGGACTTCGTTCTTTGCCTGAGTCTCCGCAATGAAGCCCGCAGCTGGATTGAGGTGGACGACGATGATGTCGCCCGTCGCAACGGTCACATCCGCGAACTCGGCAAGTACCAGGGACGAGTTCACATCCTGCTGGAGGATGATGCCAGCAGTCGTACCGCCCGTGACGACCTCGAGCTCGACCAAGTCCCGGGCATCAGCCATGTTCGGCTGCACCTCGGAGATGCGGAGCACCGCGGCAGTACGGAAGCCGCGGAACGCCTGCGTGCTGCCCTCGGCGGCCACAACGCCACCCGCCAGGTCCGTCACGGTGTTCGCAACGGTGACAGAGTAGTTGGTGCCCGGTGTCTGCTCGCTCGTGGTCAGGAAGACCTGCTTGCCTTCAACGCGGGCCGAGGAGACCGTCAGCCCCTCGGTGAACGTGAACTGCTCCTGCGCGTTGGTGATGCTCGCCGCGGAGATGTTGCGGCTGAAGTTCAGGACGAGCTCCGTCAGCGAAGTCGCCGCGGCGGACTCGAACGCCGGGGCCGTGCAGCCCGACAGGGTGAGCTCGGAAGCCGTGAACGCGGACGGCTGGGCGTTGGCATCGAACCGCCAGATGGGGCCCGCGTTCAGCGTGAACGTGCAGCCCTGGGTGATGTCGAGCTCGGTGGCGAGCGTCGCGGGCACGCGGAGCCGGAAGTTGGCGGCGCCAGCGGTGACACCCTCGGTGGTGATCTGGAATCCAGTGTAGCCGGCGCCAATGCCACTGCCGGCCGCGGCAATCGTGCCCGTCAGGTAGGTGAGCTCGGACTCCACGGAGTCCAGACCGGTCACCAGCGTGTCCGACGTGTCCGCGGAGCGGTTCACGGCGAGGCCGGCCGGGGTGGCCGTCGACTGGGTCTGAACTGGGTGGCCCTGGCTGATGACCGTGGTCCCGGTGACGGTGGCCGCGGAGCGCAGGCCGCCGGTGGTCGCCTTCGACGACACGGAGAAGCTGACCCGGTCACCCACGGCGACCGCGGCCAGCGCCGTCGCGTCGGACACGAACAGGGCGGGGCCCTGGGCCTCGGCCTGGACGAAGAAGCCGGGGAGTTCGCTGCTGCCCGTGACGGCAGGCTTGATGAACGTGACGAACGCCCCCTCGATGGGCAGCGCGGGGTCGAGCGCGCCATCCGCCGCATCCCGGACCGCCTGGATCTGCGTGCTGGTCGTCGCCACCGGCGTGACAAAGCCCGAGTCTTCGCACGTGCTCGTCGTGGTGTTGCAGGTCTCGGTCAGGCCGCAGGTCGCGTTGCTGGTGCAGCCCTCCGTGCCGGCGTCCGGGTCGGTGCCCGCGTCACCTTCGCCGGCATCCGGCTCGGTGCCCGCGTCTTCCTCGGTGCCCGCATCCGGGCCCTGGGTGATGTCGCGCTGCTCGCACGTGCCAGAGTTACAGGTCCACTGCTTGCCGGCGGCCGGCGGGCCCTTGTCAGTGCGGCAGTCATACAGGTCAACGCACTCGTCGCCACATCCCGTGCCCATCGTGACCATCACGGCCGTGACGACCGCCGGGAGCCAAAATCGTCTCTGCATGAGTTCCCCTCCATGGGAAGCAGGTTGCGTCCCCCTTACACCTGAACCGGAGGGCAATCCAATGTCCGCTCCTGGTGACATGGGCATTTCACACAAGAGGTGCCCGGATTTTCAGGCGTTCAGGGACTGGCCTGAGGAGACCTGGCCGGAGGGCCGGAATACAGGTCGATGACTTCGGAGATGGCGCTCTGACACACCGCGCAGAATGGGACGCGATCCCGAGTGAACATCACGCAGTCGACCTGTGGCCGGTAGTAGCCCTTCGACTCGTACATGGCCCCCTCGAAGGCCCCGACCCGGCCTGAATACTTCTGAGAGGAAAGGAACTTTTCCTCCCAGTCCCGCTGGGCCAGGAAGAGCTTGTCCATGTCTGACTCGGGCTTTCGCTGGGCCCGAATCTGGCCGCGCTGCTTCTGCACGGCGGTGGCATGCTTTTCGTACCCCTCCTTGTTCCAGGGGGTAGGCAGGGGTGTTCCTGGTGACACCAGGTGCTTCCACTTCAGGTCTTCCGGGGAGTGGAGCGCGGTGACGTTCTTCTCCCAGGGCTCCAGGCGGTCCGCGGCGGGCGCATAGACGGATTCAGAGGTGTAGTACTCGTCCGCCAGCCCGGCGAAGTGGTGGCCGAACTCGTGCACGAAGACGTAGGGCGCCCACAGGCTGTCCGAGGCGACGGTGCCGTAGAGCCCGAAGATGCCGCCGCCGCCGTAGGTGTTGCCGTTGACCAGGATCTCCACGAACTCGTAGGGCGCGAAGGCCGCTGCCTCGCGGAAGGCCTTGTTGTCGAAGGTGAGCACATAGCGCTCACTGCCAAAGGCATCGTAGGTGGCACCGATGGGAGAGCGCCGGTGGACTCCTGTCGAAGGGCGAGAGATGCCGGACTGGGCCGCGGCGGGGACGAGCCCCCACACGTTGAAGTCCGACTTGCGCTCCTTGAAGGGAGAGAAGGTGAAGAGGATGTCCACCATGTGCCGGGCATCCTTCTCGAACTTGGCGTGCTCGGCCTTCGTGTAGCCGTCCCCCAGGATGAGCAAGTCGACCTTCTGCGCTGACGGCCCGTTCTCCAGCAGTTTCAGCAGCGGCCCGGGCGCGGGAGGTGACGAGGCGTCGACGAACATGTCCTTCGGGTCGACAATCAGCGACCACACTTCGCGGAAGGCATTCTGGGCATCCCGCTTCTTGAGGAGCACCTGCACGGGGCGCTCAGGCGCGGGGAAGCGGAGCGACTCATGGAAGGTGCGGTTGTTGCTGCGCGCCTCGTTCGTGACCTCCCATTCGCCGTAGATGGACGCGAAGCCTCGCGAGAACAGGAGCCGGTTGTTCTCCCGGTCCCGCACCTCGAAGAGGTACTTGCCGAGGTTCGTCTCGTCGATGGCGCGTTCCGGGTGGCCGGGCCAGGGCAACGGCTCGACGACGACCTTGTCGAGGCTGAACCGTTCCTCGGTGGCGTTCCCGGTGTGGAAGTAGTCGACCCGGAGGGTTCGGGGAGAGGCCGCGGAGGCGCTCGTGGCCAGCAGCAGGACGAAGAGGGCTCGCATCATGGGCGGCACTCTATGCGCCGTGGTCGCCTGCGGGTGTGTGTTGACGCGCCTTTCCCATCCAGCACTCGACGTGTCTGCTTGCCTGCTCAGGAGGTGGACTGACTCGGATGGTCCACCTCTCGCGGAATGCGTGTCCTTGGATTCGTGAATAGTGCGTCAGAACGAACCAGACAGTGAGGCCGCCGCGCCGTGGCTGTCCGCGGAGAGCCCGACCGAGACGGGCGGTGCCGAGCTCGAATCAGGAGACAGGAGGTAGAGCACCGCGCCCGTGACAACCGCCGCGCCTCCACTGATGAGCAACCCATTGAGGACGTTGCTCTTCTGAACCAGCGAGTCGCGAAGCCCCATCGCCTCCTTGTCACTGGACAGAATCCGGCCGTTGTCGAGCCGCTTCTCCAGTGCGTTCACATCTTTCTGGGCAAGAAAGCGGACGATGCCCGCGCCACCGAATGCGGCCACTCCCGTTCCCAGCGCTACATATGAGGCCGTGCGAAGTCCGGAGGTGGAACGTGTCCTGGACGCGTCGCCCTCTGACATGAGGTTGGGGGCCGTCAGGTCCATACCGCCTGCTGACGCGCTCCCGTTCCGGCCCACGCCTCCGGGCGCGTCCCATGGGGCCTTTCCATTGGCGTTCATCACCACGAGGTTGGAGGGTGATCGGCCGGTGGTGACGAAGTCGACCAGCGCCGCGAGTGCCTCGTCCGGAGCGTCCGTGCCCTGGGTCTTGAATCCGCCTTCGCGAAGCTTCTGGCCTCCTTCGACATTGAGAACGGTGGCCGCGAACCACTTGGGCCCGCTGCTCGGGCGCTCGAGCCGGACGACGATGACTTCCTCCACGCCGAGCGTGCCGCCCAGCCGGACCGCATGGCTCAGCATGCGCTCGTCGTTGCCGTCCGAGGTGGCGAGGCAGGGGAAGGGGGTCGCGGAGACAGATCCTTCATAGGCCACGTCGACGAGCAACGGCGTCTCAGCGCCCTGCACCTGGACGTGCCGTGGGAAGCTCGTGGTGGTGCCCTTGACGAGGGTCAAGTGGTAGGTGCCCGGGACCGCATCAAGCGACAGCGGCGTCTGGCCCAGCTTGAGCCCATCGAGATACACGTCCGCGGCGGGCCGCGTGGACTTCACGGACAGCTTCACCTTGCGCGTCTGTTCGAGTTCTTTCCGGAGCTTGTCGAAGTTCTGCCGGACGGACGGAGCGAAGTAGTCCGGGTTGAGCTGGTACTCAGGCTGGAGCCGCAGCACGTTGCGGAACGCGGTGTCGCTCTCCTTTGGCTTGCCCATGGCGCGGTAGTTAAGGCCGTGGAGGAGTTGGGCTTCGACGTAGAGCTTCCAGCGGGCGTCTCCCGCGGGGAGCCGAGTGATCTGCTGCAGGGCTTCGTCGACGGCCTGGAGCGTCCTCGCGTTGCGGCCTTCGTAGAACTGGTCCTGTGCAGCTTCGAGCTGCCGCTGGAGGTCCTCATAGCTCTTGGTGGGCTGCGGGAAGAGCCGGTCGCTGAACTGGTTGGCGGTGAGGGTGTCCTGCTCGGGGCGCGAGGCGAGGGCTCCCAGGAATGCCTTGGCTTGCCCGCTCAGTTCCGCGTCCTTGCAGTCGCCGCTGGCCACCACCGTGCGGCGGGGCGCTGAGTACGCCAGTGTTGATATAAGGCATGTGGCGATTACTGGTGCGATCCTCATCGTTGACTCTCTTTGATACAGATGGCTGATAGGGCAAGGGCGAGCGCGGCTACCTGTTGCGGCGATATATGACGACCTCTCGGCGCGGGTCGCCTCTTTGCTCAAGCCATGCAATGGCAATGTTCCCGTGGGAGTCCGCGGCCATGCTTGCGTATTGGATGTCAGGCCGCGTTCCATTGAAGGCGTCACGCGTATTCCAGAGTTCCTCCCAGGAGTCGCCCTTGTGGCGATTGATGCTCAGAGTGAATTTCCCGTCTTCGTTCTCCAGCGAGGCAGTGATTAATTCCCCCTGAGAGGTGATGTGCGCGCCATAGATTCCTCTGTGGTTCAACTCAGACCGCTTGGGTGGGGAGCCAAGAGAGACCCATTCGTTGTTGTTCCATTGGCTGGAGAAGAAGTCGTTCGTTGTTGATGTGTTGCTGCGGCCAGACCAGAGGATTGTGGGGCGGTTGTCTGGAGTGAAAGTGATGAGGCTGTCCCCCCTGCCACTGTGAGGGATATTGCTTGGGTTGACGGTGCTGCCTAGTGACTCCCAAGTGCTTCCGGTCCATCTCTTTGAAAAGAGTTGTGGGCTGGAGTCCTCGTGGCTGAAGGCAATAATGGGGTTGTCTAGGCGATCAGTCGCAAGTGTTGGTTTTCCTGGTGCGGAGGTCACTGGGCCGGAAACAGGAGGGCCGATGCGCTGCCAATGATTTTCGGATAATTGGTATACATGGATGGTTCCGCCTTCGGGATCTTCTGGGTCCATTTTGATGGCTACAAGAGGGTGGTCTCGACTGGTGAGTTGTAGGGAGATTTCCCATGCATGCGGCCGCTCTGGAAGAATTCCTTGTTCTCCCCCGAGGCGCTCCCAGGTGTGTCCAGTCCAGCGGGCGACGTGGACATAGTTGTTGAATTCGGCGCCTAGGTCTTCTTGCCACGCAACGACGGGCGTTCCGTCTGAGGCTAGCTGGATGTTTGGGGAATGAAGTGCATAGTCGCTTGTACTGGTTTTGAGATCAGCCCCAAGTTGCTCCCAGGCATTGCCCGCCCAGCGGCTCACGAATAGATGGTCCTGGCCATCGAATACGGGTGTCAAGACTATGGGGTGCCCGTTCGGGTCTAGCTGGATGTAGGCCGTCGTCCATGAATAGGGCCCGGGTGGTGTCCTGGAATGCACCGGATACGGCACGAACTCAGGAACAGCCCAGCTCCACGCCTCCCCCAGATTCACAGCGGCATTCCCAGCCAGGTCCGTCACTGTCCCAGAGAAGGCCAGCGCCACGGCGCTCGGCGCGGTCATCTGTGTCACGGGCACCACCGTCACCGTCTTCCCGTCCTCCGACAGGGACACAGTGTGCGCCATGGCCACGTCGCCCACTGTCAGGTGCACGGACTCCGTCGTCACGGTGCTTCGCTTCACGGGCTCGGAGAATTCGGCGCGGATGGGGCTCTGCACCCAGACCTCCTGGGCGCCCTGCTCCGGAACACGGGACACCACCCGCGGCGGCGTCCGGTCCACCACCACCTCGCGGCTCGCGCTCACATACGCGAGGTCTCCCAGGGCCGCGCGTGCCTCCAGCCGGTACGTCCCTTCCGCTTCTCCCGCCGTGTCCCAGGTGTACGTGTATGGCGGCGCCAACTCCGCCATCACTTCGCCGTCCTTGAGCAGTTCCACTCGGTCCGGCGTATGGCCCGTCACGTCGAGTCGGACCTCGACCACACCATTCGTGTAGGCCGTTCCCGCCGGCGCGGTGATTCGCACCTCTGCCTGTGCGGGCTCGACGGCTGGCACGTTGATGCACGCGGACGCGCACAGGAGGACGACGGCCGCCGTCCAGGGCGGCGGAAGGAAGCGTTCGGAGATGTTCATGGCTCGCGGGCCGAGTGCAGGTTGCGTTCCGTTTCCTGCCCGACAGTCGCTCGCACATACCAAGCCCGCTTCGCTTCCTCCAACCCGCCCGTGCTCCGCGAAAAGCCGAGCCATCTCCACCCCTTACCCGCGTGGAACCCCGCCTCCACGTCCCGTGTGGACGCACCGCTTCGCGCCCAGCCCCCGTCCCAGCAGTGGACCCCCATCCCCGGCGGCGGTCTGCGACGTGGACCCTCGCGCCGCTCTGCCGCCTGCCCTCCAGCCAGGTGTTCGATGACCCGGTGCGTCGCTGTGTGCAATCGCCATCTTCGCGAGGGGACTCAGGCCATGCGCTGGGGCTCGGCCCGGTAAGGAGAACGCGGACATGAAGCGAGCCTGGAAGAACCAAGTCGTCGTCGTCACCGGCGCGTCCAGTGGCATCGGTCGCGCCACCGCGCTGGCCCTGGCGAACAAGGGGGCCCACGTCGTCCTGGCCGCCCGGCGCGAGGAACCGCTGGAGGACCTGGCTCGCGAGTGTCAGGCGCTCGGCGTCCATGCCCACGTCGTGCCCACGGACGTGTCCGACGCGGCCGCCGTGCAGCACCTGGCGGACGAGGCGCGCAGGGTCTTCGGCCACTTCGATGCGTGGATCAACAACGCGGGCGTCTACCTCATGGGCCGTCTCGAAGAGACGCCGGATGACGCCTTCCGACAGGTGATGGAGACGAACTTCTTCGGCACCGTCAGCGGCGCCCGCGCCGCCGTGGCCCAGTTCCGTCGGCAGGGCTACGGCACACTGGTCAACGTCTCCTCGACCTTCGGGACGGTCGCCGCGCCGTATGTCAGCGCCTACGTGGCCTCGAAGCACGCCGTGCGCGGCTTCTCGGCGTCTGTCCGCCAGGAGTTTCTCGGCACCGGCATCGATGTGTGTACCGTGCTCCCCGCGGCCATCGACACGCCGCTGTGGCAACACACCGCCAACTACACCGGCTGGCGCATCCGTCCCGTGGAGCCCGTCTACACGCCGGAGCGCGTCGCGCGGGCCATCCTTCGTGTCCTCCGCAGCCCCAAGCACGAGGTCTTCGTCGGCCCCGCCGCTCGGAGCTTCGCCGCCATGCACGGCCTGCTGCCCCGCACCTTCGAGCGCACCATGAACGGCGTCACCGAGGCCCATCACTTCGAGAAGGAGCGCCAGGGCCACACCTCTGGGACGCTCTTCCGTCCGATGGTGGAGGGAACGGGGACCTCGGGGGGCCACCACGCGGCGGGCAAGCAATGGCTGCGCCGACTGCTGGTCGCCGGGGGCGTGGCCGCGGCGGCGTTCTCTCTCGGAAAGAAGCGGGAGGCACGGGGGCTGAAGGCCCGTTTCGCCCATGCACTGGGAGTATGAGGGTCATTATTGCGTCACGACGCGTCACCGGTTGCTGCGCCGTGACCGGGCCATGACAAAGCGTGGAGAGAGTCCCGCTCGCCATGAATGACATCGCCGTCCTCGTCAACCTGCGTGCACGCCGGGGCTCCGAAGGTATGGGGGGGCTGGTCCAGCGCTTCCTGCCCCGGGCTCGCGTGGCGCTCACCCGTTCGCTCGAGGAGGCCCGTGCCTGGATTTCGGACACGCTCCGGCCCAATCCGCCCTCCCTCCTCCTGGCGGGCGGTGGTGACGGGACGATTACCGGGCTGCTCAACGAGCTGCGCACCGCGGGGGTGGCCCTGCCGGCCATTGGCGTCCTCCCCATGGGTACCGGCAACGCCTGGGCCCGCGTCACCGGCGCGCCCCGGCCCGCGGAGGCCTTGAAGCAGATTGCCGCCGTGGGCGAGCGCCTGCCGCCCCTGCGCCCCTTCGCCCTGGTCCGCGTGGAGGGCAAGGTGGCCCCCTTCGCCGGCACCGGCTGGGACGCGGAGATGATTCAGGATTTCAAGAACCAGCTCGCCGCCTCCGGTCCGCTGCGCAGCACCCAGGCCGGCCTGCGCGGCTACCTGGGCGCCATGTTCACCCGGACGGTGCCTCGCCACGTCTTCGGCGAGGGCAACCCCATGGTGTCTGTCTACAACCTGGGCGACCCCGCCCTCACGGTGGACGCGCGGGGCTCCGTGCAGCCCGTGCCGCATGGGGACAAGGGCGCGCTCCTGTACCGGGGGCCCGCGGGCGTCGCCGGCGCGGCCACCACGCCCGAGTGGGGCTTCGGCTTCAAGGCCTTCCCCTTCGCGGAGGCGGTGCCCCACCGGCTGTCCGTGCGCGTCTATGGTGCCGGCGTGATCGAGGCCACCCGGAACATGTTCCGCCTCTGGCGCGGCGAGCACCCGATGCCCCACATGCATGACTGGTTCGTCCAGCGCCTGCGCATGGACTTCGACCGGGAAGTGCCCTTCCAGATGGGCGGCGACGTCATCGGCATGCGGCGCTCGCTGGAGTTCGACCTGGCCGAGGAGAGCGTTCAGCTCGTCGACTGGCGCCAGCTGTCGCGCATGGTCCGGACCTAGGCCGCGTGGGCCCGGCGGCCACTCCGTCCACGACTTGACCCGGGTGTGTTCCGGACACTATGCCGGGACTCGTGAGCTACACCTATGAGTACCCGAGGCCGGCGCTGACGGTGGACTGTGTCGTCTTCGGTCTGGATGACGAGGACCTGAAGGTGCTGCTCATCCGCCGCGGGGTGGAACCCTTCGCGGGGCGGTGGGCGTTGCCGGGCGGCTTCGTGCGGATGGAGGAGTCGCTCGACGACGCCGCGCGCCGGGAGCTGGATGAGGAGGCGGGCATCCGGCCGAACCACCTGGAGCAGCTCTACACGTTCGGCACGCCGGGGAGAGATCCACGCGGGCGCGTCGTCACGGTGGCGTACTTCGCGCTGGTGAAGCTCAGTGACCACGTGCCGCATGCGGCGACGGACGCGCGGGACGCGGCGTGGTTCTCCGTCTGGGATACGCCGAAGCTGGCCTTCGACCACGCGGACGTGCTCGGCACGGCGCTGCAGCGGCTCAAGGGCAAGGTCCGCTATCAGCCCATCGGCTTCGAGCTGCTGCCTCCCAAGTTCACGCTGACGCAGCTCCAGCGGCTGTACGAGGTCATCCTGGAGCGGGAGCTCGACAAGCGGAACTTCCGCAAGAAGATCCTCGCCATGGATCTGCTCGAGGAACTGGACGAGGTGGAGCAGGACGTCTCCCACCGGGCCGCGCGCCTCTACCGGTTCGACCACAAGAAGTACAAGCAGCTGGAGAAGGCGGGCTTCAACTTCGAGCTCTGACCCATTGCGGGCTCCAGGGACGCCCCGGGACCTCGTGACATTGACATCGTGTCATTTGGACACTATGTTGGTGTCACTGAGACACGAACATGGGCTCAACCCAGGTTCGTGAGGGGCCGCTGCCCGTGGGGTGTCCACGGGTCGAAGTGTGCCGCCGTATCGCCGCCTGTCTCGCCGCACGTGCCCTTTCAAGGCCACGGGAGAGCCATGTCCGCACTGCCCTTCGACATCGCCGCTGCCTCGGTGCTGGGCCGGGAGCACGCCCGAGCGGGTCGCAACAACCAGGATGCGCTGTGCATCCGCGCCAGTGAGCATGGCCTGGTGGCCGTGGTGACGGACGGCTGTGGCAGCCAGCCCTGCAGTGAGCTGGGCGCACAGCTGGGCGCGCGCAGATTGGCGCGGGCCGCGCTGGTGCGGCTCGCGGACGGTGAGCGCGTGGATGAGCCCACCTTCCTGCCAGGACTTCGTGAGGACGTGTTGTGTCTGCTCAGTGAGCTCCGGGCGGACCTGGGGCGGGAGGTGATGGGGGACTTCCTCTTCACCGTGGTGGGCGCGGTGGTGACGCCCTCGCTGACGCTCGTCTTCTCCGCGGGAGACGGCGTGTGGGCGCTCAATGGCGAGGTGCATCCACTCGGGCCATTTCCGGGGAACGCGCCGCCGTATCTCGCCTATGCGTTGATGCACGGAGAGGACGTCGCGCTGACCCCGCGGGCCCTGGTGCCCACGGAGGACGTCCACGCGCTGCTGCTGGGCACCGACGGTGTAGCGGACCTGGAGCGGCTGGCCACCACACGCATGCCAGCGCGGGACGAACTCGTCGGGCCGCTGTCGCGGCTCTGGACGGAGGACCGGTACTTCGCCAACCCGGATGCCCTGCGCCGCCGGTTGGCCTTGCTCAACCGAGAAGCCGTGCGCGCGGACTTCGCCTCCCAGCAACTGTCGCGAACTCCGGGCCTGCTGCCGGATGACACCACGCTGGTGGTGCTGCGCCGCCGCATGGGGAGGGCGTGAGGCCATGGACGTCTGGCTCGAAGGCAAGAAGGTGCGGCTGAACCCCGCCCGAGCGCTGGGCAAGGGCGGCGAGGCGGACGTATTCGACCTGGGAGATGGCCGCGCCCTCAAGGTGTTCAAGCCACCCGAGCACCCCGACTACACGGGCCTGCCCGCGGAGCAGGCCGCGGCGCGCGTCCGGTTGGACGAGCACCAGCGCAAGCTGCGCGTCTTCCCGGCAGGACTTCCCGGCCGCGTGGTGGTGCCCCAGGCCTTGGCGACGGACAAGAAGGCGCGCGAGGTCCTGGGCTACGCCATGCGCAAGCTGGACGGCGTGGAGCCCTTGCGGCGCTTCGGAGAGCCGTCGTTCCGCAGGGCAGGCGCGGCGTCGGGGCGGGTGGTGGACATGCTGCGCGAGCTGCATCGGACGCTCGACGCGGTGCACGCGTCGGGCGTGGTGGTGGGGGACTTCAACGACCTCAACGTGCTCGTGGCGGGGGTGTCGGAGGCGTACCTCATCGACGCGGACAGCTTCCAGTTCGGAGGGTTCCTCTGTCCGGTGTTCACGGAGCGTTTCCTCGACCCGCTGCGGCTCGGGAGCACGGGAACGCAAGGGCTGGTTCCCAGCCGGCCAGCGTCCATTGAGAGTGATTGGTATGCCTATGCCGTCGCGGTGATGCAGTCGCTGCTGTGCGTGGGGCCGCACGGAGGCGTCTACAAGCCCAAGAGCGCGGCCGCGCGGACGACCTCCGCGGGCCGGGTGCTCCAGCGCATCACCGTGTTCCATCCAGAAGTGCAGTATCCGAAGCCCGCGCTGCCATTGGCGACCTTGCCGGACGACGTGCTGCACCACCTGCACCGCGTCTTCGTGGAGGACCTTCGCGGGGCCTTTCCGCATCCGCTGCTGGAAGGACTGCGCTTCACCTCCTGCGCGTCGTGCGGCGTGGAGCATGCGCGAGCGGCCTGCCCGACGTGCCAGCCTCACGCCACCGCGGCCGCCACGCCGGTGTCGTCGGTCCGAGGCCAGGTGACGGCGACGCGGTTGTTCTCCACGCGAGGCGTGCTGGTGCACGCGAGCAACGAGGCGGGCGTCCTTCGCTGGCTCTACCACGCGGATGGCGCGTACCGGCGCGAGGACGGACGCGTCGTGTTGCGCGGGGCGCTGGACCCGTCGCTGCGCTGGGCATTGCAAGGGGACGTGACGCTGGTGGGCCGGGGCGGTGAGGTGGCGGTGCTGGCGCCCGGCCGGCCTCCGGACCGCATGGGCGTGGATGCGCCGGAGGGCCAGTCCGCTTTCGCCACCAACGCGCGGCACCGGTACTGGGCCGTGGGCGGCGGGCTGTGGCGGGACGGTGCGTATGGGCCGGAGCACGTGGGCGCGGTGCTCGAAGGACAGACGCGGCTCTTCGTGGGGCCACGCTTCGGGTTGGGCTTCCATCGCGCGGGTGGCCTGCGCGGCGCCTTCGTCTTCGATGCGGAACGCCTGGGCTTGAAGGATGGACTGTCGCTCCCCTGGCCCATGGGAAAGCTCGTGGACGTGGACTGTGTCTTCGATGGGTCCTCCGCGTGGCTGTTCCTGGTGGAGGAAGCCGGTGGGCGCACGCTGCATCACTGCGTGGTGGTGGGCGCTGACGGGGCCGTGCGTGCGAGCGCGGTGGCGGAGGCCGGTGACGGCTCGTGGCTGGGCAACGCGCCGCGTGGACGGTGCGCGGCGGGCGACGCGCTGTTCTGCGCCACCGATGCGGGGCTCACCCGTGTGGAGCTTCGGCAGGGCCGCCTGGAGGCGGCGCGCGAGTTCCCGGATGCCGAGCCCTTCGTGGACGCGGGTTGCTCGCTCTTCCTCGTGCGGCAGGGGCTGGCGGTGGTGGGGCGGCAGGACATCACCGTGCTGCGAATGAACTGAAGGGACTTCTCACAACCGCGTGGAGCGGGTGCCTCCACGCCTCACAGGAGGTAGGACGATGAAGACGCAAGTGAAGGCGCTTCCGCTTCCGAGGTTCTACGACGCGGCCCATGCCGGGCAGTTCGGATACAGCCCTGACGCGGGGAAGCTCCAGGTGGAGGCCCAGCGCTGGCGCGCGGCGAATGACGTCTCCATGTCGGCGACGGACGCGTTCAACCTGCACCTGTTGCTCATCGACGTGCAGAAGGACTTCTGCTTCCCGGAGGGCTCGCTCTTCGTGGCGGGCCGCAGCGGGCGCGGCGCGGTGGATGACAGCCGTCGCATCGCGGAGTTCATCTACCGCAACCTGGGCTCGCTGACGAACGTGACGGCGACGCTCGATACCCACTTCGCGTACCAGATTTTCTTCCCGTCCTTCTGGGTGGACCAGGACGACCAGCCGCTGACGCCTTACCGCGAGGTGACGCGCGAGCAGATTGAGCGTGGGCAGGCGCGGCCCAACCCCGCGATGGCGAAGTGGCTGTGCGGTGGCAACTACCCCTGGCTGCTCAAGCAGGTGAAGTACTACTGCGAGGAGTTGGAGCGGGCGGGCAAGTACACGCTGTACCTGTGGCCGCCGCACTGCCTGCTGGGAAGCGACGGACACGCGCTGGCGGGTGTGGTGCAGGAGGCGCGGCTGTTCCACTCCTTCGCGCGTGGCATGCAGTCGTGGGCGGAGGTGAAGGGCGGCAATCCGCTGACGGAGAATTACTCGGTGCTGCGCCCGGAGGTGCTGGGGCGGCATGACGGTCAGCCCTTGGCGCAGCGCAATACCCAGTTCCTCAAGACGCTGCTCACCGCGGACGCGGTGGTGATCGCAGGGCAGGCGGCGAGCCACTGCGTGAAGAGCTCCATCGACGACCTGCTCGGGGAGATTGTCGCGCAGGACGCGGCGCTGGCTCGCAAGGTGTACCTGCTGACGGACTGCATGTCGTCGGTGACGGTGCCGGACGGCAAGGGCGGCTTCGCGGCGGACTTCACCCCACAGGCGGAGGCGTCGCTGAAGCGCTTCGCGGACGCGGGGATGCACTTGGTGAAGTCCACGGACCCGCTGGCGAGCTGGCCGGACCTGCGCATCGCCTGAGCCTCGCGGCGCGAGGCGTGACGACACACCGCAATCGCTTCGCCTGCGCTCGCACGCGCGGGACAGGCGGAGCCCTGCCCTCGAGAGAGGGAGAAGGAGCACG
The DNA here is from genome assembly GCF_006402735.1 of Myxococcus xanthus. Lineage (NCBI taxonomy): Bacteria > Pseudomonadati > Myxococcota > Myxococcia > Myxococcales > Myxococcaceae > Myxococcus > Myxococcus xanthus. The sequence goes on along the minus strand of NZ_CP017174.1, from coordinate 8,947,006 downwards.
GGACATGAGCAGCAAGGCGAATGGCAGTGGCATCCGGAAGCTCTTCGATGACGCACACGCGGAGGGTGTGCTGAGCCCGGCGGGGCTGCAGGCACTGACGGTGGTGGACCTGGGCGCGCAGATTCAGGCGGGGCTCGGCGTCTGCGTGGAGGACGTGCAGTCCAGCGAGGTGGTGCTGGTGACGGTGATGCCGGATGACTCGGGGAGCATCGACTACTCCGGGCATTCGAAGACGGTGTGTGACGGGCACAACCTGGTGCTGGACGCGCTGCTGGCGAGCAAGCAGAAGGACGGCGTCCTCTTCCACACGCGCTACCTCAACGGGTTCGTGCTGAACCCGTACCGGCCGGTGGAGGACGTGGTGCGGATGCATGCCAGGAACTACCGGGCGGACCATGGCACGCCGCTGTACGACCAGTCGGTGGTGCTGCTGGGCACGGTGCTGGCGAAGGCGCAGGAGTTCAGCGCCAACGGCGTGCCGGTGCGGACAGTGACGCTGTTGATTACGGATGGCTCGGACCAGCACTCGACGTCGGCGAAGGCAAAGGACGTGGCGGCGCTGGTGAATGACCTGAAGCGCGCGGAGAATCACATCGTCGCGGCGATGGGCATCAACGACGGGAGCACGGACTTCCGGCGCGTGTTCCGCGAGATGGGCATCGACGACAAGTGGATTCTCACGCCGGGACAAAGCGCACAGGAGATTCGCGCGGCGTTCCAGGTGTTCAGCCAGTCCGCCGCGCGGGTGAGTCAGGGTGCCGCGAGCTTCAGCCGTACGGCGCTAGGGGGCTTCGGGCAGTGAGGGGACACCCCCAGGGGGGCGGTGGCCGTGCTCCTGGGCGCCTCACGCAAGACAGCCGCGCGCCTGTTGGGCCGGCTCCAGGCCCAGGTTGCGGGTGGCGATGGCGCGTGATGGAGGTAGCGTTGCTCGGCCATGTCCGCCAGCCCGCGCGTCCTCCTCATCGCTGAACGCTTTCCTCCCGACATCGGCGGCCTGGCCCGCAGTGGCGCGCGCACCGCGGGCTCGCTGGTGAAGCTGGGCGCCCGGGTGGACGTGCTGGCCTGGACGCGCACGGCGGCGCCAGGCGCGCTCCAGACGGTGGAGGACGCCGGGGACGTCTCACCCTTCGCGCGGGGTGTGACGCTCCACCGGCTGGGGCTGTTCGGCAGCACGGACCTGTCCATGCAGCACACGCTCGACGTGCTCGGCTACCTGCACGCGAAGCAACGCTATGACCTGGTGTGGGGTCACTACCTGTCTCCGCCCGGGTTCCTCGCCGTCGCCTTCGCCGAGTCCGTGGGCATTGCCTCCACCGTCAGCGCCCGGGGCAACGACGTGGACCAGCTCATGTTCCCCCCGGGCGACTTCGCGCGTCTGCTGTGGACGCTGCAGCGTGCCCGCGTCCTCACCGCGGCCTCCGCGGACCTGGGCCGGAAGATGTGCATGCTCCTGGGACGGGACGAAACCGTGGAGGTCATCCCCAACGCCGTCGACACCGGCATCTTCTCCCCCGGTCCCGCGGACCCGGCGCTCCGAGAGCGGTTGGGCATCGCGCCCGACGAAGCCGTGCTCGGCTTCTCCGGTGAGCTCCGGCACAAGAAGGGCCTGCCCTTCCTGCTCTCCGCCCTCACCGAGGTGCGCCGCGTCCGGCCCGCGTGCCTGCTCGTCATCGGCGAGGTGCGGCCGCGCGACGCCGAGCACCTGGTCGCCTTCCGCGCCGAGCATCCCGAGGACGCCGCGCGCATCCTCATCTCCGGACCGCTGGACACACCGCAGGCCATCGCCGCGCACCTGCGCCTGTGTGACGTCTACCTCCAGCCGTCGCTATGGGAGGGCATGCCCAACGCCTTGCTGGAGGCCATGGCCTGCGCCCGGCCCGTCATCGCCAGCGACGCTGGCGGCATCCCCGAGGCCGTGGACGCCGGACGCAACGGCTTCCTCGTCTCCAAGGCCCTGCTCAATCACCTGGGGCAGGCGTGCCTGGACGTGCTCTCCCTGCCGCTCGAACAGCGCGCCGCGATGGGCGCCGCCGCCCGTCAGCGCATCGAGGAGCGCTTTCAGGCGCACGCGGAGGCAGAGGTGCTCCGTCGCGTGCTGGCCCGCGCCATCCCGAGCCGCTCTTCGTAGGCGCTCACCAGGGCTTCGCCCGCGCGGCTCCATGGGAAGTCGCGCTCCACTCGCGCCCGTGCCTTCGCGCTCATCGCGCGGCCCAGGGTGGGGTCCTCCCGCAGGACCCTCACCGCTTCAGCAATCGCCTTCGCCGAGCCCGGCCGTATCAGCATCACCTCGTCCGGCGCGGCCAGGGTGCTCACCACGGGGAGGTTGCTGGCCACCACGGGCGTCCCGGTGGCCATGGCCTCCAGCAGCTTCAGTGGGCAGCAGCCCTGCACACAGTTGCGGTCGTTGAAGGGCAGGGGCACCAGCACCACGTCGCAGGCATGGTGCAGCGCCGCCAGCTCCGCCTGGGGCAGGGGCTCCAGCAACTCCACGGCGCCCTCCAGCAGCAGGTCACCGCACCGGTCCATCAGCGCCCGTCGCGTGTGCCGGCGCAGCGGGCCCACCAGCGTCAGCACCGTGGGCATGTCCCGCCGCAGCAACCGGCAGGCCTCGATGGCATGGTGCACACCCTGCCAGGACGTCATCGTCCCGCTGTACAGCAGTCGCACGGGGCGCCCGGGCTCCATCGGGCGCGGCGGCGCGTACCGGAACACCTCCAGGTCGGCGCCGTTCGGAATCACCCGCACCCGGGAGGCATCCACGCCTCGTGTCGTCACGAGGTACTCCGCCGTCACCTCGCTCGGGGTCACCACCAGGTCCGCGCGCGAGAGACAGACGTCCTCCTGCGCCACCAGCTTGCGCAAGAGCTCCGCGTCATCCGCCACGTCCGGGTAGTGATACTTCAGCTCGATGGAGGGCAGGCCGTTCACCTCGAAGACGAGCGCGTCCGTCAGCGCTTCCTTCCGGCAGGCGACGGGGTAGCCTTCGAAGATGGAGCGCACGTGCACGACGGAGGCTCGCGGCCTGTCGCGCCACCATGCCGCCAGGTGCGAGCGGAACGACAGGGCCTGGGCCATCAGGTCCTTCCCGCGTGATTCCAGCGGGTGGTACGTCACGCCCTCCGCCAGCGCGAGCGGCCCGGTGGGCGCGGCGGAGTTGTCCCGGAGCGCGACCAGGTCGACTCGGCCAAAGGCCGCGCCCAGTGACTCCACGAAGGCCCGGATGTGCACCGCGGCGCCCTTGGGCGAAGGGAAGCGGTCGAACGACGCGTAGACGATGCCGGTGCCGGGAGGGGGAGACACACTCGCGTTGCTATCGCGGCTCGGCCGGGCCGGCAAACAGGAGGGTTTGACCCCTACGGCACGGCCCCTTACGCTTCCCCTTCTTTCGTTCCGCCGAGGGGGCGCGACTCGCCGTGGCATTCAACATCGACCGCTTCCGCAAGGAACGCGTCTACAGGTGCAGCGGACCCATCCGGGAGCTGCGGGACGACCTCGAGCGGCTGCGCCTCCTGGACATGGATGTGGAGCAGTCGCGGCGGAACTGGCGGCAGTCGGCCTGGGTGTGTCTGGCCGCCACCGTCGTCGTCTTCATCTACCGGATGACGCTGCATGAGGGGCTCGAGGACGCACTCGCGCTGCGGCTCACCCTGTGGTTGGGCCTCGTGCTGCTCGCGGGGACCGTGGGGTGCTTCGTCGTGTACCTTCGCTTCCGGCGCCTGGACCTGGAGAACCGGCGGTACACGCTGGCCGCTCAGGTCATCCATCGGCTGCGTCGTGACATCGGCCCTGACGCGCCGGTGAGGCTGGAGCTCGACTTCACGCCCGTGGACAGCCCGGAGAAGCTGCTCGGCAAGCACACCACGCCCAGCGGCTGGAACGCGGAGAACTTCGGTGACCCGTGGTTCACCCTCCGGACGCGGCTGCTGGACGGCACGCACCTGCGCATCGCCATGGTGCAGCGGCTCATGAAGCGGTCGCGTACCCGGCGCAGCATCAGCGGCAAGTACAAGACGAAGCACCGGCAGGACAGCTGGGCGCTGCTCCAGGTCCAATTGCGCGTGAAGGCGGAGCGTCATCAGGGACTGGCGCTGCTCGAGCCGGAGGCCCGTCAGGCGATGCGCCTGCCGGAGGACGTCGCCGTGGACAAGCTTCAGTTGGGCGAGGACCGGATGTTCCTGCGCACCCTCGTGGAGAAGGACTGGGATGCCGGGCCCAACGTCCAGGGGAACGCGGTGGATGCGCCGAAGACGGTGGTGATGATGCTGCTGAGCCTCTACCAGGTCCTCAACTCCTCCAGACAACTGCGTCAGCAGGCGAAGGCTTCGTGATGATGGGCATGGGCCGGTTCCTTCTCTGTTGTTCCCTGGTCGCGCTCACGGGCGCCGCCGGGTGCTCCAAGTCCGGTGACGCCGAGGCGCCGCAAGCCGTCCGCGCTCAGGAGGCCGTTGGCGCCCCCGTCGCCGCCGCGGACGTGAAGGGCCTCGAGGGCAAGCTCAAGTTCAAGGACGACGCCGACCGCGAGCGCTTCTCCCTCAAGCCGAAGGATGACGGCGCCAAGCTGGTGGATGGCGAGGAGCGCGAGCTGGCGCGTTACAAGTGGAAGGGCGCGTCGCTGAAGGTCTCTGGCCCGGATGACGTGGCGCTGGGATATGTCGTCGGCTCCGCGGGCGGGGCGCTCACCGTGCGGGACGGTGAGCAGCGGCAGGTGCTGTTCACGCTCGCGCGGCAGGGGCCGGGCTGGCGCCTCAACGACATGAAGGGCACGCTCCTATACTCCGTGTGGCCGGAGGACGACGGTGCTCGCATCCAGGACGGCGCTGGCGCGGACGTGGCCCGCGTGAAGGTGCGCGAGGGCAAGGTGTCCCTGCGTGATGCGCAGGGGCGCACGTTGCTCGCCACCAAGTCGCTGCTGGCGGCGGAGGCCGCCGCGTGTCTCGCTTTCGAGGCGCTGGAGCTGCCGCTGCGCATGGCGCTGCTCTTCCACCTCCAGGCGCCGCCGTCCCAGGAGCTGGCCCAGCCATGAGTGGATTGGTCTGCCAGGAGAACGTGGGATTCCTCTTCTCCCATGGCTGCGGGAACCCCGCTGCCATGACGTGCATGCGGTGCGCGATGCCGCTGTGTGAGCAGCACGTGACGTCCATGGGCGCGGAGATGCTCTGCGCGACGTGCGCGCGGCAACACGAGGACTACACGGGGGACCGGAACGGCGTGGACGAGGACCACCCGAGCTACTACTACGACAACTACGGGTACTACGGCGCCGCCGCCTCGTCGGGGAGCGGCAGGGCCCACGACACCAACGATTTCACCGAGGCTGACGGCGAGAGCCTCCGCCACGAGGACGACGCCTCCTTCGAGGAGGACATGGGCGGGAGCTGATGGCTGGCCGTTGGCTCGTCTATGCGCTGGGAGGCGGCATGGGGCACCTGACCCGTGCCTCCGCGCTGGCGCGTGCGGCCTCTCGCCGCGGGCACTCCGTCGTCCTGCTCACCAACAGCCCGTTCGCGAGCGGGCTCCCGCTGGAGGACGTGCTGGGCACCGGTGTCGAGGTGTTCCGGCTCAACCCCGCACTGGGGCGCGAGGCCGTGGGCGAAGTGGTGGAGCAGTGCCTGGCGGACGTGCGCCCTGACCTGTTCGTCGTGGACACCTTTCCCCGGGGGCTCGGTGGCGAGCTGGCGCCGCTGCTGCCCTCCGTGCGCGCGCGCAAGGTGCTGATTCACCGCGACGTGAATCCCACGTACGTGAAGCAGTACGGCCTGGCGCGGGCGGTGGACGCGTTCGACCTGCTGCTCGTCCCGGGCGAGGCCGCGCCCTTCGCGAATCATCCTCGCGCCGTGAGGACCGCGCCCTGGCTGCTCCTGCGAGCCAGCGAGCTGCTGCCCCGTGACAAGGCCCGCGCGCGGCTGGGCGTGCCCGCGGAGGACACGCGCGCCCTGGTGGCGGTGATGGGCTGTGGCACCCCCGAGGAAGTAGGGGAGGCGGGGCATATCTCCGCCCGGCTGGACGCGATGCTGGGGCCAGAGGCCGTGGTCCGGTGGCTGGTGCCGCCCGGAGATGTGATGGATGCGCCCGCGCCGCGCGCGAAGCAGGGCAGACTGGCCGGGGCTTCCCTGGAGGAGGGCCTGGTCCTGCGCATGCCCACGTGGCCCGCGCTGGCGGTGCTCCCCGGCGTGGACGTGCTCGTCGGTGCGGGCGGGTACAACACCGTGCAGGAGGCCCGCGTCACCGGAACACCCTTCGTGGCGCTCGCGCGGCCCCGGCTCTACGACAGGCAGGCCCTGCGGCTGCGCCCCGATGAGCGGGCGGGCTCCGTGGAGGCGCTGGTGACGCGTGCTGCCGGGCTCGCTCGTGCCCGACCGGCTCGGAGCACGAGGCCCTACGTCAATGGGACGGACGACGCGGTGACGCTCATCGAGCGCACCGTCCTCAATGCTTGAGGTCCTTGTGTCCCGGCGCCGGGTCGATGCCGTGCGCCATGATGAAGTGGTAGAGCGCCTGCGGGTCTTCCTTCGGCCCGCCCATGAGCTCCACCAGGAAGTGGCCCTGGGCGCCCGTGTCCGGGTCGGGGGCGACGTTCACCTCCGTCACCTCGCGGCCGGGGATGACCAGCTCGCCCACCAGCACCTTTCCCTTGAGGACCTGGACGATGTGCTGGCGCTCCTCTTCCAGGAGGGCCCAGTGGAAGTCGTCGTGGTCATACAGCATGGCGTCCACGGAGCCGCACCGCAGGATGCAGTGCGTGTGCTCCTGGAGCCAGCGCCAGAAGCCATCGAATTTCAAGGTGCGTACCGGCTGGGAGATGATGTCCATGGAGACCTCTCGCTCGTCGGCCAGGGCGCTTGCCGGCCACGTATCGCCCCTCCCTAGCACGGCTGGCGCCATCCGGTGATGTCCCCTTTCAGGGAACGGGTCAGGCGTGCCCTCTTGCTGTCCGGTCCGCGAATCCCGTGGGCATTGGCTGTGTTGCTCCTCTCAGGAATGGGGGTGGCCCTCGTGTCTGGGAACCCCGTGAGGAGCGTGCGTGAAGGTCTCTTCGGGTCTACCCCGTGTTCCAGATGGCCCTCGTTCCGCCCGGGGCGGGTCCATGAGCCTGCGCTCCTGGCTCGCCGCCACCATGGGGGTGCTGACGTTGGTGACGTTGGCGGCCGCCACCCTGCTCATCGTCCTGACGAGCGTGCTCGACCGTTCGGCCGCGACCTTGGGTGTCGCCGTCGGGGGCATCCGGGTGTCCGAGGAGCTGGAGGTGGGCCTGCTGGCGCACGACCGGATGGTCCGGGAAGGTCCCGTCAGGGTGCCCCGTGGCCCGGGCGGGCTGTCTCGGTTCGAGCTGGAGGCCTCGCTGTACCGGCAGATTGGGGAGCTGCGGCGCATCGCCTCGACGGATGCGGAGCGCGAGCGGCTCGACGAGGTCCGCGAGGACGTGGACGTCTACTTCTCCGCCCAGCGTGACCTGGTGCGCGCGGAGCGGGAGGCGGGCCCGGCGCTGGACGCCGCGTTGAATGGCCTGGAGCAGGTCATCTCCATCAACGTGGAGCGCGCGCACGAGGCCCGTTCGGAAGCGGAGCGGTGGAACAACATGGCGGACTCCGTGGGCGTGGTGCTCTGCGGCTTGCTGCTGTTGGGGGTGCTCGTCGTGAGCGTGCTGCTGCGGCGCGTGGCGCTCCAGCCGCTGCGGGACATCAGCCAGTCCATGCGCCGCTTCGGCGCGGGCAGCAAGTGCACCCGGGCCCCGGAGGCCGGGCCCACCGAGCTACGGGACATGGCCCGCACGTTCAACGAGATGGCCAACAGCCTGGCCCACCAGCAGGAGCAGCAGCTCGCGTTCCTCGCGGGCGTGGCGCACGAACTGCGCAATCCGCTGTCCGCCCTCAAGTTGTCCACAGGCCTGTCGGACCGCAGCCGCGCCCAGCTCACGCCCGAGCGCATGGACCGCACCCTGTCCCTGGTAGGGCGGCAGGTGGAGCGGCTGGACCGGATGGTGGGCGACCTGCTCGACGCCACCCGCATCGAAGCCGGCAGGTTGGAGCTGCGCCCGGAGGTGCGGGACGCGCGTGAGCTGGCCCGCGAGGTGGTGGAGCTCTACCGCTCCGGCGACACCGGCCATGGCCTCCGTCTCAGCTTGCCGGACGTGTCCGTGCCGGTTCGCGCGGACCCGGCCCGGCTGGAGCAGGTGCTCCACAACCTCGTCAGCAACGCGCTGAAGTACTCGCCAGCGGGCAGCACCGTGGAGGTGTCCGTGCGCCGCGAACAGGACACGGCTGTCCTGTGCGTGACGGACCAGGGCATCGGCATCTCCGAAGACGAGATGCGCCTGCTCTTCGCGCCCTTCCAGCGCGCCGGCAACGCCCGTCAGCGCGCCCCGGGAGTGGGCCTGGGCCTGTCGGTGGCCCGGCGCATCGTCGAGGGGCATGGGGGCAGCATCGACGTGACGAGCCAGCCCGGCCATGGCTCCGTCTTCTGCGTGCGGCTGGCCATCGCCACCGAGGCCGCGCGGCATACCGAAGAGGACGCGGGGCTGACGGCCCCTCAAGACCCCCTGCACTGAGGGGCTGCCCCCAGGTTGGCGCGAAGCGTCGCATGGCACGCGTCCGCGCGTAGACGGCGGATGCGTTCACGCAAGGCCCGACGTACCTTCGGGGTCCAACCTTCAGGAGTCGCCTGCCCTTATGAAGACCCCGCGCCGCGCCGCGCCGCTCGCCGCCCTCCTGGCCCTGGGAGGGCTGGGGGCGTGTGCCTCCCGCCAGCAGGCGCCGACCGCCGCCGCGAAGCCCGAAGCCCCGCGGGCCGCCGAGCCTGTCGTCCAGTCCACGGAAGGGGGCTTCTCCGTCGCGATTCCCGGGCCGGTGAGCGAGGAGCGCCGTTCGCAGGAGACGGATGTCGGCGCGGTGACACTCCACACCTTCATCGCCGTGCGGCCGGAGGTGGATACCGCCTACTACGTCTCCTACACGGACTTCCCCGCGGCCGCGGTGTCCCAGGCGGACCCGCGTGACGTGGTGGCCCGGGCCAGCCACGGGGCGCTGGAGGCACTGGGCGCCACCGGGCTGTCCGCGCGTCCGCTGGTGCTGAGTGGTTTCCCGGGCTGGGAGGTGGAGGGCGTGTCCGGCCCGCGCCACCTGCGCGGACGCTTCTTCCTGGTGGGGCCCCGGCTCTACCAGCAGTTGCTGCTGCACCCGGAGGGCAAGCCGCCCCAGGACGCGGACCGCTTCTTCGAGTCCTTCCAGTTGGACCCGCAGGTGGCCGCGATGTTGACGGGAGAGCGGCGCTCCTGAGCGGGGCGCTGTGTCAGTGGCGGTGTTCGCCCACCGTGCTCAGCAGCACGTCCATGTCGAAGGGCTTCTTGAGGACGGCCCGCACGCCGGGCACCTGGCCGCGCCCGCTCGCCGTGACGAGGATGATGGGCAGCTCGGTCAAACGCTGCTCCTGCTGGATGCGGCCGACGAACTCCTCGCCGTCCATGACGGGCATCATCAAGTCCAACAGGATGAGGCAGGGCCGCAGCGCGTTCGGTCCGGTCAGCAGCGCCAGGGCCTCCTGGCCGTTGGCTGCCTGGGTCACGGCGTAGCCTTCAAAGGACAGGATGTCCTGCACGGCCTCGCGGATGTCGGCGTCGTCATCCACGACCAGGACGATGTTGGTCGCGATGCTCACGGCTTCGCGCTGCTCTTCCCCTTGCGCAGCTTTCCGAAGAGCTGGGTCATGGTGTCTTGCCGGCATGAGAGGGTGTGTTCCAGGGGGCTGTAGCCCCGGCGCGTGAGCTTCACCGTAACCGGCGCGTCTGTCACGCAGTCCAGTGAGACGGACAGCGGTGTGGTGCCTTCGGCCCGGCCATTCACGGACACGGACGCCCCGGAAGGTTCGGAATCGACCATGAGCAGGCTGGCGCCTTCCATGAACGCGCGCTGCTCACGGACCTCGCCCGGTTGGACGTCCGACGGCGGGTCGAAGTTCGGGGCCAGCGTCGTCTCGGGGCGGGTGGTGACCCGCTCCTCCTTCGTGAGGGGCGGCTGACCGGCGTCCCTCAGCGCGGGGAGCACGAGGATGCTGGCGGCGAGCAGGCCCGCGGCCGCGCCGCAGAGCCGGAGGACGGCGGCCAGCGGACTGGGCGGAGGCGGCGGTGGTGGGGCGGGCACGTGCCGTCTGCGGGGCGTCTCCGCCACGTCGAGTCGGGGCTGGGCCCGGGGCGCCTCGTGGGGGTCGGCATCCCGAGGCGTCTGCGCCTGGAGGTGGGCCAGCTCCTCCGTGCGTCCCATCAGGGACTGGGACCAGGCATCGGGCTCCGAGGACGCATCTGGGAGCGTGCCGCGGGGATGGGGAGGGGTGTTCACGTGGGTCGCTTCCTTGGGAAGAGCGCTCAGCCGCCAACGACGCGGAACACTTCACGCAGGGACGTGTCGCCCGCCCGCGCGCGTTCGACGCCCGCGGCCAGCAGGGGCACCATGCCCTCCTGGACGGCAATCTCCTGGATGCGGGTGCTGGGCACCTTGGCGTTGACGGCGTCGCGGATGGCCTGGGAGATGACGAGCATCTCGTAGAGCGCGGTGCGCCCCAGGTAGCCGCTGCCCTCGCAGCGCTCGCACCCCACGGGGCCGAAGAAGTTCCCGCGCGCAATCCCGGCCGCGTCCAGCCGCACCGCCTCCTCGGGCGTCAGCGGCTGCGGCGCGCGGCAGTGCGGACAGAGGCTGCGCACCAGGCGCTGGGAGAGGGTGGCGGCCGTCGCGGAGGCGAGGAGGAAGGGCTCCACGCCCATGTCGATGAGGCGGTTGAACGCGCCCGCGGCGGAGTTGGCGTGGATGGTGCTAAGCAGCAGGTGGCCGCTGAGCCCCGCCTGGATGGCGGTGCGCGCCGTCTCCGAGTCGCGAATCTCGCCCACCATGATGACGTTGGGGTCCTGCCGCAGCACCGCGCGCAGGCCGTGCGCGAAGTTGAAGCCCTGCGCGGCGTTGACCTGCGTCTGCGCGAAGAGCGGGACGTCGAACTCGATGGGGTCCTCGATGGTGGCGATGCGCGTGAGCTCGCCGCGCGACTGCTGGATGTGGCCCAGCGAGGCATACAGCGACGTCGTCTTGCCGCTGCCAGTGGCGCCCGCCACCAGGATGAGGCCCTGCGGCAGCGCGAGCAGCTCCTGGTACTTCGTGAGCAGCGCTTCGGGGAAGCCGAGCGCCGGAAGCTGGGGCAGCCGCACGCCGGTGCGGGCGATGCGCAGCGCCACCGCGGGGCCGTGGTTGGTGGGCAGGATGGAGACGCGGATGTCCGCGGGCCCGTCCTGCGTGGTCCAGGGGAAGTGCCCGTCCTGGGGCTTGTCCAGGTCGTACAGCGGTAGCTTCGCGAGCACCTTTACGCGGTTGATGAGGCGCGAGTGGTGCTCGCGTGGGAAGGAGAGGACCTCCTCCAACACGCCGTGCATGCGGAAGGCGATGCGCGTCCCCGCCTCCAGGGGGTGGATGTGGATGTCGCTGGCGCCCAGGCGGATGGCGCCATCCATCAACAGGTTCTTGAATCCGATGATGTCCGGGTCTGGCTTCGCGGCGATGCGGCGCAGCCGCTGCCCCAGGTCCACGAGCAGCGTCCTGACGGCGGTGGCCGTGTCGGGGGTGAGGACCTCCAGCGGGGAGAGGCTGGGGCCCGCCGGCGGTGGCTTCGACGGCGCCGGGCGGTGCCGCGCGCGGCGGGCCACCACGCCGGAGGCGTAGCTCAGCCCGAAGGCCAGGGCCACGCTCCCGGCGAGCAGCGGCGACATCGCGGCTTGAAGGTAGCGCCCGCCTTCCTGGAGCAGCGTGGCGGCCTCCAGTGAGGAGTGCCGGTAGGCCCACACGCCCGCACCGCCGAGCACCGCGATGATGGCGAGGGTCCACAGCAGGCTCGCGACTCGATTCATCAGCGGAGTCATCAGGCGCCGCACGCTACCACTGGGGTTGGCGCACCCTCAAAACGACCTGTGAGGATGATGTCGGACCGCGGAGGTCAGGACGGGTGGGAGCGTCCTGACCCCCTGGAAACCCCGTGAAGGGCTCAGCTCTCGGCTTCTTCCGAGGCCTTGTCCGTCTGCTGCTGGCCGCACGCGGGAGCGGCCTTGTCGGACGCCTTCTTGTCGCTCGCGGAGGCCTGCGGGTCGTTCTTCGCGCAGTCACCGATGCACGTAGCGCCCGCGAGCCCACACCGGGAGGGCCGGCCGTTATCCGTGCAGACCCTGTTGCAGGGCACGTTGCAGCCGCAGGCCTCGTAGCATTCCTGCGCCTGCGCGCCAGGGGCAAAGGTGAGCGAGAACAGGAAGGCGGTGCCCGCGAGGAACTTCGTCAGCGTGTTCATGATTGCTCCTGTGGAAGACAGCCACGTCGCGGCTCTCCATGAGCCGCGAATCCAGGTGTACCGACACAGGGTGATGGGAGCGTGACAGGCCCGCGCGGGCCTCAGCGGTCCTCGAACATGGCCTGGATGACGCGCCAGGCGAGCTCGACCTCGCGGCCCGAGCGCAGGGAGAGGAAGTCGCAAATCTCCGCCACGGCGTTGGAGCGTTCGCGCTCGAAGCCCTGGAAGAGCGTCTTCAGCGAGACGTCGAGTCCCTTCGAGAGCTTTCCGAGGGTGTCCAGGGAGGGAGAAAAGGAACCGCGCTCAATCCGGCGGATGGCATCCACGGACAGGTCGCTGCGTTCCGCGAGGGCTTCCTGCGTGAGCTCCCGGGTCGTCCGAAGCTTGCGCACGTGGTCGCCGAACCGTCGGTGCAAGCGCGTCCAGTTGGCGACCCTGTTGTTCCGTTTCTCCATAAGAGGGAGCGGATAATTTGGGGTATCTCGGTCGCAAGTGAAGGGAGGATGTTCGGGGCTTGACCTTGCATTTGCGCCGGGCTGTTTCTCCAACAACTTCCGTTGACTCACGGGCATCCACTCCACCGCGGCCAGGAACGCGGAGTGTGTGTGGTGGGGCCGCTCCTCCAGCAAGCGGGGAGACGCCGGCCGGGAACATGCGCGCCCAGGGGCTTTCGTCTACGCTGCCGCCTACATGACGCATTCGGAAGTCGGGCGGGGCGGCCGGCGGACCTGGTTTCCGGTCCTGCTCGGCGGCTTGTTGACCGCCTGTGACATCGGGTCCCCGCTTCGCGCCGCCACACCCCCTGCTCCCGAGCGAACGGCACCCGTAGCGCCGCCCGCGCCCACATCCGCGCCTGTGTTCCGACGGGAGATGCCCGTCCGCCCCGCGAGGACCGCGGAGGTGCAGGCCCTGGCGGAGAAGCTGGAAGCGCCCGGTGCGAACGTGGAAGACCCCTGCGTGGCGCCCGTGGACAACGGCTGCGCGCGCACGGCGCTGGCGCCCTTCTTCGCGTCGCTGGATGCGCTGGCCACGGGCACCGAGCCGGGCCCCGTGGTCATCGAGGCCTTCGGCAATTCGTTGATTGCCGGGGACCGCATCGTGGACGTCCTGCGGGATGACCTGTCCACCGCGTTCGGGAGCGCGGGCCGTGGCGTGTTGCTGGTGGACCGCATGGCCCCCTACGGCGGGCGAGGCCGCACCAGCGCCAGCAGCAGTGGTTGGGAGCCGCGCACGCTGGGCGAGCTGCGCGCGCCGCCGCATGCCTTCGGCATCACGGGCGTGTACCACGTGGCCACCCGCGCCAGGGCGCGCAGCCGGTTCACGTTGGACGGTGAGCCCCGCGGCACGCTGTGGTGGCTGGACGTGCCGGACGCGGGCGCGCTCACCATCTCCAGTGGTGGCACGGTGCTGGCGAAGACCGAGCCCACGGGAAGCGGCGTATCGCGCGCCACCCACTTCGAGCTGCCCGAGGACGCGCAGACGCTGGAGGTGGTGGCCGAGGGACAGGGCGCGGTGGTGCAGGGCGTGGTGTTGCAACACGCGCGGCCCGGCATCGTCCTGGACACCTTGGGCGTGCCTTCCTCGGATGCCAGTCTCTATGGGCGCATCGACGGCGCCACGCTGAAGTCCCAACTCGCGGAGCGCGCGCCCCGGCTACTCGTCTTCTTCCTGGGCGGCAATGAATCCAAGCGCATCGAATGGAAGCGCCTGGACATGGAGAAGCTGCGCGCGGACCTGCGGGCGCTGCTGCTCCGCGCGCGTGAGGCCGCGCCCGGGAGCGCGTGCCTGCTGGTGGGGCCCATGGACGCGGTGAAGGGGCCAGACGCGAAGGCCCAGGCGCTGACGCAACGTCCCTCGCTGGAGGCGGTCAACGCCGCCGAGCGGGAGATCGCGCTCGCCGAAGGGTGTGCCTTCTTCGACTTCTACGCCGCCATGGGTGGAAAGGGGGCGCTCGCGCGCTTCCACGCGTCCGGCTTCATGCATGACGACCTGGTGCACCCGCGCGGCGCGGGGCTGGACGTGCTGGGCCACCTGGTCACAGACGCGCTGCTGCGCGCCTATGTGGAGACGCCGCCGCCCGCGCGGGGCGTCGCGGCGGTGATGCCCACGCCCTCGGGGACGGGAGCCGCGCCTTCCGGGGTGTCCGAGCCCAGCGCGGAGGCCACGCCATGAGACTTGCGTTCGTACGGTATGGGGCCGCGGTGCTCCTGGGGCTCGCGGGGCCCGTGTCGCTGGCGGCGCCTCGGGCCGCACTGGGGATGACGTGCGAGCCCGCCAGCCTCGACGACGAGGTCACACCGCGAGCCTTTCCCACGGAGGTGCGCGCGGCGCTGGACACGGTTGTCCGCGCCGAGCTGTCACAGGGGCCTGTCGCAGGCCTGTCCGTGGGCGTGACACGCGGCGCGGAGCGCTGGGTGTGTGCCTATGGCCTTCGCGACGTGGGCCGCAAGCTGCCCGCGACGCCGCGCACCACGTACCGCATGGCGTCCGTCACCAAGTCCTTCACGGCGGTGGCGGTGCTCCAGTTGGTGGAGCAGGGGAAGCTGAGCCTGGACGCGGACATCTCCACCCTGGTGCCGAGCTATCCGGCCAAGCAGTGGCCCGTCACCGTGCGGGACCTGCTGGGCCACGTGAGCGGCGTGCCCACCTATGACGGGGTGGCGTCCACCCGCAACGCGAAGGCGGTGAGCACGGAGGCGGCCATCGCCGCCTTCGCGGGCAAGCCGCTCGCCTTCGAGCCGCGCACCCGCTACCTGTACACGACGTGGGGCTACAACCTGCTGGGCGCGGCGGTGGAGACGGCTTCGGGTCAGTCCTACCGCGACTACCTGCGCGAGCACATCTTCAAGCCCGCGGGCATGCCGAACGCGGACCTGGACATCACCGCCACGCGCGATGAGCACCAGGCCAAGGGCTACCGCATCCAGGGTGCGGCGCTGAAGCCGTCGCGCTTCCTCGACGTGTCCAGCCGCTTCGCCGGTGGTGGCACCCGCGCCACCGTGGGGGACATGCTGGGCTTCGGCCGCGCCGTGCTGTCGCACACCCTGGTGTCGCGCGAGACGATGGGCCGCATGCAGACGTCCATGGCCACCATCGACGGGCGCCTCACCGACTACGGCATGGGCTTCGCGACGTATCCGCTGCGCGGCCACTACGTGGTGGCGCACGCGGGCGGACAGCCCGAGACGACCACGCTGCTGATGCTGCTCCCCGCCGAGGACACGGTGATTGCCCTGGCCTCCAACGTGGAGGGCGAGGCGCGGCGCATGCGCCGGCTGTCCATCCGTTTGATGGAGCAGGTGCTGGAAGA
Source organism: Myxococcus xanthus (assembly GCF_006402735.1). Taxonomy (NCBI): domain Bacteria; kingdom Pseudomonadati; phylum Myxococcota; class Myxococcia; order Myxococcales; family Myxococcaceae; genus Myxococcus; species Myxococcus xanthus. Next base: position 8,931,387 of record NZ_CP017174.1, on the reverse strand, counting down.
GGGCAACACCCGCCGCGAAGCCTATGTCGCGGACCCGGTGGACGCGGTGGTGCACGAAGGGCTCAGCCGCGTCGCCAGCTATGGGCTATCCTATCACCAGTGGGCCACGCGAGGCCCGGGCGTGCTGCCGGAGGAGACGGACCTGCCCGGCGCCTTCGCCCAGGTGTCGGCGATGCTGAGCCGGAAGGAGATTGGCCGGGACGCACGGGCGGCGCTGGAGCGCGTCCGAAGCGGGCATGACCCACGTCTGCGCGCCCTCTTCATCCGAGTGGGCGCGCACATGGCCCGCACGTTGGAGAAGGTCCACGGCGCGGAACGGATGAAGGCCTACACCGTCGAAGGACCGTTGGCGTTCTTCGAGGATTACCTGTCCGCTTGTGACGCGAAGCAGGTGCCCGAAGCGGCGCGCATCGGCGAGCCGCTGCGCGCGGACGTGCTCCGACTGGCCGCGAGCTGGAAGCGCGCGCAGTTGCCGGCGCTCCAACGTCTGCGCCTGGACGAGGAGAAGAACCCGGAGGCGCACTGGGCCGCGCTGCGCAAGTCCGTCACCGCGTCGCCGGGGTTCCATCCGGATTACTCGGACGAGCTGCTGCGCATCGCGGAGGGCTTCGCCTGGCGCAAGCAGCCCGCGTCGCGGCGGCGTTGGTTGGAGCGGGCGGTGGAGTTGCAGCCCCGGGGCCTGGATGCGCGCTGGGCCCTGTCCGAGGCGTTGCTCGCGGCGAACCCGGAGGAGGACGTGCTGCCGCATCTGCGCGAGGCCGTGGCCTCGCCGCAGGGCGCACTGGCGCTCGCGCCCCGGAACTTCCTGAAGCGCCTCTTCACCGCGGAGTCCACCGCGGTGGCGGCGGGCCTGCTGCGCGCGGGCGTGGCGCTGCACCCGGAGGCGCCGGAGCTCTGGGAGGCGTTGGCGAAGCGGGAGCAGTCCCTGGGCCGGAAGGCGGCGGCCACCGCGGCCCTGCGTGAGGCGAAGCGGGCGCGCGAGGCGCCCAGGCCGGAAGCCGCGCCGGCGCCCTCCGTCCCCGAGGTGCCGGGCGCCAGCGGCCCCGTGCCGGATGACCACGGGCTGGTTCCCGCGGGGAAGTGAGCGTCACCGCCGGAGCCCGTGACTCCGGCGGAGGCGGCTCAGTTCGCGGGACGTGGCGTCAGCTTGCCGAACACGGTGCAGGTCGTCGCGATGGGCTTGTCCTTGTAGAGGGCCGGCTTGAAGCGCCACTGCTTGATGGTCTCCCGGTTCTTCGCGTCCAGGCCCACTCCGGGCGTGAGCATCAGGCAGTCGGTGGCCGTCCCGTCGAGATTGAAGGTGCACCTGATCTGATAGGTGGTCGCCTTGGTGCGGGTGAGCGGCGAGGGGGCGAACTGGAGGTCCTCTCCCTTGATTCGCTCGGGGCGCATCGGCGGGTTGCCGCAGGGGATGGGCGTGCCGCGGTCCATGTTCTTCTCGACGGCCTCCAGGTTGCGCTGGAATTCGGCTTCGACTGCTGCCTTGTCCTGCGTCGTGGGCTCGGCGGCCAGGGCGGGCGCGGACAGCAGGAGGAGGGAGACAAGTCCGGGCATGTGCATGGGCTCTCCTCTTAAGCGTGAGTGGGGTGGGGCGAAAGCATGACGCCGACCCCCGGGCTTCCCGGTGGGCACCCGTGCGAGAATGGGGGCACGTATGCGCATCCCGTGTCCCCGTTGTCAGGCCTTCGTCGTCCCAGGCGCGCAGAGCTGCGCGTGGTGCGGCGCGTCTCTTCTGCAGGAGGCCACGCCAGGCTCTTCCGACCCCGTGTGTGCCGTCCACCCGGAGCTGCTCAGCCTGCATGCGTGTGGCCGGTGCGGCAGCTTCGCGTGCGCGCAGTGCCTGCGGAAGGGGCCACGGGACGAGCCCCTGTGCGCCGCGTGTCATGACCGCGTGCCCGCGGATGCCCTGCCGTGGGACCGGCGCGATGAGCTGGGGACGCTGCGGGCGTACTGGCAGACGTGTGTGGCGGTGATGCTGCGTCCCACGGCCACCTTCGAGCGCGCGCGGCCGGAGGGTTCGGTGGGCAGCTCCCTGGGCTTCGCGGCGCTGTCCAACCTGGCCGCCTCCTTCACCACGGCGCTTTTCTACCTGGCCCTCATCTTCGCCATCCCGCGTGAGATGATGGAGGGCGACAACGTCTCCCCGCGCGGGTTCCGGCTGGTCGGGGTCGGGATGTTCGGAGCGATGATGGTGATGGCGCCCGTCATGGGCATGCTCGTCGCGCTCATCAACTCCGCGCTGGACCACCTCGTGTTCCGGATGGACGGCACCGGTCAGCCCTTCGAGGTCACCCTGCGCGCCAACGCCCTGTCGCTGTCGCCCTACCTGATGGGCCTGATTCCCTTCTGTGGCATGTACGGCGCGCCCCTGTGGGCTCTAGGGCTGCGCATCTTCGCGTACCGGAGCATGCACCGCACGAGCTGGGGCACCGCGGCGGTGGGTGCCCTGGCGGCGCCGCTGCTCTCCTGTGGCCTGTTCTTCGCCGCCTACGCGGTGATGGCGGTCGTGGGCGCGGCCGCCGGTATCGGCGGGTAGTGCGCCGCGCGGGCGCTACGGCTCCGTCACCGTGCTGGCGGGCGCCGAGGCGGTGACGGTTCGCTGCTGGGGCCAGAAGCGCGTGCCGTGGATGTTCTCCAACGCGGCGATGCGCTTCTTCGTCTTCGCGTCGTAGACGCGGGCGGCCTGCTCGGCGGAGACCAGCAGCAGGCGTCCGCGCATCCGCAGCGCCACGGCCGACGTGGGCGCGAGCGCCAGTTGCTCAGGCTCCACCAGCCGGTCGTTCACCTCCCAGCGCAGCGGGAGCATGAGCGTGGGCAGCTCGCCCGCGGCTTCCCAGGCGTAGAGCGGACCCTGGTGTGTCTCCATGGAGACCCACATGCCGTAGGCCGTGTGGCCCCGGTCCTTCACCACCGCGTCCAGCCGGGCCGCGTCTTCGTTGCCTTCCTCCAACTCCGACTCGGAGAGCCGGTCCGCGTCCTGGCTGAAGGTGGAGGACGTCAGCCGGCTGGCCGTGGCCAGGGCTTCCGTGCCCAGGGCGCCGTCCATCTCGTACAGCGTGGCCACCGTCTCCAGGTGCTTCCACTGGCCGGCCTCGTGGCGATACGCGTGCGCCAGGCCCGGGCTGCCTTCCGCCTCCGGGAGGAGGAAGCGCTTGCCGTCGAAGAGGAAGTACTCACGGCCGCTCTCCATCTTCCGCGGCAGGTCCTCCAGCTGCGACACCAGCGCGACGACGTGGCCCGCTTCGTCGAAGCCCAGCGTGTCGGTGTGGCCGAGCTCGGGCAGCAAGAGCCGGGTGCTCTGGCCGGATTCGAAGTCCACCTGCCAGGCGCGCGGGGGCAGCTCGCCGTTGCCCCGGTCCACCACCAGGCCCTGTCGGCCACGCGGCCCCCAGGCCAGCTTGAGCCGCTCGCACACCGCGTCCACGGTGGCGAGCGGCTTGCGTGTGCCCGACGACTCATGGCGAATCCAGGTACAGCCCGAGGGCGACGCGGCTTCGAGGAAGGACAGCGTGTAGCCAGGCGCGGGCTCGGTGGGGGCCGGAGGTGGAGTGGCGGGAGCCTCGGGGGCGGGGTCCTCAGACTTCTTGCAGGCGCTGCCCAGAAGCAGCGCCGAGCCAAGGATGACGGCAGGGCCGAGACGGAGACTCATGTTGCGCTCCAGCGAGAAAAAACGGCCCTCCACCATGGCAGATGGTTGGGCCTCAGAGGAAGCCACCCCAGGAGTACCCGAAAGGCGCACCGGGGTCATTTGGACCTCCTCGCTTGCCTTCCTGGTGGGTTCGCACTTCAAGTCCGGAAGCCCACGTTGCATTCGGGGAGCGCCTGTCTCAGGGCCTCGACTTCCTCTGGCGGAAGGGAGGTCTGGTAGAGGTCCAGGTTCTTGAGGCTGCTCATCCGGGACAGCCATGGCGGCAGGGTCGTCATGGGCGTGGCCTTGAGGCCCAGGTACCTCAAGCGCGTGAGCTGGCCCACCGCCTCCGGGAGCGCGCGGACGCCGGTGTTGTCCAGGTTGAGGGATTCCAGTCCCTCCAACTGTCCGAGCTCGGGGGGAAGCGTCTCCAGCTTCGGGTTCCAGGCGAGGTCGAGTTGTTTCAGCTTCGTGAGCCGGCTCAGCGCGCCGGACACCTGCGTCAGTTGTGCGTGCTTCAGTGTCAGGCGCTCCAGCTCGGAGAACTCGCCGATCAGCTCCGGGACGACGCCGAGCTTCCGCCCCATGAGGAAGATGTCCTTCGTGTCCCGGGGGAAGGTGCCCAGGATGGCCGCGGCTCCCTGGTCGCGGGCCTTCGCGGTGGCTTCACCGAGAGACTCCTGCATCAGGCCCAGCGGATCGCCCAGCGAAGGGACCTTCTTGCCGCTCGGTTTCGTGGAGGCGCCCTTGCTCAGCGCCGCGAGCTTCTTGGTGAGCCATGGTGAGAAGGGCCCCAGTTCGAGCGTGGGCAGGCTGTCTTCCACGGACCAGACGACCAGCGCGTCGTCGTGCGCGCTCCTGCCGAAGCAGTAGCCGTTGACGTCATTGAGGTCCTCGGACGCGAACATCACGAAGCGGTAGGTGTGCTGTCCCGCCTCACGCTCTTCCCGGACGGTCGTCCACTGCCGGCCTGGGTCGCCCATGCCTTGTGAGGCCTGGAGGCGCCAGCGCGGGGGCAGGAAGGACAGGCCCTTCTTTCCGGTGGACACCCAGCGGTAGCCCAAGGCCTCGACGAAGCGCTGATAGTTCTCCGGAAGGAGCGAGCTCAGGTCGGGCGCATGCTCGAAGGTCATGTGCATGGGTTCCAGGTCCGCCGGGTGCTGGCCCGCGGCGTTCTGTCCCAAGGTGTTCCGCAGCTTCGCTTCCAGGTCCTGCCACGCGGTCTCAATGGAGACAGGCGGCGCCTTGCCTGGCTTCTTCGCTTTCGCCGCGGAGGCTCGTGGTGGAGCGGTCTTCTTGGTCGCCATGGCGTTGCCTACCGCCTTGGAGAAATGCCGACAAGGGACTCCGTGCCCGTGCGCATCACCGCGGCTCACGTCGCCGCGGACCACAGCTCCACTTCGTGCTCGCGGGCCCGCAGCAGCGCCTGTCCCAGCTCCACCGGGTAGGGCGGCTGGGCAGGCGACAGGGCGCGAATCTCGGGCGGCAGCCGTGAGACTTCGCGTCGTGTGTATTCGCGGATGTCCTCGAGCGTCGGTGAGGCCTCGGGCAACCGCTGTCCTCCGCGCATCACCGGTTGGAGCAATGGCCTTCCGGGCGCCGCGTCCTGCCTGCACGTGAGCACGTCGCCGCGCGCCACGCCGTCCACCTCCCGCCGGTAGACTTGCTTCGCGCCCGGGAGCAGCAGCTTCCCCGATGACAGCTTCACGCGGGGCCGCCCCGCGTACGCCACCAGCTTGTAGGCCATGTCCAGCGCGGGCGCGTCCGACGAAACGCCCATGGCCGTGCCCACGCCGAAGCTGTCGATGGGCGCTCCGCGTGCCACCAGTCTCGCCACGGCGTCTTCGTCCAGCCCGCCGCTCGCGTACACGCGCACCTGCTCCAGGCCGGCCTCGTCGAGCATCTCCCGCGCCGCCTTCGACAACGCGAGCAAATCTCCCGAGTCCAGGCGGATGGAGCGCACCTGGAAGTCCTCGCCCAGCTCCCGCGCCAGCCGGATGACGTGCTGCACGCCGCGCAGCGTGTCGTAGGTGTCCACCAACAGCGTGGCGTTTGGATAGACGCCAACGAAGGCGCGGAACGCCTTGAGTTCGTCGTCGTGCGCCTGCACGTAGCTGTGCGCCATGGTGCCGGCGAGCGGAATCCCATACACCTTCCCCGCCAGCACGTTGGAGGTGGAGTCCACGCCCGCCACGTACGCCGCGCGCGCCACCTTCAGCCCGGCGTCCGTGCCGTGGTAGCGCCGCAAGCCGAACTCCATGACGTGGCGCCCCGCGGCGGCGGTCACCACACGCGCGGCCTTCGAGGCCACGGTCGTCTGGAAGTGCACCTGGTTGAGGAGGTACGTCTCCACCAGTTGCGCCTCCGGCAGGGGCGCGCGGACCTCCAGCAGGGGCTCCGCGGCGAACACCGGCGTGCCCTCCGCGACGGCGTCCACGTCACCACTGAAGCGGAAGCGTTCGAGCCACCCGAGCAGCCGATTTGAGAAGCGGCCTTGAGACGCCAGCCAGTCCAGCGCCTCCGCGCCGAAGCGCAGCTGCTCCAGGTACCTCAGCGCATCGTCGAGCCCCGCCGCCAGCAGGTAGTTACGCCGGGGCGGGAGCTTGCGCGCGAAGAGGCTGAACACGGCCTCGTCCCACATTCCCTCCTCGAGATAGGCCTCCGTCATCGTCAGTTGGTAGAGGTCCGTCAGCAGCGCGGTGTCTTCCGGCCAGTTCATGTCGGGGGCTCCGCTCGAAAGGGGGGGCACTGGCGCCTCAGACTCAAGCTAGGCCCTGGCCTCGACGCGCGCTCCCGCGAGTCCGCTGCCGGGCGAGCGGGCGTCCGCCGTTCGTGCAGCTTTTGCCGCGCGCCCCCTGGCTGCGCATCTTTTGCGCGGCTGTCGAGGGCCCACGGCCTGGGGGCTGCATGGAGCAGGCCTTGCATTGACGCTGGCGGTACGCGGCGAAAATAGACTCGCCGAGCAGGGGAGCAGGCATGCGGGTGGCTGTCTTCGACACACACCGATACGACCGGGACGCGCTGGAGGCCGCCAACGCACGTTTCGGACATGCGCTTACCTACTTCGAGCCACGGCTGACGCTCCAGACGGCGCCGCTGGCGGAGGGCTTTCCCGCCGTGTGCTCCTTCGTCAACGACAAGGTGGATGCGGCCACGCTGGAGGTGCTGCACGCGGGCGGGGTGCGGCTCGTGGCGGCGCGCTCCGCGGGCTACAACCACGTGGACCTCGAAGCGGCGCGGCGGCTGGGCATGCGTGTCACGCGCGTGCCGGAGTACTCACCCCACGCGGTGGCCGAGCACGCGGTGGCATTGGTGATGTCCCTCAACCGCCACATCCCGCGCGCCTTCTTACGCGTGCGTGATTGGAACTTCTCGCTCGACGGGCTGGTGGGCTTCGACCTCGCCGGCAAGACGGTGGGCGTGGTGGGCACGGGCCGCATCGGCCGCGTGGCGGCGCGCATCTTCAAGGGCTTTGGTTGCAACGTGCTCTGCTACGACGTGGCGCCGGACGCGGCCTTCGAGCGCGAGCTGGGCGTGCGCTACGCACCGCTCGACACGCTCTTCGCCGAGTCGGACATCCTCACGCTGCATGTCCCGCTGACGCCGGGCACGCGACACCTGGTGGACGCGGCGGCGCTGGCGCGGATGAAGCGGGGCGTGATGCTCGTCAACACCGGCCGCGGCGCGCTCATCGACAGCAAGGCGTTGGTCGCCGCGCTCAAGTCCGGCCACATCGGCGGGGCCGGACTGGATGTGTATGAAGAAGAGGAGGGCGTCTTCTTCCAGGACCTCTCCGGGCAGGTGCTCCAGGATGACGTGCTGGCGCGGCTGCTCACCTTTCCGAACGTGCTCGTCACGTCGCATCAGGCCTTCCTCACCCATGAGGCGCTCGCCAACATCGCCGAGACGACGCTGGCGAGCCTCCAGGCCTTCGAACGTGGCGAGCCCCTGGTGAACGAGGTGCGCGCCGAGCAGGTGCTCCGCGCGCGTTGATTTCCACTCCACGCCCCACTCGAACCTGGAGCTGTCATGTCCATTGTCTGCGCCACCAACTTCTCCGACACCGCGCGGCGGGCCTCCACGCTGGCCGCGGAGCTGGCTCGCAAGGCCGGTACGTCCCTGTGGCTGGTTCATGTCCTCAACCCCGACTCCGTGCGCGCCTTCGGCAAGGCCCTGTTGGGGTCCGCCGAGGCGGTGCTGAGCGACGAGACGAAGCGTCTGGAGCAGCTGGGTGTGAAGGTGGAGCCCGTGCTCCTCACCGGCGAGCCGGCGGTGATGCTGGAGGGGTTCTGCCGGGAGCAGGGTGCCTCGCTGGTGGTGGCATCGCGAGCCGCGGACGAATCGCCCTTCGGGGGCGAGGGTGGCACGGTGGACCGGATGGCGCAGTCGCTGACGGTGCCCCTGCTCGTCATGCGCGACCCTGCACCGCTGGAGGCGTGGGTCCGGGGCGAGCGGCCCCTGAAGGTGTTCCTCGGCGTGGACCGCTCGCTGCCCTTCGAGGCGGCGCGCGACTGGGTGCTGACGTTGAGCAAGGGTGGCCGGGTGGACGTGATGGGCGGACGCGTCTACTGGCCCGAGGAGGAAGCCCGCCGCCTGGGGCTGCGGCATGCCTTGGCCTACGGTGAGGCCCTCCCCGAGCTGCAGCAGGTGCTGGAGCGGGAGAGCGCGGAGTTGCTGGCTCCGCTGGCCCAGGGCGGAACGCCCGTGCGCTCTCGCGTGGAGGTGGGCGTGGGACGCATCGCCGACCACCTGGTGGACCTGGCCGAGCAGGAGCACGCGGACCTGTTGGTGGTGGGCACGCACCACCGGCGCGCGCTGGGGCGGCTGTGGAGTGTATCGCGCCATGCGCTGCGGCTGGCGCGGATGTCCGTGGTGTGCGTGCCCGCGCAGGCGATGACGGTGGGCACGGACACACCGCTGCCGGAGTACCGTGAGGTGATGGTGGCCACGGACTTCTCGGAGACGGGCAACCGCGCGGTGGCCCATGCCTTCGCGTTGACGGCTCCGGGCGGCACGGTGCACCTGGTGCACGCCACGGAATCGAAGCCGTCACTCGAGGAGGAGGCCCAGATGCGCGAGCAACTCTCGGCGCTCGTCCCCAAGAGCGCGAATGACCGGAACGCGCGGCTGAACATCATCCCCGGCAGCAAGGACGTGGTGGCCACGCTGGCGCAGACGGCCGAGCGGCTGGGCGCGAGCGCCATCGTCATGGGCACGCATGGGCGGTCGGGCTGGAAGCGCGCCGTACTGGGCTCGGTGACGCAGTCCCTGCTGCTGCGCACGGACCGGCCCGTGCTGGTGGTGCGGCCCCCGGCGACGTGATGACGCGCGTGGACGCTTCCTTCTTCTAGGAGGCGTCCACGTCCACGTAGGCGCGCTTCGCCAGGACGGACACGAGGCGGCCCTCCGGCATCACGTAGGCGGAGAGCTTGCCGCCGTACACGCAGCCGGAGTCCAGCCCCACCGCATGCGGGTGCCGTTGGATGCCCCGCATGGCGTCGTGGCCGAAGATGACCAGCTCTGGCCCCTGCCACAGGCTGGCCCAGGGCGCGCCCGCGTCCACGCGCTTCGACGGCGTCCCATCCGGCAGGATGCTGCGCAGGTTGAGCAGCTCGTCTTCCTTCTGTGCCTCCAGCGGTACGCCTGGCACCAACCCGCCGTGCACGGCGACCACGTTCAGTTCAGGGAAGAAGCGGTACAGCGGCTGGGACTCCAGCCACGCCCAGTCCTCGGGCGTCAGGGTGTCCAGCACCTGCTGATGCTCGGGCTTCAGCTTCTTGCCGCGCGGCCCCCGGCCGGCGTGCCATCGCAACACGTGGGCGTCATGGTTGCCCCGCACCGCCAGGAAGCCCTTCTCACGCGCACGGCGCACCACACCGGCGGAGTCCGGGCCCTTCGCCACCAGGTCTCCCACCAGCACCACGCGGTCGTCCGGCCGCCAGGCGCACTGCGTCAGCAGCGCGTCCAGCTCCTCCGCGCACCCGTGCACGTCTCCAATGAAGAGCGTTCGCATCCGCCCTCCCTTTAATGCGCTTTGCATCTATCCGGAAACCCTCTGTCGGATGTCAGGCATTCAGGGGGCTCGCGCGGCGGGAATGTGTGTGGGCCTGGGCAGGCGTGCCCGCCAGGCATCCACTTCCTCCAGCGCCTCCTGCCCTGACGTCCCCAGCGTCACCAATGACTCACGGGCTTCGTCCGCCAACTGAAGCGCGCGGGGCCGGTCCCGCTTCGCGTCCCAGAGCGCTTGTGCCAGAAGGAAACGCGCGCGTGCCTGCTCGCTGGGCGCCTGCGGCGACCGGGCTCCGCTGGCCACCACCCGCTCCAGGAGTTCGGCGGCTTGAAGCGGCCGGTGCAGCGCCAGCAGCGTGCGGCCCAGGTCCATCAGCGTCCCCGTCCGGTAGCCGTAGGCATCGTCCTCGCGCGCATCGAGGATGGCGCGGGCGCGCTCGAGGTAGGGCAGGGCTTCGGTGTAGCGCTGGTCCATCATCAAAAGCTTGCCCGTGGCCCGCAGCGTCTGGGCCACGTAGGGATGCTGGGCGCCCAGCCGCTGCTCCAGCGGCGCGAGCATGGTGTGGAAGCGGGTCAGGGCCTCTTCGGAGCGGCCGGCACGCGCCATCAACGTGGCCAGGTTGCCCAGGGTGATGAGCGCCCCCGCGCCGTCCGCGCCTTCGACCTTGAGCGCGATGTCCAGCGCGCGCTCCTGGAGCCGCAGCGCCTCATCGGAGCGGTTCATCCGTTGGAGGGCCGCGGCCAGGGGATTGATGGCGGAGGCGACATCCGGGTGCTCGGGGCCGAGCGCGCGCTCGAAGACCTCCAGCGCGCCGCGGGCCAGGGTTTCCACCTGTTCGACGTCAGACCTGCGCCAGTGCGCATAGGCCAGCTCCAGCTGGGCACGTGCCACGTCCGGATGGCTGGGCCCCAGGGCCGCGCGGCGCGTGCTCAGCGCCTGTTCGAAGAGCCGCATCGCCTCGTCGGCGCGCAGTTGCGCCATGCGCGTGGCACCCAGCTCCAGCCGGACGTCGGTGACCTCCAGGCTGTCGGGCCCATAGGTGGCTTCCAATCGCGAGAGGGCGGACTCCTGCTGCTCGGCCGCCTCCGTGTAGCGCCCCTGCGCGAAGAGGAGCGCGCCAACCCGGGCCTGGAGCTGCGCGCGCAGCACGCCGTCACCGCCCAGCCGTTCAATGGCGGCCTCCGCGCGCTCACGCCACCGGTGTCCCAGGGCGTGCTGGTTCAGCACATAGCCGGAGGCATGTACCAGCCGCGTCCAGGCGCGCGCGGCCGTCACGTCGTTGCGTCCGGCCTCCGCGTTCCACACGGCGTCGAAGTAGGTGGTCTCCGCGTCGCGCGGCTGCCCCGTCTCCTCCCGCAGTTGTCCCATCAGCAGCAGGGCGTCCGCGCCGCCGTGGCGGTCATCCGCGTCCTTCGCCGCCTTCACCACGGGCTCCAGCAGCGCCACCGCCTCCGTGTACTTGCCCGCGGCCTTCATTGCTCGCACCCGCACCAGCGCTCGTGCCCGTTCAAGAGAGGCGCCGTCCGTGGGTTGGGGCTCACGCGCCGCCAGTGCCGCCAGGTCCGAGCACCTGCCCAGCGGCGGCAGGGCCTCCGCGGCGCGCGCGGCCAGCTCCACGGTGCCCGCGTCCGCCCGGGTGAAGAGCTGCGTGAGGGCGGCCACTTCCGCCAGCCGTCCATCCAGGCAATGCATGCGCCGCGCGAGCACCTGCTCGGATTGCTCACCCCGCACGCGCGTGGCCTCGCAAGCGGAGGTTCGCATCGACGCCCACTCCGCGGTGTACGCATCCAACGTGCGCCGCACGCGGAGCCATGCGGCGGGCGCGAAGGGCTTGCCCGTCGCGAGGAAAGCGGACTCGATGGTCTGCTGCGCTTCCGGCCCCCACACCGAGGCCATGGCCTCGTCGGCGCTCTGGCATGCCCGTGCCCGGCTGGCGTGCACCGCGTGGGTAAGGCCCACCGCCAGCAGCAGCAGCGCCACGCCGCCCACCGCGGGCAACCAGCGCTTCCAGCGCGAGGCCGGGTCGTGCTGAAGCGCGACCAGCAGGGCATTCAGGTCCGTGTACCGGCCCATGGCACTGGCGGACAGCCCCCGCAGCAGCACGCGCCGCAGCCAGGGCGGGACGTGTGTGCCCCGGGGCGCGGGCCGCACCTTGCCGGCGCGGACCTCGGTCAGCAGTTCGTGCGGGGTGGTGGCGGCGAAGGGGCGCTCGCCGTAGAGGGCTTCGTACAGCGTGACGCAGAAGGCGAACTGGTCGCTTCGGGCATCCGCGGGCGCGTGGGCCTCCATCTGCTCGGGGGCCATGTACGCGGGCGTGCCTCCCGCCAGGGGTGACACGTCGTCCAATGGATTGGCGTTGCGCGCGAGCCCGAAGTCAGTGACGCGCACGCGGCCGTCCTGGCCCACCAGCAGGTTCTCCGGCTTGAAGTCCCCGTGGACCACGCCCGCCGCGTGCGCCGCCGCGAGTCCCCGGCCCGCGTCCAGGAACAGCGCCAACACCTGTCGCCACGTCCGAGGCGCGTCCTTCAGCCAGGGGCGCAGCGTCCGCGCGTCCACCAACTCCATGGTGAGGAACACCTGCGGCCCGAAGGTGCCCACGTCGTAGACGGGCACCACGTGCGGATGGGAGACGCGCGCCATGGCCTGCGCTTCGTGCAGCAGGTGTGCGCGGCCCTGCTCCGCCTCCAGGCCCAGGGCCGCGACGCGCAGCAGCTTGAGCGCCACGCGCCGGTCCAGCTCCGGGTCGTAGGCGCTGTAGACGACGCCCATGCCTCCGGAGGCCAGCCGCTCCAACACCAGGTAGCGGCCCACCGCGGTGCCTCGCTCCAGCGAGGGCCCTTTTCCCGAGGGCGGCCGGGAGTTCGTCAGCACGGTGGTGGCCCCGGGCGGGTGGTCGTCGGGGGCCTGCGCCCGCAGGGCCTCGGCCACCATGCGGCGGCAGGCGGAGCAGGTATCCAGGTGCGCATCCACCTCCGTCGCGCGCGCGGGAGGCAGGCCCCCCATCAGCAGCGCCACGAACGTGTTTTCATCCAAGCAGGCCATGGGACGCGCGCGTCAGTCGTTCATCCGCGAGCGCAGCAGGCGGCTGAGGCTCACATCGAGCTGACTGGAGATGAGGCGCAGCACGCTGTCGAGCTGGGAGGACGTGAGGCGCAGGCGCTCGGTGAGCCGTTGCCGCGTCCGCTGGAGCAGGGATTCCTGCGCGTCCAGCACCCAGCGCGCCGTGGTGGAGCGGTGCACGCCATACAGCGCGGCGAGCTGGTCGATGCTCAGGCCGTCCAGGTACTTGAGGCGCAGCACGTTGCGCTGGCGCGGCTCCAGCGCGAGGAGCGCGGTGGAGAAGCAGTCGCTGAACTCGGCGCGGTACGTGCGCTTGAGGTAGGCCAGCTCGGGGTCGTCCTCGGGAGACACCAGCATCGACAGGTCGCCGTCGTCCGTGGAGTCCGCCGGTCCGCCGCGCTGCCGCTGCCAGTCTAGGGCGAGCCACAGCGCCGCCGCGCGCACCCAGCCACTCAGTGGGCCCGTGCCCGGATAGGCCGCCAGCCGGGCCGGTGTCTCCGCGCTGCCCACGAGCATGCGCTGACGCAAGAGCTGGCGTACCTCGTCCAGGCCCGAGGGCGGCAGCTTCAGCCGGGCCACCGCGAGATTCACCTCCGGGAGGTAGCGCGCCTCGAACGCGGAGAGCGCCGAGGGCAGCCCGTCCGCCGCCGCGCGAGCGAGGTAGACGTCCGGCAGGCTCAGTGTCTCCACTGCAGTGCCGTCACCGGGGAGCAGCCGGGCGAGGTGACTGACGAAGTGGCGGCCTTCCAGGTCCACCCCGGGCCAGGGCGCGCGCGCCATGTCCAGGGCCTGGGCCAGCCGTGCTTGGAGTGGGGCCAGCGACTCCGGTGAAGACGCCTCCGTGCCACCGCGTGCCGCGACGAAGGCCTGGGCCAGGGATAAGTCCATGGGGGACACGCGCGAGTCGATGGCACTGCCTCCGGAAAACCGCTCCGGGCGGTTCAACCGTCAAGGCCGACAATGCTTCCCCAGCGGCTCTTCCAGCAACGAGGCGGCATGGACCCGGGGTGTTGCCACCGCCGTCCGCCTGCTCCGCGCGCGGGCGGGTGTGGCATACGGGCCGCGCCTGGCGCATGGCCCGCACATTGCTGGTATGGCTGCGAGCGTGGTGGAGGTGAACGTGGAGTCAATCGGCAGTGGCCCAGGAGACGCGGTCCATTCCTCGTGGCTGGAGTTGAGTGCGTCCGCTCTGCGGCACAACGTCGCCGTGTTCCGGGCCCTGGAGGGGCAGGGGGCGGCGCCGCGCGCCCTGGGAGTGGTGCTCAAGGGCAACGCGTATGGGCACGGGCTGGCGCAGGTGCTGCCCGTGGTCCACGGCGAGGTGGACCTCCTCTATGTCATTGCCCCGCAGGACGCGCTGAAGGTGCGGGAGTACGAGCGGGCACGGGGACTGGCGCCACGGCAGGTGCTCGTCCTGGGCGCGGTGGCGCCGGATGAGGCGGTGGTGCTGGCGCGCGAGGGCGTGGACGCGGTGGTGGCGGACCGTGGCTGGGCGGACGCGGCGGCGGTGTTGCGCGCGGCGAAGCTGGAGCGCCCCCTGCGGGTCCACGTCCACCTCGACACCGGCCTGGGGCGCGAGGGCTTCACGCTGGAGGGGCTGCCCACGGAGTCCCGTTTCCTCTCGGAGTCCCGCGACGTGCTGGAGGTGGTGGGCGCGCTCAGCCACTTCGCCAACACGGAGGACGTGACGGAGCAGGGCTACGCATTGGCGCAGGTGGACGCCTTCGAGAAGGGGCTGGCGTTCCTCTCCGAGCAACTGGCGCCGGCCCGGCCGCTGCAAAGGCACATCGCCGCGAGCGCCGCGACGCTGGTGTTGCCCCGCGCCCGCTATGAGGCGCTGCGCGTGGGGATTTCGCTCTACGGGCTGTGGCCGTCGCCGGAGACGCGGCTGTCGGCGCGGCTGGTGCTGGGCGAGGTTCCGGTGCTCAAGCCGGTGCTGTCGTGGCGGTGCCGCAGCCAGGTGGTGAAGTGGCTGCCCGCGGGCAGCTACGTGGGCTACGGCTGCACGTACCGGTGTCCGGAGCCCACGCGCATCGCGGTGCTGCCGGTGGGGTACTACGACGGCTACCCGCGCCTCGCGTCGGGCAAGGCGCACGTGTTGGTGAATGGCCGCCGGTGTCCGGTGCTGGGACGGGTGATGATGAATCACCTCATCGTGGACGTGACACGCGCCACGTCCGACGAGCGCCCCGTGACGGCCACCCTGATGGGCCGCGACGGCGAGGAGTCCGTGCCCGCCGAGTCACTGGCCGGCTGGGCCCAGACGATTCACTACGAGGTCGTCACCCGGCTGGGGGCGCACCTGAAGCGGACGGTGGTGGCGTAGTCCCGGCGGGCAGGGCGGCCTCCGGTGGCGGCTGCACCTTCCAGCGGCGGTGCAGCCACATCCACTGGTCCGGGTACTTGCGGATGCAGCGCTCCATCGCGGCCGTCACGCGCGCGGTGTGCTCCGTAATCGGGTCGGCGCACTCACCCGGCGCGGGCGGGAGGATGGGGCCTTCCACTTCGATGCGGAAGCGGGCGCCGCCTCGGCCGTTGCGTACGCTCATCACCACGAACACCGGGGCGTCCGTGCGCGCCGCCGCCACCGCCATGGCCGGCGTGGTGGAGGCCAGCTTGCCGAAGAAGGGCACGAAGGCCGCCCCCTTCGCCGGCAGCGCCTGGTCCAGCAGCATGAAGGGGGACTCGCCGCGATTCACCGCGTCGATGATTTCCTGGATGGCGCCTCGCGGATAGATGAGGCCCGCGCCGATTCTCACGCGGTTCTCCGCGATGCGCGTGTTGAGCGCGCCCTTCAGCGGACGCACCAGTGCATCGAGCGGGATGCCATGGCGGATGAGCATGTCCCCCAGCAGCTCCCAGTTGCCGAAGTGCGCCGTCACCATCAGCGCGCCCTTGCCCGTGGCCACGCGCGCCTTCAGCGCCTGCCAGGCCGCATCGCCTTCCACGCCCTGTTCGGCCCAGTCCAGCGGCAGCCGGTCGCCGGAGGGCAGCGACTCCAGCACCACGCGCGACATGTTGATGTAGGCGCCGCGCGCAATCTCCCGGCGCTCCGCGTCACTTTTCTCCGGCATCGCCATGGCCAGGTTTTCCAACGCCACGCGACGACGGATACCCAGCCTGTATGCGAGGTTGCCCACGAAGCGAGCGAGCGCGTCACGCGACTCCGGAGACAGCCACGTCAAGAACGCCCAGACAAAGCGCGTGAGGAATCCCACCACCCGTCCGGGTGGCGTGCCGACGATGCGGCGCAGGTGCTCTGCCGGGAGCTTCTGCGTCACGGCGGGTGAGTCAGGGGGCGGGGATGCAGGCGCAATCTGGGACACGTGACGCACTCCACCTCGAAGTGGAGATGACGGCAAGGCCACACCTGCTTGTTGCGCGCTACCTTGCTCGCCCGGCATGGGACACACTGCGCGCCATGCCCAACCTGCTCCGTCCAGCGGCACTTGCCGCTGTCGCCCTCCTCAGTGCGTGCGGTGCCCGGCAGAACCCTCCCGCCACCGCTGAACCCCCTTCGGCCCAGGCGTCACGACAGGCCGTCTCCGCCACGCCGCCGTCACCGAAGCTGCGCCTGCCCACGGAGGTGCGCCCCACCGGCTACAAGGTGGCTCTCACGCTGGACCCGAAGGTGTCCTCGTTCCAGGGCGCGATGGACATCACGCTCGACGTGACGAAGCCCACGTCCGTGGTGTGGCTGCACGCCAAGAGCCTCAACGTGACGGGGGCCGTGTTCATCCAGAACGGTTCGGCCTTCATCGGGACGCCCGTGAAGGGCGAGGAGGACTTCCTCGGCTTCTCTATGGCGAAGCCGCTGGCCGCCGGCCGGGCGAGACTGGTCATCAACTATGAAGGCGTCGCGTCGGAGAAGGAGACGGACGGCGCCTTCCGCGTCAATGAAGGCGGGGACTGGTACATCTATACCCAGTTCGAGCCGGTGGACGCGCGCCGCGTGTTCCCCTCCTTCGACGAGCCCGGCTTCAAGGTGCCGTGGCAGCTCACCTTCCACGTGCCCGCGGGCGTCGTGGCCGTCACCAACACGCCGCAGGAGTCGGAGGAGGTGCGCCCGGACGGTGGCCGCACCTACCGCTTCGCGCGCACGCAGCCGCTGCCCAGCTACCTCATCGCCTTCGGCGTGGGGCCCTTCGACTTCCTCCCCGCCGCGGACGCGGGTCAGAAGAAGGTGAAGACGCGCATCATCACCCCGCGCGGCCGCACGGCGGAGGGCGCCTACGCCGCGCAGGTGACGCCGGAAATCCTCGCCGCGCTGGAGGACTACTTCGGCATCCCGTACCCGTACGAGAAGCTGGACGTGCTGGCGGTGCCGCTGCTGGGCGGCGCCATGGAGCACCCGGGCCTGGTGACGTTCAACTCGCGCCTCATTCTCGCGAAGCCGGAGGAAGACTCGCTGGGCCGCCAGCGTGCCTTCTCCGACACGCAGGTGCACGAGCTGGCGCACCAGTGGTTCGGCAACCTGGTCACCATGCAGTGGTGGGATGACCTGTGGCTCAACGAGGCCTTCGCTTCGTGGATGACTCCGCGCATCGTCGAAACGTGGCGCCCCGCCTGGGACGCCCCCGTCGAGCGTGTGCACGACCGCGCCCGGGCCCTGGACGCGGACAGCCTCCTGTCGGCGCGCCGCATCCGCCAGCCCATCGAGAGCGCCAACGACATTCACAACGCCTTTGATGGCATCACCTACGGCAAGGGCTCCGCGGTGCTCAGCATGACGGAGGAGTGGCTGGGCCGGGAGGTCTTCCAACGCGGCATCCAGCGCTACTTCCGCAAGCACGCGGGTGGAAACGCCACCGCGAAGGACTTCCTGGACGCCGTGTCCGCCGAGGCGGGCAAGGACGTGACGGGCATGCTGGGGACCTTCCTGGACCAGAGCGGGGCGCCGCTCGTCACCGCGTCGCTGGCGTGCGGCGCGGACGGCGCGAAGGTGGTGCTCACGCAGCAGCGCTACCTGCGACTGGGGGCCGCGTCGCCGGGCCCGCAGACGTGGAAGGTGCCGGTGTGCGTGGAGTACGCGGCGGGCGGCAAGGAGGCCCGGACCTGCACGCTGCTGGAGGGCGAGCGCGCGGAGGTGGCCCTGAGCGAGGCGAAGACGTGCCCGGACTGGGTGTTCCCCAACGCGGAGGGCGCTGGCTACTTCCGGGTTCAGCTCGATGGGGACGCGGCGGCGAAGCTGGCGAAGTCCGGGATGAAGCGGCTGTCGCGCACCGAGCAGGTGACGTTCCTGACGGACGTGCGCGCGCTGGCCCTGGCCGGAGCAATTCCCGCCGCCGAGGCCCTGGCCCTGACGAGCCGCCTGGCGAATGAGCCGGACCGCGTCGTCACCCTGGCCTCGCTGGACCTGCTGGAGTTGGTCAGCTCGCGGCTGCTTCCGGACGAGAAGCTGAAGGACCGGGCCCGCTTCCTGCGTGAGACCTACGGCCCCCGGGCGCGGCAACTCGGCTTCGCCCCGCGCAAGGGCGAGAGCGAGGACACGCGCCTGCTCCGGCCCCGGCTGGTGCGGCTGGCGGGACGGGACGGCAGGGACCCGAAGCTGCTCGCGGAGGCGCGTGCCCTCGCGAACAAGTGGATGAAGGACAAGCGCGCGGTGGCGCCGGAGATGGTGGACGTGGTGCTCGCCCTCGCCGCCACCGAGAACGACGCGGCCTTCCGGGAGCAGCTCGTCGCGGAGGTGCGCTCGGAGAAGGAGCGGCGCACGCGCCAGCACCTCATCGGCGCGCTGAGCAGCTTCACGGACCCGGCGCTGGTGAAGCAGAACCTGGCCTTGGTGTTCGAGAAGGGCTTGGACCCGCGTGAGACGGTGTGGATGGCGTTCGCGGCCTCGCAGGGCCTGCGCACCCAGGACGTGGCCTTCGACTTCGTGAAGGAGAACTACGACCGGCTGGTGGGGGACTCACCCGAGGCGCTGCTGCCCCTCGATGTCGCCGGACGCATGGCCTACATCGGCAGCAACTTCTGCGATGCGGGCAAGCGTCAGCAGGTGGAGGACTTCTTCTCCGCGCGCAGCGCGAAGGCGCCGGGTGGCCCCCGGCTGCTGGCGCAGGTGCTGGAGATCGTGGACCAGTGCATCGCGCTGAAGAAGACGCAGGCGGCCAGCGTCGAATCCTTCCTCGCGAAGGGCACCCCGCCACGTCCGCCGCAGGCACCCACGTCGCGGTAGTCGCGCGGGCGGCCGGGCCCGGCATCCCTTATGGGGGGTGTCCGGGCCCGGATGTTCCGCTAGGCCCTACTTCCGGCCGCGGGACATGAAGGACATGAAGGCTTCCTGCGCCTCGGCGGACTGGAGGCGCTGGATGAACTCGCCGCCCTCTCGGGCCAGCGTCTCGCGAATCTGGGCGCGCAGGGGCTCGCGAATCAGCCGCTTCGTCACGCGCACCGCCTCGGCGGGGCGGGAGGCCAGCGTGGTGGCGCGCTCGGTGGCCACCTGCTGGAGGCTGGCGTCCGGCACCACCTTGTTGATGATGCCCGCGCGCAGCGCTGTGGCCGCGTCGAAGGGCTCGCCGAAGAGCAGCAGCTCGCTGGCCACCGCGAAGCCCGCCGTCCTGGGGATGAGCAGGCTGCTGGCGCCCTCCGCGCACAGCCCCAGCTGGACGAAGGGCATGTGGAAGCGCGCGCGCTCGCTGGCCACCACGTAGTCACAGTGCAGCAGCATCGTCGTGCCGATGCCCACCGCCGGGCCGTCCACCGCCGCCAGAACCGGCTTGTCCGCGTCCACCAGCGCGCGCAGGAAGCGGAACACGGCGCTGTCCTCGCCCGCGGGCGGGTGCTCCATGAAGTCGCCAATGTCGTTGCCGGCGGTGAAGACGTTGCCCGCACCGGTGAGCAGCACCGCGCGCACGTCGACGTTGCCCTCCGCGTCCTTCAGCGCGCGGGTGGCCGCCTCGTACATGGCATGCGTGAAGGCGTTCTTCTTCTCGGGCCGGTTGAAGGTGAGGGTGAGGACCCCCGAGTCGAGCTTCGTCAGCAGCGTGTCAGACATGGTGCCGGGGAGCCTAACCGACTCCGTGCGTTGGGGCGGGAGAATGGCACCCCACACCCTGGCTATCGGTGCTGTCGAGCAGTCCAGGCCCCCTCGGGCGGGCAGGGCCTGGGCGCGGGAAGTGTCCGCTGGCCGTCAGGGCCGCAGAGCCCGGGCCACCAGGGGCGCGAGCGTCACCACCTGGTGCTGGAACGGCAGCCCCAGGACAGGCTCCACGCTGTCGGTGCTCACCAGCCGGGTGAGTGGCAGGTTGCGCAGGCGCTCCACGGCGGGGCCCACCAGCAGGGCGTGGGTCGTCGCCACCGTGAAGTCCTCCGTGCAGCCCGCGTCGCGCAGGGTGCCCGCGGCGGCGGCCAGGGTGCCACCGGTGGACACCATGTCATCCACCAGAATCGGGCGGCGTCCCCGCACCTCGCCCATCAGCCCGCTGGCGTGGACCTCGTCTCCGCTCAGCCGCACCTTGTGAATCACCGCCCACGGCCGGTTCAGCAGCCGCGCCAGGGCCTCCGCGCGCTTCACCGCGCCCAGGTCCGGCGCCACCACCACGGAGGTGTCGGTGACATGTTCGCGCAGCGCGTCCGCCAGCAGGGGCAGCGAGGTGAGGTGCTCCAGCGGCGCGCCGAAGCAGCCTTCCAGCGCGGGGCTGTGCAGGTCCACCACCAGCACGCGCGCGAAGCGGCCCTGTGACAGCAGGTCTGCCACCAGCCGGCCGCCCAGGGCCTCCCCTGGCCTGGCGCGCCGGTCCTGCCGCGCGTAGCCCAGGTAGGGCACCACGGCTTCCAGGCGGGCGGCCCCCATGCGCCAGCACGCGTCCGCCATCAGCAGCAACTCCAGCAGGTGCTCGCCCGCGGGTGGCGTCGTGGACTGCACCAGGATGACGGTGCGGCCGCGCACCCGCTCGGGCACCTCGACGTGCATTTCCCCGTCGGGGAAACGCTCGAAGTGGCAGTCAGCGGGCGCTACGCCCAGGGCTTGCCCGAGCGCGCGCCCCAGGTGGGGGCTCGCCGTGCCAACAAGGAGGACAGGGTCCATGGACCGCACCCTAGCGCGCCTGCCGGTCGGACGGCGCGTCCCCGGCGGTCCCCCCGCGAGCATCCCTCCGGGACGGCCCCCGCATGGCCCTCCGCCGCCAGTCGCGGGCCTCGTGACTTCTTTGTGGGAAGGAGGAAGAACGCAATGCGCTTTCGGGACCGAGCAGATGCGGGCCGCCGGCTGGCGGCGCGGCTGTTGCCCTACCGGGGCGGCGAGGTGCGTGTGCTGGGCCTGGCGCGAGGCGGGCTCCGCGTGGCGTACGAGGTGGCCCACGCGATGGAGGCGCCACTGGACGTCTGGGTCTCCCGCCGCATTGACGTGCCGGGCCGGATGACGGTGCTGGGCGCGGTGTCGGAAGGGGGCGGCATCTACCTGGACCAGGACGCGCTGCGGGGCCTGGGTCTGCCGGAGGTGGAGGCCCGGAGCCTGGCGCGGGCGGAGGCTTCGGAAGTGGACAATCAGGTCCAGCGGCTGCGGGGTACTTCGGAGCCCTCGATGAGCGGCAGCACGGTGCTGCTGGTGGATGACGGGCTGGTGTCGGGCGCCACGGCCATGGCCGCGCTCCAGGTGCTGCGGCGGCAACACCCGGCCCGGTTGGTGCTGGGCGTCCCTGTGGGGACCCCGCACGGGCTGGCCCGGGTGCGCCCGGAAGCGGACGCGGTGCACTGCGTGGAGGTGCTGCCCGCGATGCGCGACGTGTCGGAGGCCTACGACGACTTCCGGCCGTTGCCGGACGTGGAGCTGCGGCAGCTGCTCGTGCGCGCCCGGGAGCCCGTGCAGCCGCGCGAGGTCCTCGAGTCCACGGACCTGGGCGGCTTCTGGATGTGACGCGAGACAGACAAGGAGGCACGGACGACATGTGGCAGGGAGGAAATACGGACCCGGATGTCCGGGAGGTGCAGGTCCAGGTGGGCGACGTGTTGCTGGGGGGCAGCCTGGGCATCCCGGACGGCGCGCGAGGCCTGGTCATCTTCGCCCATGGCAGCGGCAGCAGCCGCTTCAGTCCCCGCAACCGCGCGGTGGCGCGTGCGCTGCGCGCGCAGGGGCTGGCCACGCTGCTGTTCGACCTGCTGAGCGAAGCGGAGGAGGTGGGGGACGCGCGCACCGGGGAGCTGCGCTTCGACATCCCGTTCCTCGCCCGGCGGTTGGCGGCGGTGACGGAATGGGCGCAGCGGCAGCCGGCGCTGGCCGTGCTGCGCATGGGCTACTTCGGCTCCAGCACCGGCGCCGCGGCGGCGCTCGTCGCGGCGGCCCTGCATCCGGACCTCATCCACGCCGTGGTGTCGCGTGGCGGGCGGCCCGACCTGGCCGGACCGGTGTTGCCCCGCGTGCAGGCGCCCACGCTGCTGCTCGTCGGCGGGCAGGACGTGGGCGTGCTGGAGCTGAACGAGGCGTCGCTCGCGCGGCTGGAGGGCCTGAAGGGCATCCAAATCATCCCGGGGGCCACGCACCTCTTCGAGGAGCCCGGCGCGCTGGAGCAGGTGGCCCGGCAGGCCGCCGCGTGGTTCCTCCGCTTCCTCGGCGGCGTCGGCGCGGAGGCGCGCGCGTGAGTCTGGCGTCGGGACATACCAACGAAGGAGGTGTCATGGAGACGGGGCAGGCGTCGGCGGCGCGCGAGGCGATGCCTCGGTGGGAGCACCTCACCCGCGGCTCGGAGCGCGTGGTGCGGGGACGGGGGCGCTCGCTGGAAGAGGCCTTCGAGCAGGCCGCGGTGGCGTTGTGCGCGCTGGTGGTGGACCCCGCCTCGGTGGAGGTGCGCGAGGAGGTGGAGCTGGTGTGCGAGGCGACGGCGCCGGAGCGGCTGCTGGCGGACTGGCTGCGCGCCATCGTCCAAAAGATGGCGGCGCGCCGCCTGTGTTTCCGGTGCTTCGCGGTGCGCATGGACGGCACGCGCCTCTTCGGCCACGCCTTCGGTGAGCCGTTGGACCGGGAGCGCCACCCCTTCGCGCGAGACGTGCGGGGCGTGTCGCTGGTGGACACGCGTGTGTCCCAGGGCGCGGATGGCCTGTGGACGGCTGAGTGCGAAGTGGAGCTGTGACGCATGGGCGCGCGGGACGTGGCGCTGCGAGGCGCGGAGGGCTCGGTGGTGACGGCGCGGCTGGACCTACCCCCCGGCAGGCCCGTGGCCAGCGCGGTGCGGGTGGGGTGCTTCGCGTGCCTGGGGCCATCACCGGCACCTTCCCGGCTGGCCCACGCGCTGGTGGCCCGCGGCTTCGCGGTGCTGTCGCTGGACTTCACCGCGCCCGCGGCTGCCGGGACGCGGCCGGACACGGTGCCCTCGGTGGAGGCGGTGGAGGCCGCGGCGGCGTGGCTGCGGGAGCGCTACCCGCCGGTGCGCCTGCTGGTGGGGCACAGCCTGGGCGGCACGGCGGCGGCCGCGGCGCTGCCCCGGCTTTCGGAGGTGGCCGCGCTGGCGCTGGTGAATGCGCCGGTGGGCGGTGGACCGTTGCTCGAACGGCTGTCTTCCACCGCGCGGGAGGCGGGTGAGGGCGAGCTCGACTTCGGGCCGGGCCGTCTGCGCCTCACGCGCCGCTTCCTCCAGGGCATCGACGCGGCGCACCTGCGGCGGGCGCTGAACGCCTTTCCGGGCGAGCTGCTGGTGCTGCATTCGCCGGCGGACCGGTACGTGCCGCTCGAGCACGCCCGGCGGTGGATGGCCATGGCCCGCCGTCCGGCCAGCCTGATGCTGCTGGAGGGCGCGGACCACTTCCTGTCCCACGACGCGGACGCGGGCCATGCCGCCGACGTGCTGGGGGTGTGGGCCGCGCGGCAGGTGACACCGGTGCGGGAGCGTGAGGCGCCCCTGCCCCCGGGCGTGGTGGAGGTCCACGAGGCGGGTGAGGGTCGCTTCGCCCAGGACATCCGCGTGGGGGCGCACCGGCTGCGCTCGGATGAGCCGCTGTCGGTGGGCGGCGAGGACACCGGCCCCACGCCCTACGGACTGCTGACGGCCGCGCTGGGGGCGTGCACCGCGATGACGCTGCGGCTCTACGCGGCGCGCAAGGGCTGGCCGCTGGAGCATGTCCACGTGCGGCTGAGCCACGAGAAGGTGCACGCGAAGGCGTGCGAGGAGTGCGAGACGAAGGACGGGAAGATGGACCGGCTGCAACGCACGGTGAGGCTGGAGGGCCCGCTGACGGACGCGCAGCGCGCGGCGCTGGTGGCCATCGCGGACCGCTGCCCGGTGCACCGGACACTGGCTTCGGATGTGGATGTCCACACGGACATGGAGCAATGAACGCCCCGGGCATACGCGCGGGCTGGTAGGGTCCGACGCATGATTTCGAGTGAGCAGCGCTTCGTGTGGCTGGACCTGGAGATGACCGGGTTGGACCCGGAGACGTGTTCCATCATCGAGGTGGGCGTCATCATCACCGGTCCGGATTTGCGGCCCCTCGCGGAGATTGAGCGCGTCATCTGGCAGCCGGAGGAGTCGCTCCTTCGCATGGAGCCCGTCGTCCGGGAGATGCACACCCGCAACGGGCTCCTGGAGAAGGTGCGTGCCTCCAACACCTCGCTGCGCGTGGCGGAGCGGGACGTGATGGCGCTCGTCACCGAGCACTGCGCCCTGGGCGAGGGCATCCTCGCCGGCAACTCCATCCACACCGACCGGCGCTTCCTGATTCGCTACATGCCGCTGCTGGAGCGCTATCTGCACTACCGCATGGTGGACGTGACGAGCCTCAAGGTGTTGACGCGCGCCTGGTATCCGAACCTGGTGGAGCCGCGCAAGGCGCCCAGCGGGCACACCGCCCTGGCGGACGTGCGCGCCAGCATCTCTGAGCTGCAGTACTACCGCGACACCCTCTTCCGCGGGACGCCGGCCTAGGCGTTGGGCTGGGGCTCGACGAGCAGCTCGGCGATGGTGTCGAGCAGCACGTCCAGCTCGAAGGGCTTGGCGAGGAAGCGCGCGCTGGAGCGGCGCTCCTCGTCGGAGATGCGGCCGGCGCTCATCACCACCACGGGGATGCCTCGCAGGCCGGCGTCCTCGCGCATGCGGCGCAGCATCTCCCGGCCGTCCATGACGGGCATCATCAAGTC
This sequence comes from Myxococcus xanthus, assembly GCF_006402735.1. Taxonomy (NCBI): domain Bacteria; kingdom Pseudomonadati; phylum Myxococcota; class Myxococcia; order Myxococcales; family Myxococcaceae; genus Myxococcus; species Myxococcus xanthus. The sequence goes on along the minus strand of NZ_CP017174.1, from coordinate 8,906,622 downwards.
CAGCAGCACCAGGTCCGGCTTCGCGTCCGCCATGCGGTGCAGGCCTTCGGCGCCGTTGAAGGCGGTGTCGATGTCGTAGCCCTCCACGGACAGGATGTCCTGGAGGGCCTCGACGATGGCCAGCTCGTCGTCCACGATGAGAAGCCGCTTCATACGCCACGCCCCCCACGCCGGGACGGCTTGCCGCGCCGGACCGGTTTGCTCCCTGTCTTGCGTTTCGGCTTCCGCGGGGGCGCCGCGTGAGACGGGGCCTGCCCGTTGAAGAGGGCCTCCGCGCCCTCACTGTCCGCCGCGACTTCGATGCCCCGAGGCGTCATGGAGAACAGGCGCTGGGCCGTGTCATGCTCGCTCTCCCGCGCCTTCAGCACGGAGAGCACGCGGTAGTGCCGCGAGCGCAGCGCCACCATCCGCAGCACCAGGACGTTGTCGACGAGCGCCTCCACGTCCAGCCGCGCGTCCGCCTCCGGTGCGGCGAGCGCGCGCGTCTGTTGGAGGACCAGCGAGGTGACGCCCAGGTTGAGCAGTTCGTGCATGAGGGCGGCGAGGAAGCGGGGCGTGCGCTCGGAGTCCGTGAGTTCCTGACAGAAGGACTCCAGTCCGTCCAGCACCAGCCGCTGGATGCCGTGTTGTTTCACCCACCCGAACAGCTCTTCGGCCAGCGCGTCCGGTTGCGTCTCCGCCGCCACGCGGGTCACCAGGTGGACCCGGCCCGCGTCCACAGGTCCGCCCAGCCCCAGCCCCAGCCGCTCCGCCTTGTTGACCAGCCGGGCCGGCGTCTCCACGAAGCCGAGGTACAGCCCGGGCTCTTGCCGGCGTGCGCCCTCCGCCAGGAAGTGCAGCCCCAGCTGCGTCTTGCCGCTGCCGGGCGGGCCCGCCACCAGCGTGGACGAATCCCGCACCAGGCCGCCGAAGAGCATCTCGTCCAGCGCGGGGATGCCGAAGGTGAGCCGCGCGTCCGTCGAGGGCGTGCGCGTGGGCAGCCGCGTGTGGAGGGCTTCGATGCGGGGATGGATGGACAGGCCGTTATCGGAAATCTCGAAGCCGTGACGGCCGGGGACCTGGGGGCCACCGCGGAACTTCGTCACCTCGGCCAGGCGCACCGACTTCACGCCCACGCGCTCCTGGGCCAGGGCGACGACGCCGTCCACCATGGCGTAGCGTGGGTCGGACGGGTCGCCGCGCTGCCCGGTGAGCAGCAGCGTGGTGCAGCCCGCGAGCGCGTTGTGGACGCAGAGGCCGTGGAGGAACTCCCGGAAGCTCAGCGGGTCCTCGGAGCGCTCCTCCATGGCCACCAGGCCGTCCACGACCAGCACCGTGGCGCCGTGCTCGCGCACCGCGCGGAAGATGAGCTTGCTGAGGCCCGCCAGCCCTTCCGCCTTGAGGGCGGCGGAGCCGCTTTCGTAGCTCAGCGCGCGGCCGACCTCTTCCGCGTGGAAGAAGCGCATGCTCCGCAAGTGCATCATCATCCGCGCGTGGGATTCCCCCAGCACCGTGAGGTAGATGGCACGGCCACCCTGGGCCACGGTGGCGAAGCAGAACTGGTTGCCGAGGATGGTCTTCCCCGTCCCCGGCGCCCCCGTGATGATGTACGTGCCCCCGCGAAGAAAGCCGCCGCGCAGGAGCGCGTCCAGCCCTGGCACGCCGCTGGGAACCCGCGCGTCGGGTTCGTCCGGCCGCTCAGAGGTGTCCGTCACACGATGCTCCTTCCGTCCAGGGCGCGAACCCTAGGCCAGCAAGGTGCCCACGCCACGCAATTGCGCGGCGTCTGTTCGGAACCGTGCTGTGGACGCGCGGCTCACCGTGACTCGCGCGTGCCGGGTGTCACCAGGGCTGCCCGGAGGAGGTGCTTCTGCACCTTGCCCAACGCATTGCGCGGCAGCGCATCCGTGAAGACGACCTGGCGCGGCTTCTTGAAGCTGGCGAGCCGGTCCTTGCACCAGTCCACCAGGGACTGGGACTCCGGCGGGGTCGCCCCCGGGTGAGGCACCACCACGGCCACCACCTGCTCGCCCAGGTCCGCGTCAGGCAGGCCCAGCACCGCGACCTCCGCGACGCCCGGGTGCATGGCGAGCACCTCCTCCACCTCGCGCGGGTACACGTTGAAGCCGCCGCTGATGATGAGCTCGCGCGCCCGCCCGGTGATGCGCAGGTAGCCGTCCGCGTCCACATCCCCCAGGTCGCCCGTGCGGAACCACCCGTCCGCGTCGAACGACTCGGTGGTGGCGTCCTGGCGGCGCCAGTACCCGGCGAAGACGTGGGGGCCCCGGACCTCGATTTCCCCCGTCTCACCGCGCGGCAGCGGCTGGCGCGTGCGCACGTCCACCACGCGGGCCTCCTGGCCGGGGTAGGGGACGCCCACCGTGCCGGGGCGGCGCTCGCCCTCGTAGGGGTTGGTGGTGTTCATGATGGTCTCCGTCATCCCGTAGCGCTCCAGGATGCGGGCGCCCAGCTCCGCCTCGATGTCCGCGAAGAGCTGGGGACTGAGCGGCGCCGAGCCGGACACCCACAGGCGCAGCGCGCGCGGCTTCACGCGTGACGCGCGGGCCTCCTCCAGCAGGCGGCTGTACATGGTGGGCACGCCGAAGAACATCGTGAGCGAGGCGTCATCGCGCAGCGCGGCCAGGGACTCGGCGGCGTTGAAGCGGCGGCGCAGGTCCACGCTGGCGCCGGTGAACAGCGTGCCGTGCAGGCCCACCATCAGGCCGTGGGTGTGGAACAGCGGCAGGGTGAGCAGCAGCCGGTCCTGCTCCGTCCAGCGCCACGCCTCGGTGACGGCTCGCACGTTGGCCAGCAGGTTGCGGTGCATCAGCATGGCGCCCTTGGAGCGGCCCGTGGTGCCAGAGGTGTAGCCCAGCACCGCCAGGTCCTCCGGACGCGGCATCACCAGCGGCGCGGCGGCGGAGGTGCCCTCCGCGAGCAGCGTGTCGAAGGGGACCTCCGTGAGCGACTCGGGCAGCGCGGTGGTGGGGCGCTCCACGGTGAGGAGCCACTGGAGCGAGGGCAGCTGGGCCCGCAGCGGCACCAGCTCCGCGGCGCCCGCCGCGCCGGTGACGCAGCCGCAGACCTCCGCGTCGGACAGGATGTGGGCCAGCTCCACCTGCCGGTAGGCGGTGTTGACCAGCACCACCACGCCGCCCGCGGCCTGCACACCCAGGTAGGCGATGGCGAAGCGGGCGCTGTTCTCCAGGAAGAGCGCCACCCGCTCCCCCGGCTGGAGCCCGCGCTGCTTGAGGCCCCGGGCGAAGGCCGTGACGTGCGTGGCGAACTGCCCGTAGGTGAAGCGCTCCTGCTCGAACGTCAGCAGGGGCCGCTCGGGCGCGCGGTGTGCGTGGTCCAGGAACACTTCGAGAAGGGAGGCCGACATGGGCGCGCACCTTAGCGCCGGCGCCCCCGGGGGCCTCCACCCCCTTCCGGCCGCTGTCCGCTTCTGGGACGGCACTTTCCGCAAGTGGGCACGGCCTTCGCGAGGCAGTCCTTCATCCCGAGCAATTCCAGGGGGTTGACGTGGGAGATGGCTTTGGCACGAGCCTCGCTCTGGGCAGGGGCGTGGACATTCCCAAAGCCAAGAAGCCGCGTCGCAAGCCCTGGGTGCTCGCCATCGGTGGAGCCTGCGCGCTCCTGCTGGTGACGGTGGGCCTGTCACGGCTGCGCCCGGCTGCGCCCACGGTGGAGCGGGCCTCGGTGTGGTTGGACACGGTGAAGCGCGGACCCATGGTGCGCCAGGTGAAGGGCGCGGGCACGCTGGTGCCGGAGTACATCCGCTGGCTCACCGCGGACACGGCGGGCCGGGTGGAGCGCATCCACGTGCGGCCTGGGGCCACGGTGACGGCGGACACGCTCCTGTTGGAGCTGTCGAACCCGGACGTGCAGCTCCAGGCCCTGGAGGCCGAGCGTCAGCTGGCCAGCGTGGAGGCCGACCTCATCCAGGTGCGCATGGAGCTGGAGACGCAGCGGCTGGCCCAGGAGGCCACCGTGGCGGCGCTCATCAACGAGTCCTCCGAGGCGGGACGCCGCGCCGCCGCGAACGAGGCCCTACACCAGAAGGCACATATCGGCGACCTGGAGATGCAGCAGACGCGCGAGAAGGCCGCGGAGCTGAGCCGTCGCCTGGAGCTGGAGCGCAAGAAGCTCCAGGTGGTGGCGTCCAGCATGAAGGAGCAGCTCACCGCGCAGCAGGGACAGGTGGAACGCCTGAAGGCGGTGGCCCGCTTCCGCCGCGCGCAGGTGGAGTCGATGAAGGTGCTCGCGGGCGAGGATGGCGTGCTCCAGGACCTGCCGCTGGAGCTGGGGCAGTGGGTGACGCCGGGCGTGCTGCTGGCCAAGGTGGTGAAGCCGGAGCGGCTGAAGGCGGAGCTGCGCATCGCGGAGACGCAGGCGCGCGACATCCAGCCTGGGCTGAAGGCGTTGGTGGACACCCGCAACGGCGTGGTGGAAGGCCAGGTGGCGCGGGTGGCGCCCGCGGCGAGCCAGGGCACGGTGCGCGTGGAGGTGTCGCTGCCCGCGGAGCTGCCCCGCGGCGCGCGGCCGGATTTGACGGTGGAGGGCACGGTGGAGCTGGAGCGGCTGGGCGACGTGCTGTCCGTGGGGCGCCCGGCTGGCGCGCAGCCCAATGCCACCATGGCCCTCTTCCGCTTGATGCCGGGCAGTGATGAAGCCGTCCGCGTGCCGGTGCAGCTGGGCCGGGGCTCGGTGAACGCGGTGGAGGTGCTGCAGGGCCTTCAAGAAGGTGACCAGGTGGTGTTGTCGGACATGGCCGCGTGGGACGCAGTGGAGCGGGTGCGGCTGCGATGATGGACGCACTTCGTCGTGACGTGCGGTACACGCTGCGCTCGCTGCGCCAGAGCCCCGGCTTCGCGCTGGTGGCGGTGCTCGCGCTGGCGCTGGGGATTGGCGCCAACAGCGCCGTCTTCAGCGTGGTGAACGGGGTGCTCCTCACGCCGCCGCCCTTCTCGGAGCCCGAGCGGGTGGTGCACCTCCAGGGGAACATCGCGCAGGCCGAGCTCCAGGACATCTCCCTGTCCGTGCCGGAGTACTTCGACCTGGCGACGCTGTCGCGCGCCTTCGAATCGGTGGCGGCCTACCGGGGCGGCAACCTGACGCTCACGGGCAGGGACACCCCCCAGCAGCTCGCCGCGGTGGCGGCCACACCGTCCTTCTTCGCCACGCTGGGCGTGTCGCCGGTGCTCGGCCGCGCCTTCACGGAGGCGGAGGCCGTCCAGGGGCGTGAGCGGGTGGTGGTGCTCACCGACACGGCGTGGCGCGTGCATTTCGCCCGGGACGCGCACGTGCTGGGCCAGACGATGCAGCTCGATGGCGAGCCGTACACGGTGGTGGGCGTGTTGCCCGCGGGGGTGGCCTACCCCGCCTGGGCGGAGATGTACGTGCCCTTCGTGCCCACCGAGACACAGCGGCAGGAGGACCAGCGCGGCGCCCGGTTCCTGTCGGTGGTGGGGCGGTTGAAGCCCGGCGTGACGCAGGCCGCGGCGCGCACGGACCTGGCGCGCGTGGCGCTGGAGATGGAGGAGGCCGTCCCCTCGCGGTACCGGAAGGTGGGTTGGTCCTTCTCGGTGACGTCGCTGGACGAAAAGGTCGTGGGCAACGTGCGCGGCACGCTGTGGCTGCTGCTGGGCGCGGTGGGCTTCGTGCTGCTGGCGGCGTGCAGCAGCGTGGCCAACCTGCTGTTGGCTCGGATGGCGGCGCGCGGACGCGAGGTGTCCATCCGTGCCGCGCTGGGGGCGAGCCGGAGCCGGCTGGTGGCGCAGTTCCTCACCGAGAGCCTGGTGCTGTCCCTGGCGGGCGGGGTGCTGGGGATGCTGCTGGCGTTGTGGGGCACGGACGCGTTGGTGGCACTGGTGGGAGAGGCGCTGCCTCGCGCGAGCCAGGTGCGGCTGGACGCGCGGCCGCTGGTGTTCACCATGGGCGTGAGCCTCCTCACGGGCGTGCTCTTCGGGCTCGGTCCGGCGCTGCATGGCAGCCGGGAGGACTTGAGCGTCGCCATGCGCGAGGGCAGCCGGGGCACGGAGGGCCATGGTTCGGGCCGGATGCGCGCGGGGCTGGTGGTGGGGCAGGTCGCGGTGGCGCTGGTGCTCCTGGTGGGCGCGGGGCTCTTCACCAAGAGCTTCCTGGCCCTGCGCGCGGTGGACGCGGGCTTCACGCCCGAGGGCGTGCTCACGGGCAAGCTCGTGCTGCCCTCCGCGCGCTACCCGGACGCGGCACACAAGGTGGCCTTCCAGCGGGAGCTGTTGGGCCGGCTCCAGGCGCTCCCGGGCGTGGAGGCCGTGGGGGTCACCAACCTGCTGCCGCTGGGAGGGCGCTCGGACAGCAGCTTCGACATCGAGGGACGGCCGCGGGCGCCGGATGAAGTCTGGCCCGCGGTGGAGTTCCGCGCCGTCAGCCCGGGTTACCTGCGCACGCTGCGCGTCACCCCGCGCCAGGGACACCTCCTGGAGGGAGACGGGATGGAGGGGCCGGACGCGCCCTGGCAGGTGGTCATCAACAAGACCTTCGCGGACCTCTACTGGCCCCAGGGGGATGCTCTGGGCCAGCGGTTGAAGCTGCACTGGGACGCGGTGCAGTGGACCACCGTGGTGGGCATCGTGGACGACGTGCGCGAATGGGGCCTGGATACGCCCGCGCGGCCCGCCGCGTACTACCCGGCGGCGAAGGTGCCCACGCCCTTCCTGGCGCTCGCGGTCCGGGCGAAGTCCGGCGGCAGCCCGGAGGCGCTGCGCACCGCCATCGAAGCGGAGCTGCGCGCCGTGGATGGCAACCTGGCGTTGTACGCGGTGGCGCCGCTGACGCGGTTGGTGGATGAGTCCATCAGCTCCCGCCAGGTGTCGGCGCTGCTGATGGGCCTGTTCGCGGGCACGGCGTTGCTGCTGGCGGCGCTCGGAATCTCCGGCGTCATCGGCTACTCGGTGGCGCAGCGCACGCGGGAGATGGGCATCCGCATGGCGTTGGGGGCCTCGCGGACCCGCGTGCTGACGCTGGTGCTGGGGCAGGGCCTGCGGCTCACCGCGCTGGGCGTGGTGCTGGGCCTGGGGCTGTCGCTGGGATTGGCGCGGCTGCTGGACGCAATGCTGTATGGGGTGGCGGCGTACGACGGGTGGACGTTCGCGGGCGTGGCGTTGCTGCTGGGCACGGTGGCCGTGCTGGCCGCCTGGCTTCCGGCGCGCCGGGCCACGCGCGTGGACCCGGCCATCGCCCTGCGAGCGGAGTAGCCCGATGGAGACTTCAGACATGACCGCGTGGAACGCGGTGGAGCGGGTGAGGCTGCGATGATGACGAACGATACGAAGACGGCTGCTTCCCCGGAAGGCGCGGTGGCGCAGGAGGACGCGGGCGCGGAGCCCGGCAAGGCGCTCATCCACCTGGACGGACTGACCAAGGTCTTCGAGACCGAGGACGTGGAGACGCACGCGCTCTCCAACATCCACCTCAACGTGCGCAAGGGAGAGTGGGTGGCGATTGTCGGCCCGTCGGGCTCGGGTAAGTCCACCTTGCTGGCGGTGCTGGGGCTGCTGGACACGGCGACGCGCGGGGCCTACCTGCTGGACGGGCGCAGCGTGTTGGACCTGTCCGCGACGGACCGGGCGCTGGTGCGCAACCGGCACATCGGCTTCATCTTCCAGAGCTTCAACCTCATCGGCGACCTGACGGTGTTCGAGAACGTGGAGCTGCCGCTGACGTACCGGGGCATGCCCGCCGCCGAGCGAAAGCAGCGGGTGGAGCGCGCGCTGGAGAAGGTGGGCATGGCGCACCGGGCCCGTCACATGCCGGGGCAGCTCTCCGGTGGTCAGCAGCAGCGCGTGGCGGTGGCGCGCGCGGTGGCGGGCGACCCGCTCATCCTCCTGGCGGACGAGCCCACGGGCAACCTGGACTCGAAGAACGGCGAGGCGGTGATGCAGCTCTTGACGGAGCTCCACAAGGGCGGCGCCACCATCTGCATGGTGACGCACGACCCGGCGCACGCGCGCGTGGCCACCCGCACGGTGAGCCTCTTCGACGGCCGCATCGTCCAGGACGAACAGCGCCGCTGAGACGGACATGCCATCTCCGCTCATCTCCCTGAGGAACGTCGAGAAGTCCTACCCCCTGGCTGGCGGCCGGGCCTGGGTGCTGCGCCGCATCGACCTGGACATCCAGCCGGGCGAGTTCGTCACGCTGATGGGGCCTTCGGGCGCGGGCAAGTCCACGCTGCTGTCCATCCTGGGCATGCTGGACGTGGACTGGACGGGCGAGTACCTGCTGGATGGCCAGGCGGTACATGCGATGAAGCCCAAGGCGCGCGGGGAGCTTTCCCGGCGCACCATCGGCTTCGTGTTCCAGCAGTACCACCTGCTGGACAACCTGACGGTGGCGGAGAACCTGGAGGTGCCGCTGTCCTACCGCGACCTCAAGCGCGGCGAGCGCGAGGCCCTGGTGGGCGACATGCTGGACCGCTTCCAACTCGTGGGGAAGAAGGACCTCTTCCCCTCGCAGCTCTCCGGTGGGCAGCAGCAACTCGTGGGCATCGCCCGGGCGCTCATCGCCAACCCCAAGGTGCTGCTGGCGGACGAGCCCACGGGCAACCTCCATTCGCAGCAGGCGAAGCAAATCATGGAGGTCTTCCAGGGCCTCAACCGGGACGGCACCACCATCATCCAGGTGACGCACTCGGAGGCGAACGCCGCCTACGGCCACCGCGTCATCCAGCTCGCGGATGGTTGGTTGCAGGGCGCCTGAGGTCCCCGGCCGCCCACAACTCCCGCGCGACCGCCGCCGGTTGTTTCTGGCACATTCCCCCCCCTATTGGTGTCCCCCGTGTCTGAATCCGCCCCCTCCCTCCCGAATGCTCCCAGCGCCGCCGCGCGGCCTCCGTGTGTCCTGGTCGCCGACGACCAGGCGGACGTCCTGGAGGCCCTCCGGCTGCTCCTCAAGCGGGACGGACTCACCGTCGTCACCTCGCAGTCGCCCGCGGGTGCGCTCGCCACGCTGGAGGCCGAGGACGTGGACCTGGTCCTGATGGACCTGAACTACGCGCGCGACACCACCTCCGGGCAGGAGGGCATCGACCTGCTTGGCCGCATCCGCGCGCAGGATGCGTCCCTGCCGGTGGTGGTGATGACGGCGTGGGGCAGCGTGGAGGGCGCGGTGGAGGCCATGCGCGCCGGTGCTCGCGACTACGTGCAGAAGCCCTGGGACAACACGCGCCTGCTGGCCACGCTGCGCACCCAGCTGGAGCTGCGCCGGGCGCTGAAGCGCAGCCGCCGGCTGGAGGAGGAGAACCAGCACCTGCGCCGGGGGCAGGGCAATCAGCTCGCCCTGGTGTCCGAGTCCCGGTCCATGCAGCCGGTGCGGCGGCTCATCGAGCGGGTGGCGCCGTCTGGCGCCAACGTGCTGGTGACGGGCGAGCACGGCACGGGCAAGGAGGTGGTGGCGCGGCTGATTCATGGGGGCTCCACGCGCTCGGAGCGGGCCTTCGTCGCGGTCAACTCCGGCGGCCTGTCCGAGGGCGTCTTCGAGAGCGAGCTGTTCGGCCACGTGAAGGGCGCCTTCACGGATGCGAAGACGGACCGCATCGGCTGCTTCGAGCTGGCGGACGGCGGCACGCTCTTCCTGGACGAGATTGGCAACATGCCGCTGTCGCAGCAGGCCAAGCTGCTGCGCGTGCTCCAGACGGGCGAGCTGCACCCGGTGGGCTCGTCGAAGACGCGGCGGGTGGACGTGCGCGTGGTGAGCGCCACCAATGTGGACCTGTCGCGGGCGGTGGCGGAGGGCCGCTTCCGGGAAGATTTGCTGTACCGCCTCAACACGGTGGAGGTGCAACTGCCGCCCCTGCGCGAGCGTCGCGAGGACATCCCGCTGCTGGCCGCGCACTTCCTGGCCGAACAGGGCCGGCGCTACGGCAGGCCGAACGTCCGGTTGTCCTCGGAGGCGCTGGAGGCCCTGCTGGCCTATGCGTGGCCGGGCAACGTGCGCGAGCTGGAGCACGCGGTGGAGCGCGCGATGCTGATGGCGTCGGGTGACGAGGTGACGCAGGAGGACCTGCTGCTCAAGCGGGCCGGCCGCGAGGGCATGACGCGGCTGGAGGAGATGACGCTGGAGGAGGTGGAGCGCTACCTCATCGAGCGGGCGCTGGCGCGGCACGAAGGCAACGTGAGCGAGGCGGCGAAGGGACTGGGGCTGTCGCGCAGCGCGCTGTACCGGCGGCTCCAGTACTACGGCATCAAGGGCGCTCGGTGAGCGAGGAGCGCCGGCTACCGCCGCATGACCTGCAGGTGCTCGGGCTCGCGTGGCTCGCGGGCCTGCCGGGCTCGGTGGCCGCGCTCGTGCTGGTGTGGTTGGGGGACTTCTCTTCCAAGGTGCAGTGGACGCTGACCTCCCTGGTGGTGGGCACCTTCCTGGGCGTGGGCCTGCTGGTGCGCGAACGGGTGATGCGGCCGCTGCACGCGGTGGCCAACCTGCTGGCCGCCCTGCGCGAAGGGGACTACTCCGTGCGCGGCCGGGGGGCGCGGGCGGGGGATGCGCTGGGCGAGGTGCTGCTGGAGGTGAACGCGCTGGGGGACACCCTGCGTGAGCAGCGGCTGGGAGTGCTGGAGGCGGGCGCGCTCCTGGAGCAGGTGATGGAGGAGATTGACGTCGGCGTGCTGGCCTTCGACGTGGCGGGCACGCTGCGGCTGGTGAACCGCGCGGGCGAGCGGCTGCTGGGCGCGTCACGCTCGCAGTTGGTGGGAAAGGGCGCCGGAGCCCTGGGCCTGACGGACCTGCTGGAAGGCGACGTGCCTCGCAGGCTGACGCGCTCCTTCGCGGAGGAGGGCGGCCCCTACGAGTTGCGGCGAGGCTCCTTCCGGCAGGGCGGCCTGCCGCACCAGTTGGTGGTGCTCGCGGACCTGCGGCTGGCATTGCGTGAGCAGGAGCGCGAGGCCTGGCAACGGCTGGTGCGGGTGCTGAGCCACGAAATCAACAACTCGCTGGCGCCCATCGGCTCCATCGCGGAGGCGCTGCGCGACACGTTGCTCATGGCGCCGCGTCCGTCCGACTGGGAAGAGGACGCGAAGAGCGGATTGGGCATCGTCGCCCGTCGCTCCCAATCACTGGCGCGCTTCATGTCCGCCTACGCCAGCCTCGCGCGGTTGCCGCCTCCGACGCCAGGCGCCGTGGAGGTGGACGCGTGGGTGCGCCGGGTGGCCGCGCTGGAGAAGCGCCGGAGGGTGGGCGTGCGCGCGGGCCCCGGGTTGGTGCTGCGGGGCGACGTGGACCAACTGGAGCAACTGCTCATCAACCTGGTGCGCAACGCGGTGGACGCGGTGCTGTCCGCGCCGGAGGCCGTGGGGGACGTCTGGGTGTCCTGGGCCGTGCTGTCGCCGGGCGCGGTGGAGGTCTGGGTGGAGGACGAGGGCCCCGGCATGACGGACACGGGCAACCTCTTCGTGCCCTTCTTCACCACCAAGCCCCAGGGCAGCGGCATCGGTCTGGCGCTCAGCCGGCAAATCGCGGAGGCCCACGGAGGCAGCCTGCGCCTGGAGAACCGCCCCGAGGGCAGGGGCTGCCGCGCGCGCTTGAAGCTGCCCCAGGGCGCGTGAGTCTCAGGCCACCTGTGCGCGCGTCGTCGTCGGAGGCGCGTCGTAGTCGGGCGTGAGGTCCACCACGTCGTTGGTGAGCAGGTGGTAGACGATGCAGTTGCTCACCCAGAAGAACAGGGCGCTGTAGTGGACGTAGACGAGCGGTGAGCCGGGCCACACCTGGAGCGGATGGTTGAAGACGTTGGCCGCGACGTAGCCGCCCACCCATTCGCCCACCCAGCACACCACTGCGCCAATGGCCAGCCGCGGCCAGACCTTCACGCGACGCGGGTAGAACCAGAAGAAGTGCAGGCTCCACAGGAGCGCCACGCAGCCGGCCCACAGGATGAGGCTCCCGAAGGAGAACCAGTGGTACGGCGACTTGGGGAACACCCAACCCCAGTCCCCATTCATCCACCGCCAGGCCACGTTCTGCGCCAGCTCCATGAACCAGAAGAGCGGGGCGACGTAGAGCACCTGCGTCAGCAGGACGCGAAGGAAGGTGCCGCGGTTCTGCCAGGTCAGCCTCGCGGGCCGGGCGAGCGAAGTCATGAGGTCCCCTGCGGCGGTGGTGGGTCGTCCGGTGCCGCGTCACCAGTCAGTACGTGATGAGTCCCATTTCTTGGGAGGAGGGTGGCGACAGGTGGTTGCGCGGAGGCGCCAGAAGCCCGGCTGAAACCCCGTTCGAAACAGCCTTTTCCGGGAAGGTCAGCAAGAGGGGTGGTTTCACACCCGTTGGACTGAGACGGGAAGGGTCCCAGAATCCGCCGGATGATTCCCACCCCCCGCCTGTCTCACCGACGCGGCCAGCCGCCCGTGCTGCTCCTCGCGCTGCTGTGCGCCGTGGGCGCTGGCGCCCGCGCGGAAGTCCCCATCCAGCGCTCCTTCCTGCGCCTGCCGTCGTCCAACGGGCATGGCGCGGTGATGTTGGATGTGGAGCAGCGCAAGGTGACGCACTTCCGCGAGCACCTGTTCGCCACCGAGGAGCCCGTCATCGACGCGGCGGGCAATGACGTCTTCGAGAATGGCCATCCGAAGGTGATTCACTCCCGCGACCTGCTCTTCGACGCGTTCTTCGGGCTGCGCTCCGGGGGCACGCAGCGCTGGCTCAGCACGCAGGAGGCGGACCGGGACGCCAGCGGCTACGCGGCGTGGGCGCCGGAGAAGACGGGCGGTACGGGGCTGGGCGCGCTGGTGCAGCGGGTGGGAACGCTGGAGGCGACGACGTTCGTCTTCGCGCCGCAGGGCCTGCCGCACGCGTCCTTCGTCATGGCGCTGCGCGTGCGCAACACCGGCACGTCGGCCGTCACCGGCGTGAGTGCCTTCTCGCTCCACAACTTCCACCTGGGCTTCGGCCGTCCGGGCGTGATGGCGGACCTGGATGAGAATGGCGAGACGGTGGAGTTGAGCGGCAACGACTTCGTGGAGAAGGGCTTCGCGGGTGTGTTGGTGGCGCGGCCGCTGGGCACGGTGGCCCGGAAGTCGGCGTGGCTGTCCACCACGACGGGCTCACAGAACGCCTACTCGGTGGTGAATGGGGGCGGCGGGCAGGACCTGCGGGACTTCACGGCGCAGCCCTCGGCGGGCACGGGCTGGGCGACGGCGTACCAGTTCAACCTGGGGGACATCCCGGCGGGCGCGGAGCGGTGGGTGGGCGTGGCCTTCGCGCACCATGGTGACCCCGCGGCGGGGGCCACGGTGCGGCAGTGGCTGACGGAGTACGCGGGCGCGTCCGGCGCCCAGGCGCTGGTGGACGCGGAAGTGGCGCGGTGGGCGGCGTTCCAGACGGACACGGTGAAGGTGCCGGCGGGCATGTCGGCGGACGAGGAGTCCCTGCTGCGGCACTCGGCGGTGGTGCTGCACATGGCGCAGGTGCGTTCGCGTGACGTTTACCTGCGCGAGTCGCTGTCCCGGGATGGCGAGCCGCGCCGCACGCGCTTCAAGGCGCCTGACGGAACGCCGGCGACGCTGCCAGGCGTGGTGCGCCACGCGGGCTACGGCGCGGTGCTGGCGAGCCTGCCGCCCGGGCAGTGGACGTACGCCTGGATTCGGGACGGGGCCTACGCGGTGGCGGCCATGGCCACGTTGGGCATGCAGAGCGATGCCCGCGACGGGCTGTCCTACTACCTCAACGCGGACAGTGGCCGCTTCCAGCACTGGCGTGAGCTGGAGCCGTATTCGATGCCGCCGTACATCATCACCCTCACGCGCTACCACGGCTTCGGCGTGGAGGAGACGGACTTCAACGAGGCGGGGCCGAACATCGAGTTCGACGGCTTCGGTCTCTTCCTGTGGGCGCTGCGGCACTACGAGCGGACGACGGGTGACACCACGCTGGTGGACCAGACCTGGCCCACGGTGTCCACGAAGGTGGGGGACGCGCTGGTGGCGCTCATCAACCCGGTGACGGGGCTCATCCGTCCGGACTCGTCCATCTGGGAGACGCACTGGAAGGGGCGGCAGCGGTCGTGGACGTACACCAGCCTCACGGCGGCGCGCGGCCTGTGTGACGCGGCGGAGCTGGCGCAGCGGGTGGGGGACACGGAGCGCGCGCAGCGCTACCGGCAGGCGGGCGAGTCCTTGCGCCGGGCGATGGCGGAGAAGCTGACGGACAGCAACTTCGCGCTGGCCTCGAACCTGGAGGAACTGAGGAAGGGCAGAGGCTACTGGGACGCGGCGGTGTTCGACGCGTTCGCCTTCGAGCTGTTCGACCCGGCGGGGAAGATTGCCCAGGCGACCTATCGTGGACTGGACCTGCGCCTGTCCTCACCGGCGGGTGCGGGCTGGCAGCGCAACGATGACCGGTATGACCACCCGGATGGCGCGGACATGAGCCCCTGGGGTGGCGAGTACGACAGCGCGGAGTGGGTCATCGTCAGCCTGCGCGGCGCGGTGGCCAAGCGCATGGGCGGCGATGCGGCGCGTGCTGACCGCGTGCTGAAGTGGGTGACGGACCAGTCGCTGAAGAACTACCTGGCCGTGGCGGAGACGTATGACGAGTTCAACGGCACCTACAAGTACAACACACCCATGGCGGGCTTCGGCGCGGGCGCCTATGCACTGGCGCTGGACCACCGCGCGGCCGGGGTGAATGACCCGGCGTGTGGCGCGTACTTCGACGAGAGCACGCTGACGAAGCAGCCGGACGCGGGTACGGGCACGCCGGACGCGGGTACGCAGCACCCGGACGCCGGGCCGCAGACGCCGGATGCGGGCACGTCGCGGGATAACGGCGCGGACGTGGGCGGTGGCGGCTGCAACGCGACGGGGCCGGGCGCGGTGGCGCTGTGGGTGGTGCTGGCGTTCGCGGGACTGGCAGTGGCGCTGCGCCGTCGCGGAGCCTGAGCGCTGGCGGCGCGCGGCGGGAGGGGTTCTCAGGCGCGTTACAGCGCGCCAGCGAACTTCGCGGCGATGGGCGCGGCGACGCGCCCTCCCACGCCCCCGCCTTCCACCAGGACAGCGAATCCCACGCCCTTTCGGAACCCGATGAACCACGCATGCGTGGGCAGCGGCGCCACGGTGCCGAACTCGGCGGTGCCTGTCTTGCCGCCGAGCCCGGGCACCTGCCGGCCGGCCTTCCCGGAGCCTTCCATCACGACGGCACGCATCAGCGCGGACAAAGGCGCCCGGACGCCGTTCGAGAGCAGGCTGCTCGGTCCGCCGTCCAGCCCTTCGACAAGATAGGGCGCGCGCCACTCGCCTGACTCCGCAGCCGCCGCGACCGAGGCCATGTGCAAGGGCGTTGCGAGCACCCGCCCCTGCCCGATGGCTGCGGCCGCCAGCTCAATGGCATCCGCGGGCGTGGGGAATGATGCACCGGCGGAAGTCAGCCCGGGGAAGTAGGGCACATCGAAGCCGAACCGGCGAGCCGCGGCACTCAGCGCATCACCGCCGAGCCCCGTCGCGAGCGTCACGAACGCGGTGTTGCACGAGTGGGCGAACACCTGCCGCAGCGTGGTGTCACCCAGGGACTCCCCTTCGAAGTTCCGGAAGGGTTTGGTGCGCACCATCGTCATCGGCGGGCACGCGACAGGGGAGTCCACCCGCATGCCTCGGGCGAGCAGCGCCTCCGTGGTGACGACCTTGAACGTGGACCCGGGCGGGTAGCGGCCGGTGAGGGCACGGTGCAGCGGCTGCGAGAGCGGCCGGCTGGCGACGGCGAGGATGGCCCCCGTCGCGCTGTCGACGGCGACGAGGGCCGCGGGGTGGGCCACGCCGTCGAGCGCGGCCTCCGCGGCGGCCTGGACCTCGCGGCGCAACGTGGTGGACAGGGGCGCGCCCGGCTCACCCTCGAAGTGGAAGAGGACCTGCGTCTTGCCCCAGGGGCGCATGAGCAGGACGTCGCCGGAAGGACTGCCCGCGAGTTGGACCTCGTATGCCCGCTCCAGGCCGGACAGGCCCACGAGGTCTCCAGGCAGGTAGGTGGGACCCATCTGGGGCAGCAGCTCGGCCGTCACATCACCAATGCGGCCCAGGGTGTGCGCCGCGAAGCCGTCCTCCGAAGTACGGGCGCTCTTGCGGCGGAAGAAGATGCCGGGCACGGGGGCCAGCGCCGGGCGCACCTGTTGGTAGCGCTCGGGGGGCAGGTCGATGATGGGCACGAAGCGGCTCGTCGCCGTGCCCGCCGCGTTCAGTGCAGCGTCGAACTGCGCGGTGCTCACGCCGGCCTGGGCCTGGAGTGCCGCCGCCACGTCCGCACGGTTCCGGACGCGGGAGGGGTCGACGCCGATGGTGATGACCTCGCCTTGCAGGGTGAGCGGTGTCCCCTTCGCGTCGAGAATATCGGCCCGCTGCGGGGCCGTGCGGGTGCGGGAGAACAAGTCACCCTCGCGGGCTTCAGGGTGCAGCGCGGCGGGAGTCCACTGGACGCGCCAGTGGCCTTGGTGGCGGACGAAGCGCAGCGCGCCATCCAGCTCCCATTCCCCGAGCCCGCGCAGCAGGTGCACTGCGCGGTAGGTGGCCACCCGGGCGTCGCCATCGCGCTGGAAGGGTCCGAGCTCGAATTGGGAGGAGACGATGCGCAGCCCGTCGCGGAACTGCTGGTGCATCACCTCGAAGTACGCGGGCGGGTTGACGACCGCGCGCCGCATGGAGGCGACATCCCCCGCGGCCCAGGCGTGCAGATAGGCCTCGGCCTCGGCGACCGGGCCCGTGACGACGGGTTCGGGGACTGGCAACGGGGCAGGGGCCACCGGCCTGGACGCACAGGCTGCCAGGAACGCGGCCATCAGGGCCAGGACTCCAACCTTCCACGCTCGCCAGGACACGGGCGGCACTCTGTTGCGCACGAGCGCGGATGGGTCAAGGAATCCGCCGCCGAGGGCACCCGGAGTGTGGCCAGGGTATGGCGGTCAACGGACTGCGTGACCGTGGACGGTGCCCCCGCCCTGGTTCGTCCACAGGGCTCCACGTTCGGCTGCTACGGTGGGTTCGGACGCGGTGCCGCACCCCGAGCGAGGACACGGCCGGGAACGCACGGCGCGACCGTTCTTGGGCGTGCAGGTCTGCCGCGGATGCGATGGAGTGGGGCGCATGACGGAAGCATCCCTGGAGGCCTTGGCGCGGCAGGCGCTGGAGCGGTGTCGCGCGGCGGGTGTTCGCCTGGCGTTGGTGGAGGCCTGCACGGGAGGACTGCTGGGCGCGACGTTGACGGAGGTGCCAGGCGCCTCCGCGGTGGTCGAGCGTGGCTTCATTCCCTACTCGTACGAGTCCAAGGTGGAGCAGCTCGGCGTGCCGCTGGCGTTGCTGCAAGCGCATGGCTCCGTCAGCGCGGAGGCGGTGGAGGCCATGGCCCACGGCGCCCTGGCGCGCTCCACGGCGGACTGGGTGCTGGTGGAGACAGGCATCGCGGGACCCGGAGGCGGCACGCCGCAAAAGCCCGTGGGTCTGGCCTACCTCGCGGTGCTCCAGCGGGGAGGACAGGCGACGGTGGAGCGGCACGTCTTCCCCGGGGACAGAGCCGAGGTCCGGCGCGCTATCGTGGGCCGTAGCCTGGCGCTGCTGGTGGAGTGGTTGGGAAGGGCCTGATATCGTTCAGGTCCGCCGTCTCCTTGGGGCGAAGGTCTCACTGCGCGTCATGACGTCGAATTGGAGGGCCCATGGCCTCGAATGATGATGGCGCCAAGCCCGAGAAGACGCTCCACGCCGCTCACCGGGAGCCCATCACCGGGGCTCGTGTTGGCAGGCTCATGGGAGTGAATCCGGAGGGGCTGGCGCTGGTGGACTTCGCGGGCAATCCGACGTCCATGCCGGTCGCGGCCCGGAGCTTCGTCGCGCTCGGGGCCGAGCAACTGCGTTCGGCGGTGGAAGAGCGCCGGGAGGTCGTGCTGCTGTTCGAGGACGGTGACCCCGCACGTCCGCTGCTGGTCGCGCTGGCCCAAGCCCCCAGCGCTCCTTCGCTGCTGGAGCAGTTGCTCGAGGTGGCGAGCCGTCCCGAGGGCGCTGCTGGTGCTCCGGCGCCCTCTGTGCCGGAGGCGAAGGACACCCCGAAGGAGGACCGGCTGGTGCTCGGCGCCGAGAAGGAAATCGTGTTGCGTGTAGGCGAGGCAAGCATCACGCTGCGCCGAGACGGCACCATCCTTCTTCGAGGGGTTCGAGTAGAGAGCCGGGCTTCGGGGCTCCAGCTCATCCGCGGTGGTAAGATTGAGTTGAACTGAGCTCCACGGGGGCACGCATGGCGAAGGCAGATCATCTCTCTGGAATGGGCAAGCTGAAGGCCCGGCTCAGGCGTTCGCGTGACTATCGGGACAAAGGCCACAAGCACATCAAGGGCAATGGCGGCCGGAACAAGATCTACGCGAACCTTGAGATCATCCAGGGTGTGCTCCAGGCGCGAGGCACCCGTGTGCGCGGGGACAAGCGAATCAAGCCTGGCAGCCTGACGCATGCGCGCAGATACACCTTTGTCCACGGCCAGAACTTCAAGATTGGCCAGTCCCCGTACATCAACCAGGCACACCATCTGCTTCCGGAGGAGGCCTTCTCCGATAAGAACTTCACCAGTGACCAGATGCGGATGCTTCGGGGCGTGGACTACAACATCAACAATGGGGAGAACATCATCTTCCTCCCCGCCGTGGCGCGCGACTCGGAGTTCCACAGCTTGCCCCACCACATGGGGAGTCATCCGGCCTATTCGAAACAGGCGAGTGCCGATATGCGCATCGTCCGCAATTCGCTGGATTCCGCGCTGGCGAAGGACAAGAAGCACAAGGAGTGGAATCCTCCGACAGACGTCAAGGATATGTTGATGCGCCTCCAGGCGGATTACTGGGACATGGTGTCCGCGGCAGGCCCCATCAACATCAACTTGTTCACCAAGCCCGCTCCGAAGAAGCGGGGTATCGCGAAGAAGCGCTGAAGTGGAGCGGATTGCCGTGAGCTACTACCCCTGGGTGGACGACGACGAGGATGAGTCCTTCGCGTGGCTGGACTCTTCCCGCAAGGAAGAACTGGATGGGCGCGGTTACCTCCTCACGGAGGGCGTCCGCTGTGAGGAATGGTTCCCGAAGGGCCTGGTCTTCGACTTGTCGAAGGAGGGAGGCAGCACGCTGACGGACAGCATCCCGAACACGTTCGGGATGCTGGTGGTCTCCGAAAAGCTCAAGGGCATCCTGGAGCAGGAGACGCCAGCGGATTCCATCGAATACCTGCCCATTCGTCTCCGGACGCCCCGTAAGAAAGTCCTGACCATGCCCTATTACATCGCCAACGTGCTGGGGACGGTCGCGTGCATGGATGCGAAGAAGTCCGACTTCAGCATGAACGCCATCCTGAAGAATCAGGTGCTGCATTTCCGGCGGTTGGTCCTCAATGAGAAGAAGATCCCCAAGGACGTGAAGATCTTCCGGCTCGCGGAGCAGACCAGTCTCATCCTGGTTCGTGAAGACCTGGGCCAGCGAATCGTGGACGAGGACTGCCTGGGCGTGTTGTTCCAGGAGATGGAGGACTTCGGCTCCGAGTTCCGCGGGCGGGCCTGAGTCGAGTACTCACCTTGAGGTTGGATCCGTCAGCGGGAGCTCGTCGATGCTGAAGATGGACTTCATTCGCGAGAATGCGTTCTTTGCGGTTGAGGAGCTGGAGAAGGGGCTGAAGCAGCCGCTCACAGCGATCCAGCGAGAGACGCTCCTGACGCGGCTCTCTACGTACCTTCGCATCGCCGCCATCAGCACCTTGCTGGTGGAGGCGGACACGCCCGCCTTCCGGAGATGCCTGCGCCAGTCCGCCACCGCCCGCAGGGATTTGCTGGTCGAAGCCCACGCGCGTTCGGACGTGACTCCAGGGCGGTTTGCGTGTGCCAGCCGTACGGATCCGCTGTTCGATGCGCTCGCCACGGGCGAGGCCGGCCTGGCGCAGGAAATCGCCCGGCATTCGCCCCGCCAATGGTCGGAGAAAGACGAGTTCGAGGATGACTTCCGTTACGCGGACTTCCTCCACGAACTCCTGCTCGCGGGAACCCAGGGGCTCTCCGCTGGGGCCGAGCGTGCCCTCGCCGCTTTCCAGCAGTGCTCCGCCGACACGGGCTCCACGCGGCTCGCCGTGTGCGAAGCCCTCGCGTCTGCGGACCAGGACGCGTTCGACCTGACGCTAGAAGAGTTGCTGGTCGAACGGGCGCGAGAGTTCAAGGACGCGGGCGTGCCGTCCCACCCAGAGCGCTTCCAGACCGAGCGCCACATCTTCGTCGAGGGACTGGCCCTGCTCCGGCTGGCGGAGGGCCGTGGATTGCGGACCCACCCCGAGTACCGGATGCTCCCTCGGCTCGCGCGCTGAAGTCCGCCTCAGCGCGCGGAGGGCGGCCGCAGGTGGAAGGCCGCCCGCTCCCCGTTCCATCCCCAGAGCCAGGTCAGGACGCCGGACGTGGGTAGGTAGCCTCTCGCGAACCCGCGTGCCGCCATGCAGACCGCGACGGCACCGGTCGCCGCGCCCAGCCCTCCCCACGCATCCGCGGGGTACCAGGTGACAGCCTCCTTCAGCGGCGCGCTGTTCAGTCGTAGCTGCGCGTAGCCCCAGTCCTGGGAGCGGGGCGCGGTGCCGTCGAGGTCCGCGATGACGAGCCCCGTCGTCTGGCCACGGTCCTCGAGGCTCCCGAGCACCTCCGCGATGACGGAGGACAGGGCCACGCCGACGTGCGGCTTGCCTGCGAACAGGTGTTCGGGTTCGGAGGACGCAGCCATGGCGTCGACGTAGGCGACGGCCGGTGTGCCCCGGCGAGAGGCCGCGTCCGCGAGTTCCAGGAGCACGAAGGCCGCGCCCTCGCCAGGCATCAGCCCGGTGGGCCGCTCGCGCGTCTTCAGCATTCGGAGCGCGTCCAGCGCGTCCAGCCACTCGAGCTCAACGATGCTGTCGATGCCTCCCACGATGCATCGGTCCAGCGCGCCGGACCTCAGCGCGCGTTCCGCGGCACGCAGGGCCGTGACGAAGCCGGGGGAGTCTCCGAAGAAGACGGCCTGCTGGGTGACGCCCCCTGGTACGGCGGCCTGCGCGAGCAGCCGGGGCAGGAGTGTCTCTGCGTAGCGTTCGCGAAGCGTCGCAGCGAGCAGCGGCGTTTCGTCGAAATCAGAGGATGCATCAGCGTCCTCAGCCTCGCCGTCGGGCTCCGCCTCTTCGCTGGCGGCCTTTCGCTCCTGTCGCTCCGCGGCCTCCAGGAGGAAGCCGCTGGGAAGGTTGAGGAAGATGCCCGTGCGCGGCCCCGCCTGCATGCCGGAGTGGTGTTGGAGGTCCGCCAGGGCAACCGCTCCCAGCCGCACCAGGCGCCCCACGCCCGCGTACCCTTGCGTGAGATGCGGGATGGCATGCCCCGTCACGGGGAGCGACTCACCCGAGTCCTCGTCCACGAAGGTGAGGTCCTCGAGCGCGCCTGGCCGGGCCACGCCCACGCGCGCCGCCGCGCAGCTCCCCACCACGCCATCGCCCAGCGACGACACCATCCCCAGGCCCGTGATGGCGAGCGCACCTGGAGGGGGCGGGCGCTGCCAGACCACGCGCGGAAAGAGCGCGTCCGCTTGGACGGGGGACTCGTCGGCCAGGACGGTCGAGGGCGAGAAGGCGCGGAATGGCGCCAGCGGCAATCGCCCCTGCAAGCCCGCTTTCGCTGCCTGGAGTGTCTTCCATTGCCTCGGGGCCCAATCCCGGACGCGAAGCTGGAATGCGCCCTGGCTCCGGATGGCCAGCTCGAGCGCCAGCGCTGAGCGTCTGCGCATGGGGCCTGTCATCAGAGCATCGAGGAGTGTCTCGGTGCTGAAGGGCTTCCCGCCGAGGTATCGGACCTGGGGCGAGAAGTCCTTCTGGACCTGCTGCCACCAGTTCGCCACGGCTTCCGGCGCGGGCACGGGAAGGGCGTGCTCCGGGCCCAGGGGCGGCGCTGCTTCATCTTCAGGTGTATCGGGGGTCCAGGGCTCCGCCTCCGACACGAACGGTCCGGTGAGGACGAGGCCGGTGATGGCGCAAAAGGCCTCCGCCGCCACCTGCGCGACCGACTCGTCCTTCATGGCCTCCAGGAGGGGACCTACGGCGGCGACGCGCCCGCTGAGCCCCAGCGCCCAGAGCGCCTCTTTTCGCAGCGCTGGCTCCTGGAGTGCCTTCAGGAGCAGGTCCAAATCCTGGGGGTCGCCCCCCATCGCGAGGAGCGCCGCGGAGGGCCCCCAGCCTGCATCCTTGCGACGGACGGCGTCGACACAGCCGGTCCATGCGGAGCCGTGGCCCAGACGCAAGGCTGTCTCCAGCGCCGTGTTGCGGACCTCCGCGTCGTTGGACTCCAGGGCACGTTGAAGCGCGGCGCGTTCCAGTCGGGAAGGGAAGCGACGGGCGGCGCGCAGTCCCGCCTGGGCCAGGGCGCTGTCCTTCGACGTAACGGCCTCATCCAGGTTCCGGGAAGGAGCCGTCCCCCACGCCGTCAGGATGTCCATCACCCGTGCCTGCACGACGGGGGCGCCTTCGTCGAACAAGGCGAGGAGCTGGGGAACAGCGCGAGGGCTGGGGTGGAGCTCCAGTGCCCATGCGGCCCCCTGGCTCGAAGGATTGGCGCCGCCTTCGTCCGCCAACGTGGAGAGCACGGCGTCGAGGTGCTCCTGCCCGGGCTGCGACAAGAGGACGCTGGCTGCACAGGCCACCTGCTCTGGCTCGTCCGAGGACAGCGCCGGCAGCAGCAACTCCCGGGTGACCCGGGGACCTCCGAGCTGCAACGCGTCCAGGCACGCGAGCAATCGTTGCTCGGGCCCCGTTTGGAACTCTTGAAGAGAGTAGTCGGGGGCGAGGAGCCCTTGCTCACGCAGCGTCCAGAAGAAGGACGCGTCCGCGAGGAAGTCTCTGGCCATGTCCATCCGAATGGATGCGTCGTGTCGCTCGGAGGGAAGGGGGCTACCGGGAGGAGGTGACATCGTGGCGTGTTGTTAGATGTCTTCTTCGCAGACGAGGCACTGGGGCGTGCCTTCATTGCCACCCATGGCGATGACGGGCCCCTGCATGACGGGGAACGGCGGCGTGTTCTTGTCGTTGTGGAGCATCAGGTCGAAGGCGCGCGCCACGTTCTTCCCTTCGAACTTCACGTCGAAGGAGAAGTTGACGAACTCCGCCTTGCCCTTCGTCTTGCCTGAGACCACGCCGCCGCCCGCGGTGCCGGCTTCGTCGCCGGTGCTCATCTTGAAGTTGGAGTCCTTCACGCACACCGGGTTGCCAGCCACGGAGACCTTCTTCGTGCCCTTGTCGGTGTCCGAGGACTGGGCCACGTTGGGGTAGGGGATGGGCACGGGCCCGGCCGGGCTGGGTGTCTTGCATACGTCCGGGAAGGCAACGGTGACGCCGCCGCTGTCCTTCGTCACCACGGACATCTTGTTCACACCGGTATTGACCGCCATGCCAGCCACCTCCAGGGGAACAGAATACCCCGGCGGGGCCACGCGGTGCGAGCCAGGCAACCGCGAAGCTGGAGCGCGGCGCCGCCGCTGGATACATGCCCCTACGCCGGTTTCGTTCAGGCCGCCTTGGGCGCGCTCACACCCTGGGCGGTGACCTTCAGGCCCCGCACGTCGTGGAGGCCCTCGACCAGGGTGACGTGTCCACGCCAGAGGAGCGTCACCTGCTCCTCGTCGGTGTCCAGGGTCACGGTGTCCAGGTGCATGACGGGTGTCGCGTCCTCGCCCCCCGCGAGCGCCACGGTGACGCCCGGCGCGGACTGCCCGGGGAGCGCGAAGGACAGCCGGCCCTTGGGGGACGCGCCAGCGATGATGACCGGCTCGTCCCCCTTCAGGTAGCCAGGAGCGATGAGGCCCGGCGCGGCGGCGTTGAAGAACCGCCGGTCGAAGTCCTTGGGCAGCAAGGGCTTGCGCGTCCTGCTCCAGGCCTCGTCGTAGGTCCCGCCGTATCGGGCGCGAGGCTGCCAATGGGGAGACGTGAAGCCGAAGCCCGCGGGCACCACCTTCTGGCCGAAGTCGCGCAGGGGCTCGGTGGCGGGGTCCTCCAGGTTGGGCAGCTTCAGCCCCTCCTCGAAGTGGCGAGGACTGGCGCGGAAGCCCACGCCCGCGGGGTTGCGCGGCTCGAAGGCCGGCTTCGCGGTGTCTGTCTTGTCCCAGCCGCCGAAGGCGCGCTCCCACGTGAGCGGGATTTTGTCGAAGGGGAGCGGCCTGGTGGCCGCGATACGCCCCATGCTCTTGAACCAGGTCCGCTCGCCCACGACGCGCACGGCCTTCTTCAGCGGCCCGACCTGAAGTGCCACCAGCGCCTCGGTGGCGCCCTTCTGGGGCGGGTAGGCATGGCCAATCAGCGCCACGTCCGTGGCCAGCTTGATGAAGGCGCTCTCGGGTTCGAACTTGTCGCTGGACTCGCCGGGCTTGCCCCAGGACTCACCGCTCCACGTCACCGGCACCTGCGTGTCGGCGAGCTTCAATCCGGAGGGGCCAAAGGCATAGGTGGCCTTCACGACGAGCAACAGCAGGGGCCTGCCGTCCTCGTCGGCGAGGCCCATCATGTCGAAGGCAAAGGGCGTTTCATTCTCGAGGGTGGGATGTCCCATGTCTTTTCGACCCGGCGGCATGAGGTCCGGGCTGCGCCAGCGGATGCGCGCAGTGTAGCAGCCATGCCCCTGGCTGTTTCGTGCGTGTCGACACCGCGCCTACCACGCTCCCACCGCGAGCAGGCCCGCCAGTCCCGCGTACAGGGGCACGTTGAGCGCCAGCGTCAACCGGTTGATGCGGCGGAAGCGGGCCTGCTCCTCGTCCGCGAACCAGATGCCGTCCTCGCCCGTGGTGCGGCCCTCCACCGCGTGGAAGAACAGGGCCGCGTAGGCGACCTCGACGAACAGGCTCACGAGCACCAGGCCCAGGAAGGCCAGGGCCCACAAGTCTTCAGGACCGAGCACGCCCAGCCACCGCGTCCGGCCCCAGAACAGTCCCCCCAGCACCAGCGCGATGCACGCCACGTCATGGGCCACGCCATACGGGGGCCGCCAGCGCTTCACGCCGTAGAGCAGGTACAGCTCCGCCACGCCTCGCAGCCACATGAAGGCGGCGAACGCGCCCAGCACGCCTCGCGCCTCCTCCGGCACCGCCACGTCCAGCGCCACCAGCGGGCACGCGAGGAACCACAGGAACACCGCGTAGAAGAGCCACGCCAGCTTGGGGCCGGAGATGCGTCCGCCTCGCGAGCCCTTCACGTTCTGGGCGTGGCGGAACCAGCCCGCCGCCACGATGCAGACAGCGGCGAGGATGGCGAGAAGGGCTCGGGTGTGCGGAGAGGGCATCGGAAAGCGCGCGCTGAAGGACCTGCGCCCGGAGTTTGCAGCGTCCTGGACATGGCATGGATGCATGGACAGGAGGGGCTCTTGCAAGCCCCTGACGTGATTGGACAGGGCGCGCTCCACGGGGCACGCTCCGCACGCGCGCGGCGACGCGCTTTGGCGGGAGGCGGGCTTCCATGAGCGTTGGTCCCGGGGTGAGCCCGGCTGCACAGGTGTATGTCCCGCTGCACACGGCGCCACGTGTCGAACGCTGGGGCTGGGTCTGGCCTCGCTGGAACGACCCGCGCCTGCCCTTCGCCTTCCTGCTGACGCTCTACGGCGTGCTCGGCTTCACCTTCTTCGGCTTCAACCGCAGCCCGTGGCAGATGGCCGCCATCGTGGTGACGGGCAGCGTGTTGGACGTCGCGCTGGGCTGGGGGCTGAAGCGGCAGAAGGTCGTGCCCCTGAGCGCGTACATCTCCTGCTGCTCGCTGGCGCTGCTGCTCAACTACTCGCATTCGAGCTGGCTGCTCCTCCTTCCTGTGTGGATCGCCATCGGCTCGAAGTACGTGCTCACCTTCCAGGGCCGCCACGTCTTCAATCCGTCCATGTTCGGCGTGGCCATGTCGCTGCTCTTCACCCGGGAGCTCATCACCGCCGCGCCCGCCTATCAGTGGGCCAACGGCGAGGTGGCCCTCTCCGCCTTCATCCTCATGGCGGCGCTGGTGCTGTTCTTCTTCCGGGTGGGGCGCGGGTGGCTGGTGGTCAGCTTCCTCTTCTTCTACGCGCTCCAGACGGCGCTGCGCGCCTATGTGCTCCGGCACCACCTGCCGCCGGAGGTCCTCTTCCTCGGTACGCTGGGCGCGCCGTCGTTCTTCATCTTCGTCTTCTACATGCTCACCGACCCGGCCACGTCTCCGGGCACGCGGCGCGGGCAGATACTGCTGGCGCTGGCGGTGACGCTGGTGGACCTGGTGCTGCACTTCAAGGAGAGCGTCTACACGTTCTTCTATGCGGCCCTCACGTGCGCCACGGTCCGCTTCCTGTTCATCCACGCGCGAGCCGCCTGGCAGCGCGGGTGGCGCGAGTCCTTGAACACGCTGGTGTCGTCGGGCTGGCTGAAGCGCGCGGCGGTGGTGGGCGGGCTGGGAGGTCTCATGGTGGGTGGCTACACCCTGGCCGCCACGCCCGGAGTCCGGACCACGCCGCTGGACTTCCGCATGGAGCGCGTGGAGGCGCGGGACGCGGGGCTCGACTCCACCATGGGCCACACGCTCGAGGAGCTGGACCCTCGGCTGGGGCACGTCGCGAAGTGGCTGGTGGCGGTGGGGGACGCGGTCGCCGTGGGGGACTACGACGGGGATGGTCGGCCGGACCTGTTCCTCACGCACCCGCTGGCTCGGCCCGAGGACCACGCGGTCCTCTATCGCAACCTGGGCGACCTCCGCTTCGAACGGGTGCCCGTGCCCGCGCTGGAGCGCTTCGCCACGCGCTACAAGGAAGAGGGGCTGCCGGGCGGCGGCACCTTCGTGGATTGGGATGGTGACGGTGACCTGGACCTCGCGGTGGCGGTGGCCTTCGGGCCCGTCCGGCTGCTGCGCAACACGCTGCGCGAGACGGGCACCGCGGGCTTCGAGGATGTGACGGAGGCCGCGGGCGTGACGGACCACGCGGTGAGCCTGGGCCTCACCTTCCTGGACTACGACCGGGACGGGCACCTGGACCTCTTCGTCCTCAACGTGATGACCACGCACCTGCCGGGCTACGAGCCGCCGGTGCCGCTCAACCTCTTCCGTCTGCCGGAGCCCGAGCACGCAGAGGACCGCCGCATGTTCCGCTTCATGCATGACGGCTGGCACAACGCGGCCAACGGCGGGCTCAACGCGCTCTACCGGGGACGGGGAGACGGCACCTTCGAGAAGGTGGACATCGCCGCCATGGGCATGCCGGAGACGCACTGGTCGCTGGCGGTGAGCACGGTGGACTTCAACCGCGACGGGTGGACGGACCTGTACGTGGCCAACGACTTCGGGCCGGACGACGTCTACCTCAACGAGGGCGGCAAGCACTTCCGCCGCGTGGCGGGCCGGCTCTTCGGTGAGATTGGAAAGGACACATACAAGGGGATGAATGCCTCCGTGGCGGACTTCGACCGCAACGGCTGGTTGGACCTGTACGTCTCCAACGTCCACCACTCGCTCCAGGCGGAGGGCAGCCTGCTGTGGATGGTGGGCCCCGGGAAGGACGCCTTCACGCCGGAGTTCCGGGACGAGGCCACCTTCCGTGGCGCGCTCAACGAGCGGCGCTTCGGCTGGGGCGCGGCGGCGGGAGACCTGGACAACGACGGCTGGCCGGACCTGGTGCAGGCCAATGGCATGGTGGATGAACGCCTGGATGCGGCGCGGTGGCGCATCCCCGATGGCCAGCGCAAGGATTACTGGTACGTCAACCACAAGCTGATGCAGTCCGGCCCGGAGATCCACACGTACGCGGACAAGTGGGGCGACATCCGGGGCCGCACCATCTATCCGAATGAAGCGCGCCGCGCGTATCTCAACCTGGGGGATGCGAAGCCCGGACACTTCGTGGACCTGGCGCGAGAGCTTGGGTTGGACGACCCGGACAACTCGCGAGGCGTGCTGCTCTCGGACCTGGATGGGGACGGTGACGTGGACGCGCTCATCACCAATCAGCACGGACCGGTGTCGCTGTATCGCAACACGCTGCGCTCGGAGGAACGCCAGGATGCGCACTTCGTGGGACTCACGTTGGTGGGCCACGGTGGACGCACGCACCGGAGCGCCGTGGGCACCCGGGTGGTCGTCTCCTACGAGGAGGCGGGGAAGCGCGTGGAGCAGGTGCAGGAGGTGGGGTTGATGGGCGGTTTCTCCGCGGCGGCGGACGCACGGCTGCACTTCGGGCTGGGCCGGTACTCGGGGCCCGTGACGGCGCGGGTGCACTGGTACGGGGGCGACGTGCAGGAGGTGTCGCTGACGCCGGACCGCACGCACGAGCTTCGGCAGCCTCCCGACGCGGAGGTGTTGCAAGGGCGTGCCCGGCCATGATGTCGCCGCTCAAGGGCTCGACGGTGCGGCGTGATGCGCTCACGGACGCGCAGCGTGGGCAGATGCTGGCGCTGATGCAGCTCTGCTACACGGGCGTGTCGCCGGAGCGCTTCGCCGAGGACCTGGAGGCCAAGCAGTACGTCATCCTCCTCCACACGCGCCGAGGCGGGGAGTTGGTGGGCTTCAGCACGCTGCGCGTCGCCGAGGAGCTCGCGGGCGGGCAGCGGGTGGAGGTGGTGTATTCGGGCGACACGGTCATCCACCCCGACTGGTGGGGCCACAAGGTGTTGCAGGTGTGCTTCGGGCGCTTCGTGTTGTCACGCAAGCTCCGTCATCCCCTGCGGCCGGTGCACTGGCTGCTGTTGAGCGCCGGCTTCAAGACGTACCTGCTCGCGGTGAACTACTTCCCCAGGACGATGCCTCGGCGGGACTGGACGCCGCCCCCCGGACGCGCCGACTTCCTGCACGCGCTGGCCGCCCGCTGGTTCGGCGCGCAGTACGACGCGTCGCGGGGCACGCTCCGTTTCCAGGGCGTGCATTATCGCGTGCGGGATGGCGTCGCGCCTATCGACCGCGCGACGGCACTGCACCCCGACATCGCCTTCTTCGCCGAGCGCAATCCGCGCCATGGCGAGGGCGAGGAGTTGGTGTGCTTGGTGGAGATTCGCTGGTGGGACCTCTGCCTGGCACTGGGGCGGAGCGTGTCCGGACAGCTTCGCGGCTGGGCCCGGCGCGGGTTGAGACACGCGGGCGTCCGTGTGCGGACGTGAGGCTGACGTGAGTGCTTCCTCCTTGCCGCTGGAGGGACTGCGGGTGGTGCTCGCTCCCTCCGCGCTGCGCTTCCACCGGGCCTTGCGCGACCCCGAGGCCGCGCAGGCGGTGTGTCTTCAGCGGGTGCTTCGTTCGGCCGTGGGCAGCGTGCAGGCGGAGCGCATCCCTGACTTCCGCCGCATCCGCGACGCCCGTGACTTCCAAAATGCCGTGCCGTGGGTGACGCCGGACGCGCTGGGTCCGGACGTGGAGCGCATCGCCGCGGGCGAGGCCCGGGTGCTCACGCGTGAGCCGGTGCTGCGCTTCGAACTCTCAGGCGGCTCTTCGGGCGCCAGCAAGCGGGTGCCCATGACGCGCGGTCTCCTGGCCGAGTTCCAGCGCGCCCTGGCCCCCATGCTCTTCGAGTTGCTCCACCGCCGGCCCGCGTTGCGCGAGGGCGCCAGCTACTGGTCCATCTCCCCACTGGCGCGAAAGCAGGCCCGCACGGCGGGCGGCATTCCCGTGGGCAGCGCGGAGGACAGCGCCTACTTCTCGCGCGTGCTGCGCCCCTTGCTGTCCCGCATCTTCGCGGTGCCCGGTGAAGTGGGGGCCCTGCCGGACGTGGAGTCCTGCCGCTACGTGACGCTCTGGCATCTCGTCGCCCGCGAGGACCTGGCTCTCATCAGCGTGTGGAACCCCAGCTTCCTCACGCTCCTCATGGACGCGCTGGAGCGGCACGGGGAGCGACTGGCCGATGACCTGACGCGAGGGCGCTGCCGGCCGCCTGCGTCCGGCGCCGCGCACGATGAAGCCGCGTTGCAAGCGGTGCTGGCCCGGATGCGCTTCTCTCCGCGCCCGGAGCGAGCTTCGCTGCTGCGTGAGGTGCTGCGAGGTGGCTGGAGCGCCCGCGCGTTGTGGCCTCGACTGTCGCTTCTCAGCATGTGGACGGACGCACAGGCAGCCCACGCGCTTCCCGCCGCATGCCGCCGCTTTCCGGGCGTGGAGGTGCAGGGCAAGGGGCTGCTGGCCACGGAGGGCGTCGTCACCGTGCCCTTCTTCGATGCGCCCGCCCCCGTGCTCGCGGTGCGCAGCCACTTCTTCGAGTTCATCGACAGCGAGCACCCCATCTCGCGACCTCGCCTCGCACACGAGCTGGAGCAGGGCCGCACGTACACGGTGCTGTTGTCCACCTCGGGCGGCCTGCTGCGCTACCGCCTGGGCGACCTGGTCCGCGTGGAGGGCTTCCAACACGCGACGCCCTGCCTTCGCTTCGTCGGCCGAGCGGACGCCGTTTGTGACCTGGTGGGCGAGAAGCTCGCCGGCACGCGCGTGGGAGACGTGCTGGATGCCGTGCTTCCGGACTTCTTTGGCGGCGCGCGCCCCGGCTTCTCCAT
The DNA here is from genome assembly GCF_006402735.1 of Myxococcus xanthus. Lineage (NCBI taxonomy): Bacteria > Pseudomonadati > Myxococcota > Myxococcia > Myxococcales > Myxococcaceae > Myxococcus > Myxococcus xanthus. The sequence goes on along the minus strand of NZ_CP017174.1, from coordinate 8,876,162 downwards.
GCTGGCGCCCGAGTGGACTCCCGCGCCGTCCTACGTCTTGTTCCTGGAGACGGACGCCCCCGCCTCACGGCTCGCCGCCGCCGCGGAGGCCGTGGAGCACGCCTTCTGCGAGGGACACCACTACCGCTATGCGCGAGCCCTGGGACAGCTCGGTCCGGTGCGTGCCATGCGCGTGGAGGAGGGGGCTCGCCGCTACGAGGCTCGCTGCGTCGCGCTGGGCCAGCGCGCGGGCGACATCAAGCCCGTGGACCTGCACCGCCTGACGGGCTGGTCGGACCATTTCTCCGGAGCCGCCACATGAGACCGCCACTGCGCCTGCATTCGCGCGACACCTCGCCCGCTCCCAACGTGGACCTGGAGGCCGAAGCCGACCTCACGCGCTGTGGCGCGCTGAAGGACTTCTGGTACGTCGCGTGTCTCTCCACCGAGCTGAAGCCTGGCGAGCCCCTGGCGCGGACCCTCTTCGGCACGGGGGTGGTCCTCTTCCGTGACGTACATGGGCAGCCCACCGCTCTCCGGGACCGGTGTCTGCACCGCAACGCGCGGCTGTCCCGGGGCGCGGTCTTCGATGGCCGCATCGGCTGCCCGTATCACGGCTGGGTCTACGACGCTTCGGGCGCCGTGGTGGAGGTGCCATCGTTGGGGCCCTCGCAGCGAAGCGAGTTGCTCGACGCCGACGCCTGCGCACGGGCAGGACTGGCGACCGCGCCCTGCGCGCTGGGGCGCCTGACGCGCTTTCCCACCCTGGAGCAGGACGGCCTCGTGTTCGTCTACATGGGCGGCGCCGAGCCCGCGCGGTCCGCGCCGTTCCGCGTGCCCTACTGGGACCAGGAGGGGTGGACCGTCTACTTCATGGTGACGCGCTTCCCGAACGGGGTGACGAACCTCGTCGAGAACTTCATGGACGTCCCGCACACGCTCTTCGTGCATCCGGGCTGGTTCCGCAGGCCCGCCAGCAAGCGAGTGCCGGCCACGGTGCGGCGCACGGCGGGCAGCGTGTTGGTGACGTACAAGCAGGCACAGGACACCGTCACGGGTTTGGGCCGGCTCTTCAATCCGCGCGGACTGCCGCTGCTCCACACCGACAAGTTCTACGTCCCCAATGTCACGCGCGTGGACTACCTGTGGGGCGAGCACGGCTTCGTCATCAACTCGCAGTGCACGCCCGTCGGGCCCACGGACAGCCTTGTCTACACGGCCATCAGCTATCGCTTGCCGGTGGATGTCCCCGGTGCGCTGGTGGGACGCGCCATGATGCCGCTGGTGCGGTGGTACACGCGGCAGGTCATCCAGCAGGACGTGGTCATCATGGACATCCAGCGCGAGGCCCTGCTGGACGGCCCGGGCGGAGGCGTCTACTCCGGCACGGAGGCGGATCTGCACCACGCCGACATCGAGGCGTATCGCCGCTGGCTGCGGGAGGGCGGCCAGGGCTCGGGGCCCGAGGACGCCGAGCGCGACATGGCCTTCTGGATTTGAGGCCGCCGCCGCGCTACTGCGGACGGTAGGGCAACTCCACGATGAAGGTGGCGCCCTGGCCCAACTCGCTCTCCACGCGGAGGGTGCCGCCGTGCGCCACCACGACCTGGCGGGCCGCGTAGAGCCCCAGGCCCAGCCCTCCAAAGGCGCTCGATGGAACGGCGCGTTCGAAGCGGTGGAAGATGCGCTCCTGGTGCTCGGGGGCGATGCCGATGCCGTGGTCTCTCACGGTGATGCGCGCGTGGTCCGGTGCGCCTTCCACCCGCACCTCGATGGGACGGCCCTTGCCGTACTTGAAGGCATTGACCAGGAGGTTGCCCACCACCTGCTGAATCCGCAGCGGGTCCCACACGCCTTCGATAGGGACATCCGCCATCAACTGGATGGGACAGTCCGCCTCGGCCGCCGGAGTCATGGCGCGGGCAACCGTTTCCCGAACGAGCCGCGACAGGTCGAGCGGCTCCATCATCAAGGGCACCTGGCCCTCTCCGATGCGGGAGACGTCGAGCAACCCGTCGATGTGCGTGGCGAGCCGCTCGGTATGGCGGATGGCCTTGTCCAGCCGCTCCAGCAGGCGTCCGCTGCCATCCTTCCGCGCCGCCGCGGAGGGGAGTGATTGGAGTTGGAGTTGGAGCGCGGTCAGGGGCGTCTTCAGCTCGTGACCGGCCAGGGCCAGGAATTCATCCCGGCGATGGAGTGCCTCGCGCAGGGCCTGCTCCGCCTGCTGCCGCTGCTGGACTTCCGCCTCCAGTGCCTGGGCGCGCTGCTGGAGGAGGCTGACCTCTCGCAGCCGTCCTTCCGTATCCGCGAGCCGTGTGTAGCGCTCGGTGGGAATGACGTGTGCGTGCGCCTTGCAGACATCGAGGAAGGGCCGCGCGTGCGCCGCCTGGCCGAAGTGGCCGATGGCGTAGGTGCACAGGAGGGACAGGGGGTAGAGCACGCTGAGGTCATTCCACAGTGCCTCCAGCTCCACCGCCACGTCCGGCTTCCCATCCAGGCAGAGGACATCCACCATCTCGCCGTAGGCGCGTACCTTGGCGCCGGGGCGCGTGGCCGCGAGGCTGTGCTCAATCACGGTGCCGATGACTTGGCGGAAGCGCTCCCAGTCCGGGCGTCCCCCCACCATGAAGCGCGCCAGTGTCTCACGGGCATCGAGCAGGGTGAGTTGCCCGCTCGCGATGGCCGCCGCGGTGTCCACGCCCGCGGCCACCAGCCGCGCGATGAGCTGCTGACGGTGGCTCGCCTGGGCGATGATGATGAGCGGGTCTCCTCGTTCGAGCCCGCCCGTGATGTAGGCCTCGACGATGTCGATGACGAATGCCTCGTCCTCATAGAACTGGACCGTGTGGTCATGCTCCAGGGGATACCCGACGGGTGTTTCGCTGGCAGGCTGCCGGTGGCTGCTCCCGAGAGTCGCGGCGTCGGATGGAGGCATCGTCCTCACCATGTGCGTGGGCGCCTCATTATTCTGTCGGGGCCTTTCGACGCGGAACGACCCCCGGGGGCAGCGGAGCGCACGGAAGCCGTCACTGGTGGGCTGGCGCGCTTGACTCGGGTTCACCGCATGGCCGCGGGACGCGCGCCCCTGCCACGGACGCGTGTCCCGGAGCGTCACTTACGGATGAAGTAGCTGATGGGTTTGTTCCACGCGGGCGTCAGGTGCCCCATCCTGTTCGGAAAGGCGTTGCCCGCGCAGCCCGTGGCGTCGCAGGAGTACTGGTTGTACTGGCCCACCACGACCGGCCCCGAGACGGGCGCGTCATACGAGTAGATGGGCGAGCCGCTCTGGCCCGGGCTGCCGTCGCAGCCGATTTCCTGGTGCCAGCCGTCCGCGTCCGGGCCGGTGCCTCCGCCGCGGCGCGCGTGCTTCCCTCGGGCTGGCGTGCCGAGGCTTCATGGACCTGCGAATGCCATGAAGCATGAGTTCCCCCTTCGCAATTTGTGAAAGCAGGTGGGCCGCCAGCGAGAACGGGCGTGGGGGGGATTCCTTCTCTTTTCGTGGCGGATGCGCCGCGCTAGCGTCCCAGTCCCATGGCGGACACACGGCAGCGCAGCGCACCTCCGAGTTTTTCCCAGAACGAGGCCGCGGACATCATCCGCGAGGCCACGGCTCACGCGTTGGCGGGCAAGGGCGTGGATCGCTCGCTCACCCGGGAGGACCTGCTCGCCATGGCCCGGGAGATGGGCGTGAGCGAAGCCGCCGTGGAGAGCGCCATCTCCGCGCGCGCGGGACGCGACAAGGCGCAGCGCCGCATGCGCAAGGCCTACATGGGCCTTGCGTCACACGCGACGAGCTACACCATCGTCATGGGAGGGCTCACCCTCATCAACCTGTTTTCGGGGCCGGGCTGGTGGGTGCAGTACCCCGCCATCGGCTGGGGCATGGGACTGGCGTTCCATGCCATGGGCACGCTGCTCGCGGCCTTCAATCACGCGGACAAGCAGCGGTGAGCGGGCGGGCGCGCTAGCCGATGCGCCGCAGCCCCGGCAGGTCTTCCGGCCGCAGCGCCCAGCGGGGCACTGGCGGCAGCGACGCCAACGTACCCGTCTGCGTCGCTGGGAAGCCCTCGATGTGCGCACCATCCGCGAAGGCGCTGCCCTGCTTCACCAGGCTGCCCGCGCCCACGAAGCTGCCGCGTCCCAGCCGCGTCCCGTCACAGAGGATGGCGCCCGGCTCCACCACGGTGTTCGCGCCCACGAAGCTGCCATGCACCGTGCAGCCCGGACCGATGATGACGCCGTCCTCCAGCGTCAGCGTGTGGTCCGACAGCCGGTGCAGCACGGTGTTGGCCAGCACCTGCACGCCCGCGCCGATGCGGACTGGACCATTGCCATCCCCGAGGATTTTGACCCCGGGGCCAATGATGCAGCCCGGGCCGATGATGACGTCCCCTGTCACCTCGGCCGAGGAGAAGAGGGTGGCGGTGGGGTGCACCAGTGGGTGCTTGTCGCGAAACGTATAGAGCTGTCCCATGGGAGCGTCCTCTGCGCGATCTCTCGCGGAGAAAGCGGTGAGTGGCTGGCCCGGGAGGTCGAGGCTTCCGCCGCGGCGCTTCCGGAGCCGTTCCAGGTCATCCGCGGTGGTTCGACGGAGAATGCGGCCGGGGCGGCCCACGACGACGGAGTCGTCCGGCACCACGGTGCCCGCTGGAATGAGCGTTCCTTCCGCCAGCAGGCAGCGCGTGCCGATGCGCGCGCCGGGCATGAGGATGGAGCCACCTCCCACATCGCAGAGCGCGCCGACCTCCGCGCCCAGCACGAGGCTGCGGTGGTCTAGGAAGGTGCGCTCTCCCACCGTGACGGGCTGCTGCGGCAGTCCGATGATGACACCATTCTCCAACACGGCCGAGCCCGCGCCCAACCGCACGGCGCCGTCATGCGAGCGCACCACCGCGCCTTGCGCGATGTTGGCTCCAGGACCCAGGTGGAGAGTTCCCAGCACCCGCGCGCTGCTGGAGAGGCTGAAGTGCGCGTCCCCCCCGGCAGGCACCGCGGGCGCACTTCCGTGCGGCAAGCTGATGACCATTGACGCGGCACCCTACACCCACGCGCTCGGCGGCCCGACGGCCCGACGGCGCAGGTAGGTTGTCCAGCGTCCGACGCTCTCAGGGCCGGGCCTTGCCCTGGACGCGGTTGCCCGCTCGCCGCGCAGGGGACCGGGAGGGGAGAGGCGTCAGGTGTCATGGGGCGCGGCGTCCCTGGACCTCTTTCCGCCTTCCTGACAGAAGGGCGCCAACGGAGGCAGGCATGTCTGAGTCATCCCCGGTCGGGTTCGAACCCGTGCCGGCGGAAGCAGGAGGTCCGCCCGAAGAGGGGCCTCAGGGGTTCTGGGCTTCGGTGAAGGAAGCCATTCACGGAACCGAGAGGGACCTCACCCGGCTTCCGGTTCGCAGCGCCATCTTCCTGCTCGCAGTGCCGATGGTGCTGGAGATGATGATGGAGTCCGTCTTCGCCGTCGTCGACGTCTTCTTCGTCGGCCGGTTGGGGGCGGACGCGGTGGCGGCGGTGGGCCTGACGGAGTCGCTGCTCACCATCATCTACGCGGCGTCCGCGGGGCTGAGCATCGGCGCCACGGCGCTGGTGTCCCGGCGCATCGGTGAAGGGGACCCGGAGCGCGCCGCGCGCACGGCGGTGCAGGCGCTGGGGCTGGGCGTCGTGTTGTCCATTCCGTTGTCGGTGGCGGGCGTCTACTTCGCGCGGCCGTTGATGGCGCTGATGGGCGGCTCGCCGTGGGTGCTGGAGCACGGCATCCGCTACACGCAGGTGATGCTGGGCGGCATGGGCAGCGTCCTGCTGCTGTTCCTCATCAACGCCATCTTCCGCGGCGCGGGGGACGCGGCCATCGCCATGCGCGTGCTGTGGCTGGCCAACGCCATCAACATCGTGCTGGCGCCGCTCCTCATCTTTGGCGTGGGGCCCTTCCCGGAGCTGGGCGTCATGGGCGCCGCGGTGGCCACCACCTTCGGGCGCTCCTGCGGCGTGGTGTACCAGCTCTACCGGTTGGCGCGGGGCTCCGGCCGGCTGCGGCTGCGGCGCGAGCACCTGCGCTTGGAACCGGGGACGATGCTGGCCATGCTGCGGATGTCGGGCGCGGGCACGGCCCAGGCGTTGGTGGCCACGACGAGCTGGGTGGTGCTGGCGCGCATCGTGGCCACGTTCGGCAGCGCGGCGGTGGCGGGCTAC
>NZ_CP017174.1:5860000-5867500 GCF_006402735.1 Myxococcus xanthus | reverse complement strand
CGCTGCGAATAGCGGCGTTACCTCTCACTGAATACATAGGTGGGATGGAGCTAACCAGGGGAAGTGAAACATCTCAGTACCCTGAGGAAGAGAAAACAATGAGTGATTCCCAAAGTAGTGGCGAGCGAAATGGGAGAAGCCCAAACCGAAACCACGAAAGTGGCGTCGGGGTAGTGGGTCCACGGTAGGACTTTGACTTGCTAGCGGAAGCCTCTGGAAAGAGGCACCAAAGAGCGTGATAGTCGCGTACGCGAAAGCGAGTTGGAGCTGAGTGGGTTACCCAAGTAGGGCGGGACACGTGCAATCCTGCCTGAATCAGCCGGGACCATCCGGTAAGGCTAAATACTCCTTGGCGACCGATAGTGAACAAGTACCGCGAGGGAAAGGTGAAAAGAACCCCGGTAAGGGGAGTCAAAAGAACCTGAAACCGCATGTCTACAAGCAGTTCGAGCACTACGGGGCAACCCAGTGCGAGAGCGTACCTTTTGCATCATGATTCGGCGACTTAATATACGTAGCGAGGCTAAGCCGTTAGGTGGAGCCGGAGCGAAAGCGAGTCCGAATAGGGCGTTTAGTTGCGTGTATTATAACCCGAAGCGGGGTGATCTACACATGGCCAGGTTGAAGTGCGGGTAACACCGCATGGAGGACCGAACTCGTGAAAGTTGAAAATTTCTGAGATGAGCTGTGTGTAGGGGTGAAAGGCCAATCAAACTCCGTGATAGCTGGTTCTCCCCGAAAGATATTTAGGTATCGGCTCGGGCAATTCAATGCCGGAGGTAGAGCACTGGAACGGCTAGGGGTCTCACCAGATTACCAAACCGTACCAAACTCCGAATGCCGGCAATTGTTATCCCGGGACGCAGTCAGTGGGTGATAACGTCCATTGGCAAGAGGGGAATAACCCAGACCGACAGCTAAGGCCCCCAAATCTAGTCTAAGTGAACACTAGAAAGGATGTGGCAGGTCATTGACAACCAGGAGGTTGGCTTAGAAGCAGCCATCCTTTAAAGAAAGCGTAATAGCTCACTGGTCAAGACAGGCCGCGCCGAAAATGTAACGGGGCTCAAGACTAGTGCCGAAGCTTCGGGTCACACGTAAAGCGTGTGGCGGTAGGGGAGCGTCCCAGTTGCAGCGAAGGTCGACTGAAAAGGCGGCTGGAGCGACTGGGAGTGCTGATGCCGAAATGAGTAGCGATAAAGGGGGTGAGAAACCCCCTCGCCGTAAGCCCAAGGTTTCCTGGGTCAAGTTAATCTTCCCAGGGTTAGTCGGAACCTAAGCCGAGGCCGAAAGGCGTAGGTGATGGAAAGCGGGTTAATATTCCTGCACCATCTTGTGAGCGTTGAACTAAGGGAGGACGGAGAAAGCTAGGCGAGCTGACCGGTGGTTGTGTCAGTCTAAAGGTGTAGGGGTGTCGCGTACGAATAAAGGCGCGGCAGTTATCCCCGAGACTCCATGGCGCCCCGTAAGGGGTAAGTCGCTGATGCTCTGCTTCCAAGAAAAGTCCCGTAGGGAGCTTGCAGGGTGTCCGTACCGTAAACCGACACAGGTGGGCGAGGAGAAAATCCTAAGGCGCTTGAGAGAACTCTCCTCCAAGGAACTAGGCAAATTTCCACCGTAACTTCGGAAGAAGGTGGGCCTCTGGTAGGTGAAGGCGTACAGCCGGAGCTGAGAGAGGTTGCAGAGAAATGGCGGTAGCGACTGTTTACCAAAAACACAGGACTCTGCGAAGGCGACAAGCCGACGTATAGGGTCTGACTCCTGCCCGGTGCTGGAAGGTTAAGGGGATTCGTCAGCCGCAAGGTGAAGCGATGATCCGAAGCCCCAGTAAACGGCGGCCGTAACTATAACGGTCCTAAGGTAGCGAAATTCCTTGTCGGGTAAGTTCCGACCTGCACGAATGGAGTAACGACTTCCGCGCTGTCTCGGAGAGGGACTCAGCGAAATTGAAATAGCTGTGCCGATGCAGTTTACCCGCAGCAAGACGGAAAGACCCCGTGAACCTTTACTATAACTTGACAGTGACACTAGGGATTGACTGTGTAGGATAGGTGGGAGCCTTTGAAGCCGGGCCGCTAGGTTCGGTGGAGGCAACGGTGAAATACCACCCTGTTGATTTCTGGTGTCTAACCATGTCCCGTCAGCCGGGATTGGGACACTGTCTGGTGGGTAGTTTGACTGGGGCGGTCGCCTCCCAAAAAGTAACGGAGGCGCGCGATGGTTCCCTCAGCCCGATTGGAAACCGGGCGTCGAGTGCAATGGCATAAGGGAGCTTGACTGCGAGACGGACACGTCGAGCAGGTGCGAAAGCAGGTCATAGTGATCCGGTGGTCCTGAATGGAAGGGCCATCGCTCAACGGATAAAAGGTACTCCGGGGATAACAGGCTTATCTCCCCCAAGAGTTCACATCGACGGGGAGGTTTGGCACCTCGATGTCGGCTCATCGCATCCTGGGGCTGGAGCAGGTCCCAAGGGTTTGGCTGTTCGCCAATTAAAGCGGTACGCGAGCTGGGTTCAAAACGTCGTGAGACAGTTTGGTCCCTATCTGCTGTGGGCGTAGGATACTTGAGAGGCTCTGACCTTAGTACGAGAGGACCGGGTTGGAGGCACCGCTGGTGTACCAGTTGTCTCGCCAGAGGCATCGCTGGGTAGCCATGTGCCGATTGGATAACCGCTGAAAGCATCTAAGCGGGAAACCGACCTCAAGACCAGGTATCCCGGGCGCAAGCCCCTGAAGACCCGTCGAAGACTACGACGTTGATAGGCCGGGTGTGTAAGCGTGGTAACACGTTCAGCTAACCGGTACTAATTGGTCGTGAGGCTTACTTTCCCCATTCTCTTGCATGCCCCCTCAAGGGGAGTAAGGGACTCGGGGCCAAGGCCGAGGCTCGAGTGCTTCACGCACTCGCCTGGAAGACTGAAATACGCACAGCGAGACTTCGCTTAGCAAGAAATTCGAAACTTACCCTTTGTATGCACTGTCGCTTGTTTTCCGGTGGCTATGTCGGAGGGGTCCCACCCGTTCCCATCCCGAACACGGAAGTTAAGCCCTCCAGAGCCGATGGTACTTCGCGGGAAACCGCGCGGGAGAGTAGGTCGCTGCCGGATTCTTTTTGAGAAACCCCCGGTGTCCCTCGTGGACACCGGGGGTTTTCTGTTTTGGGCGTCTTGGGTTTTCGGCGCCTCACCGCGGGCGTTGGGCCAGGCGCCGCGTGCGCAGCCGGCGCACGCCCCCCGCCGCCAGCAGCGCCGCCGTCGTGGCCAGCACCAGCAGGTACTCGGCACTCGCTGGGAGCGCGGCGACGGCAGCGGCCCTCCTTGGCCCCTCCGCACCCTCCCTCCCTCAGCAGGCCGCCCATCCCTCTTATGCGTTCCACGGCGACTCGCCCGTCGAGTCGGAGACGCGGAGCGTTCCCTGGGCGGAGGCAGAGCTGAAGGAACAAGAGGCGAGCCCATCGCGTGAGTCAGGGAGCCATCGTCAGCGCTTGTCCGGCTGAGGGCGCTGTTGTTGAGATGGATGGATATGGTCGTCCTCTCCCTTCTTCCATGTCTTGCCCTGCTGGCGGCGCCGCCAGCGACTCCCGCGGTTGCATCTACATCCACTCCTTTCATGTCCTGGTTTCATGCTCGTGCGAAGCAGGAGGGCGCCTATCTCATCACGCACTTCCAACTGGAGCTCGACGGGGATGGCCAGGACGACGACGTGGTCTGCTACAGCTTCTTCAAACAGGGCGAGGGCACCACGGGCCCGGTGGTCCTCGTGGGACTTGCCAGCGGGGAGCGCTTTGCCCTCACCGGGGGAGGGATGGGTCCTGGAGCCATGGACCAATGCCCGATCTCCAGTAGGGGTGGCGGTCCGGAGGTACTCACCCTCGGCCGCAGCGGACTCACTGGATGGTCCGACACTGTTCCGTCCGCTTCGATCGGAAAGGGCCACTGCTGGTGGGAACCTCATCGAGCGATCGCTATCACTCGGCGAGTCTGAGCCTGCTGGCGCAGCGTTTCAGCACGTTGAGCCATGAGGACTCGGAGTCCGGGGAGGAGGAGGACGGTTCCGAGGAGCGCCGTCAGTCCGAGCACGCGGTGGTGCTCGCCCCGGGAACAGGAATCCCCGCCGGCCATGCCCCGGTGTGGGTGAGCTGGGGACGGAAGCACTGGAGCGGAAAGGAAGACGCGGACCTGAAGGTACACGCGTTTCGGCGCGGCAACACCGTGACGGTGGTGGCGCAGTTCCATGACGACCACACGGTGGTGGCCACGGACACGAGTCCCAAAGCCATCCTCGGTGCAGACCACCTCGAGCTGTGGTGGAGCGAGCGAGGAGACGTCCACTCCCGCCCGGTGCAACTGGGGGTGGCCCGCACCCAAGAGGGTATCCCAGTGAGCACCTGGTTCCGCCGCCCCGGTCGGAGAGTACCACCGCCCACCGCGCGGTGGGTGACGCCCAACCACGTGGAGGTGGACCTGCCTGTGGCCTGGGTGTTGCCGAAGGCCAGGAGCGAGGAGGAGGACCCGGGCGCGTCCAAGGGGGGCCCATTCACCATCGTCTTCTCCGACAGCGACGGGAAAGGACAGGAGACTCTCGTGTCCACCAGTGACCGGACCCCTGGGCCCTATCTCTACGGACGGCTGGCCATCGCTCCGGAGGGGAGACCGTTCCCCGCGCTCTGGGGGGGAGACCTGCACTGGGAGCGTGTCGGCAAGCGCACCACGCTGCGGAGCCTCGTCTGGTAGGTATCACCACCGTCGGAACTTCGCTCGTCCTCCAACACGCGGCGGGTGGCGGAGCCGATACGCTCCCTGGGACGTATCGGCGGAATAGAAGCCATGTTGAGGGGGAGGGCTGGCGCGGAGGGGCCGAGGAGGGCCGCAGACAGGGGCAGCCCGAGCAGTGCGCCCGGCCGGTGGAGAGGTCGCGCAGCCCCTTGGGGTACACGCCGGCCCTGGCCAGGCTCCCATGCGGTGCGCGGCAGGGGGCTCGTTCTCTTGGCTGTGGCAGCTTGAGCCGCAACACCACGCGGCCTGCAGGGCTCTCGCGCCGGGGCCAGGCGCGCACCTGCCGTGGGCATGCCCAGGTGCTCCAGAAGCGCGCGCACCCCTCCCACTTCCTTCACGTACGTCAGCACCCGCCGCCTGCCTCCACAGCTCACGCACGCGAACACGTCGAAGTCGAACGTCCTCCTGAGCAAACCCGCCCAGTCCACCGTAACTGTTCGCCGAGCCTCGTCGTGACGGAATGCCGCCCCCCGTGAGACCTCCCGTGGCCACACATCTGGAGGCGGGCCGTGGAGATTGAGAAGGAGTTGGAGCAGTTCCGTCTGGAGGCGCAGCGGCTGAAGGCCGGGCGGCGGAGTGGTTCATTGCCGTTCCCCGAGGAGCTACGCGCCTTCGCGGTGCGCTATGCGGAGCATCTGGTAGCGGCAGTCGCGAGCATGGCGGAGGCCGCACAGAAGCTGGGCGTGTCGGAGCTGACTCTGTGTAGGAGTTCGCCGTGCCCCGTCTGGACACAGCGCCGGACCAACCGGGAGCGCGGCGACGGCAGCGGTCGTCAGTCCTGTCGGTGCCGGAGCGTGATGGTGCCCGGGTTCTCGATGGCGGCGAGCACGGCGCGGCGCAGGTCGTGGCCAGGGGCCTCCCCGGGCAGGCGCGCCGTCTCGATGAGGGAGTAGAAGAGAGCGGCCACCTCGGTGCCTCGCTGGGACTTGCTGCCGTAGTGGTTCTTGCGACTCACCACCATGTCGCGAAGCTGCCGTACGACGTGGTTGTTGTCGAGGGACACCTCGGGGGCGCGCAGGAAGACGGTGAGCCCGTCCCACAGCTTCAGTATGTACTCGAGGGTCGAGGGCCTTGCGTAAGGCCCTGCCGGGAGCGGCCCTCTGGGCCAGGGCCCACTGGCGGATGCGCTCCACCACGGGGGCGGAGTGTCTTTGACGCACGGCGAGCCGGTGCGCGAGCGCGGCCTGGCGCACCAGTTCCGTCAGGGCTGACCAGCCGGGCAGGGCAGGGCAGGTCCGCTTCAATGGCATACAGCTCGCCGATGAGCTCCAGCACCTCTTCGCATGCGGGCTCGAAGGGCTGCGCCCCGAGGAATTTGCGACGCACGTGGGCCCAACTCTCGTCTACCGCCGGCGGTGACCACTTCCACCAGCGCGCGACGCTCAAGCCCCTGCCTACGCGCCCCTACCAGCTGGCCTTCTGGAAGAAGGCGCGGATGAATATCGACTACCACGTCGAGTTGGAGGGCCACTGGTACAGCGTGCCGTACACGCTGGTGGGCAATCCGGTGGAGGTGCGTCACACGGAGGGCTGCGTCGAAGCCTTCCTCGCGGGCCGCCGCGTGGCCAGCCATGTGCGCAGCGCGCAGCCGGGGCGCTTCTCAACCCAACCCGAGCACATGCCCGCCCCCACCGGCAGCACGCCGAGTGGACGCCCTTGCGTCTCACTCGCTGGGCCGAAGGCGTGGGCCCCTCGTGCGCGAAGCTGGTGGAGGAACTCATGACGAAGCGGCCCCACTCGCAGCAGGGCTTTCGCTCGTCGCTGGGCGTGCTGCGCCTGGCCGACGAGAAGAAGTACGGCAAGGCCCGCGTGGAGAAGGCGTGCGCCCGGGCACTGCGCCACCGTGCCGTCAGCTACAAGTCCGTCGTCGTCATCCTCCAGCACCGCCTTGAGGACGCCGACGAGAAGCATGCCGACAAGGGCGCGGTGCCCGAGCACGAGAACGTGCGCGGCGCCCACTACTACCACCGACTGCACGCACGGCCTCGTGGCCGTGCGCGGACATTGCCCGTCGGTGCTGGCTTGCGTCTCCCAGACTCGACGGTGGTCTTCGCGCGCGTATGAGGGCGCGCGCAGACTGGACACCGAGACTGATGGAGAAGAAGGAATGCTCGTGGACCAGACGCTGGAGAAACTCAACGCGATGAAGCTGCACGGCATGGCCAACCACCCGACGAACTGGCCCAGGCCTGGGCAGACGGGACGCTCCCGCACGCGCTCAAGCGGCTGGCCAAGGCCCAGGTGCTCATCCTCGATGACTTCGGCATCGAGCCACTGGGTGCCGCCGAGCGCAAGGAACTGTTCGAAGTCCTGGAGGACCGCTACCAGCAGTCCTCCACGGTGGTGACGTCCCAGCTCGAGCCGAAAGACTGGCACGCCGTCATTGGTGACGCGACGCTGGCCGACGCCATCCTCGACCTGCTCGTCCACAACGGCCACCACCTGCGGCTGGCCGGTGAGTCCATCCGCAAGGCGGACGCGAATTTGATCAAGGAGCGCAAGCAGGTGCAGTGAGACGCGACGTCCCAGCGTCGCTGACGCTCCGACTGCTCGCCATGGCCGGAACGGCTGCTCGGCTTGCGCCGGATTGGGTTCTCAGATGCGGCTCCGGGAGTCGACAGCGTTACGTGGGAGGCCTACCGCGAGGGGCTGGAGGACAACCTCCAGTGTCTGCACGGGCGGCTGCACCGTTGATCGTACCGGGCGAGGCCCTCACGGAGGCT